>CAIKBD010000505.1 GCA_903825565.1 uncultured Anaerolineales bacterium | reverse complement strand
GGATCGAAAAAATCATGAACGGCAAAGAACGCATCCTCACCACACTCCGAGGCGAACTCGCCGATCATGTGCCATTCGTGCCGAACATTTGGCAATGGTTCTACGTCAACGAATTCAAAAACACCCTGCCCGCTTCACTGCAGACGTACGATCACCCCGTGCGGGTTTTGCGCGCGATGGGCGCGGATATTTTTTCCAAATTCGAAGGCGACGTGCGCACCGTATCGTACCGCGATTGCGATTACGCGCTCGAAACGGGCGGCGACGCTCTGGGACGCGAACGCGTGTGGGCGGGGTTCACCTGGTTCGAGCAATTTTCGATGCGCCGCGAGCGCGTCGCCACGCCGTTCGGTACGCTGACGCACACGTGGCAGTACGAACGCGAAACCGGCGCGCCGTTTGAAAAAGAGCGTTGGTGGAAAACCTGGGACGAGTATGCCGCGATTCGTTACCTGGTCGAGCACACCGTCACGCGCCCCGACCTCGATGCGCTCAAACGCGGCATGGATTTGATCGGCGACGACGGCACGGTGATTTTTCAACTGCTCGAAACGCCGCTCAAAAAATTTCACTGGCTCGCCGGGCAAGAGAACGCGAGTTATTTCGTGATTGACCATCGCGACGAGATGTGTGAACTCGCGCGCATCCACGAAATAAATTGTCTCGAGTATCTCGAGCAAGTGATTGATTTGCCGGACGTGTTAGTCTATGAAGTGGCTGACAATGTGGACACGCAGTTTTATCCGCCGCGTTGGTTCCGCGAATTTTGTTTGCCTGTTTTGAAAAAGCAAGCCGAGATGATTCACGCGCGCGGCAAATATTTATTCCTGCACGCGTGCGGCAAACTCAAGGCGCTCGCGCCCTTGTTTGTCGAAGCGGGCGTGGATTGCCTCGAAGGGCAAGCGCCGCCGCCGCTTGGCGATTGGCGCTTGGATGAGCCACATCAGATCAATCCGAATTTCATCGTGTGCGGCGGGATGGCGGCGCATCAACAAGAGTTACGCGGCGAAAGCGCCTCCGCCGAACTCGATGCGTACGTGCGCGATGCGTTCGCTTCGATGGGCGACAAGCGCCGCTTTCTTTTTGGATCGAGTTGCAACACCTCGCCGCTCACGCCGTACGAAAATTTAATTGCGTTTCGCGATGCGGCGCGGCGGTACGGCAAATTGTGATTGTCATTTCGACCGTAGGGAGAAATCTCGATGAACTCTCGCGAACGAATTTTAACGGCACTCGATCATCGCGAACCCGACCGTGTGCCGATTGACATTGGTAGTTGCGGTCCCACCGCGATTCACGTGGATGCGTACGCGAGTTTGCTCGCGCATCTCGGCATCACCGAAAAAATCGAGTTGTGGGATTTGGTCGGACAACTCGCGCAACCATCCGAGCATGTTTTGGAAATGCTCGGCGCAGACGTGCGCGGCATTCGCGTTGGTGGTCCAAAGAACGGCACGAAAATTATTTCAGATGACACTTTGATTGATCCCTGGGGCATTACCTATCATCGTCCCGAAGGCGCGACCTGTTATAACATCAGCGAGTACCCGCTTCGCCACGCGACGATGCAAGATTTGGTCAAGTACCCGTTCCCCGACGGCAAAGACCCGCACCGCGTGATCGGGCTGGCGGAACGCGCCAAGCAACTGCGCGAGCAAACGCAGTACGCGATCCTGGGCGAAATTTCGGGACACATTCTCGAACGCGCGCAAATGGTGCGCGGGTTTGATACATTCTTGGAAGACCTGGCTTTGCAACCGCTGTTTGCGGAAGAATTGATGGAACGCATTCTCGCCATCGAGTGCGACATTGCGGCGACTCTGCTCGATGCCATCGGACCGTACCTCGACGTGTTCGCGTTCAAGGACGACGTTGCGATGCAATCGGGTCCCGTCATTTCGCCGAAAATGTTTCGCACGCTGATCAAGCCACGATTGAAAAAATTGATCGAGGTGATCAAGCGCAAGACGCACGCAAAAATTTGGTTTCACAGTTGCGGCTCGGTGTACTATGCCGTGCGCGATCTCATCGAAATCGGCGTGGACATTCTCAATCCAGTCCAGGTCGCCGCGAAAGATATGGACACGGCGCGGCTCAAACGCGAGTTTGGCAAAGACATTTCATTTTGGGGCGCGATTGATACGCAACACGTTTTGCCGTTCGGCTCGCCGCAAGATGTCCAAGCCGAAGTGAAAATGCGTTTGCGCGATCTCGCGCCAGGTGGCGGTTACGTGCTCGCGAGCGTGCACAACATCGAAGCCGATGTGTGCGGCGCGAATGTGTGGGCGATGGCACAAACGGCAAAAAAATTCGGCACGTATCCGTTGCAGATTGAAAAATGAACCAGCCCGATTCACTCGTTCGCCAAATTCTTGATGACCTCGAACCGCGGATTGATCTCGCGCACGTCGCGCGCGCGCGCGCACGCAATCGCGCCGCGCTCGATTATGCAAACGTAGATCGTGCGCCGATTGTGTTTTATCTGCCGTACGAGGGAACGCAATTCACGCCGTATCCGTACGCCGAGGCATTCGCCGACCCAGCGAAAATGATGGTGAACGAATTATTGATCGGGTTCACCTCGATTTATCACGCGGTGGATTTGCGCGACGACGCGCCGTACTGTTTGCGTCCGAACCTGGGCATTGGCATCCTCTCTTCGCAGTTCGGCGCAGAGGTGCGGCTCGTCGAAAATAATCCGCCCTGGGTCATGCCGCTCGGCGACGTTGAAAAATTGCGTGCGCTCGCGGATGCGCCATTGCCCGACGTGCATTCGGGGCTCGTGCCGCGCGCGCTCGAACAGTACGATTATTTTGCGGATGCGTTGAAGGATTATCCGAATTGTCGCGCTGCGTTCCAATTCACAATGCCCGATTTGCAAGGTCCATTCAGCATCGCGGAATTATTGTTTGGCTCGGCGATTTATCCGGTGTTCTATGACGGTCCAGGATTGATTCGCCATTGGCTCGCGCGCATCACCGCGCAGATGATCGCGGTGTATCGCGTGCTCGTCGCCAAAACCAAAGGCGATCTCGGCGCGGGCTATTGTTATCAACACGCCGTTGCGGTCAAGGGCAATGTGTTGGTGCGTGATGATTCAATGATCAATCTCTCGCCGAAAATGTACCGCGAGGTCGTTCTGCCGTTCGATCAACAACTCGGTCAAGAGCTGGGCGTCGCCGTGCATTTTTGCGGACGCGGTTCGCATCAAGTTGGCAATCTGTTGCAAATTCCAAACCTGGGCTCGCTCGATTTTGGCAATCCAGAGATGAACGACCTTGATGCGTTGTACGCGCAAGCGCAATTGCAACGTGTTGCCCTGCTTCGATTGGCTGTGCCCGAAAACGAATTGCGCGCATCCACCATCGCACACCGATTTCCGCGCGGTGCGAATCTCACGATCAAACCGACGAGTGTTCAACACGCCCATGCGTTGTTGCGTCAATATCAGAACTAGAGCGTAGGGTGAATTTTTGGGTGAGGGAAATTGAATTGAAAGGTATTGCCTAGATGAATTTGGTTGGTGAGTTGGCGGCGCTTGTGACCGCAGTTTGCTTTGCATTAACCGCACTGATCTTTGGCACCGCGAGCCGGATGGTGGGTTCCCAAGTCACGAATCGTGTGCGTTTGCTATTCGGGTTAGTCTTTCTCGGTATGCTCAATTTGATCCTCTTTCGCGAACCGTTGCCATTTTCGGCGGAATCATCGCACTGGATGTGGCTGAGTCTTTCCGGGGTGATTGGGCTTTCGCTCGGCGATGCTTTCTTGTTCCAGTCCTATGCGGCGGTTGGTCCACGCTTGGGCAGTTTGTTGTTGAGTTCAGCGCCGATCTTTGGTTCGGCAATGGCATGGATCTTTTTTGGCGAGACCTTGACCCAACTGCAAATCCTAGGAATTGTTCTGGCGCTGGCTGGGATCGGCGGGGTCGTTTGGTCACATAAAGAATCTCCGAACACTCCACATGGACATACAACGCGTGGCGTGCTTTTCGGTTTGTTGGGAGCATTGGGGCAAGCCGCGGGATTGGTTCTTTCGAAGCAAGGCATGGCGGGAAGTTTTGATCCCTTCCGCGCCAGTGCCATTAGGATACTGGCGGCAACGACACTCACCTGGCTGTTGACATTTGTTGCAAATCAGGCAAGTCCAACATTGATGACATTACGCAAGAGTCCCAAGGCGATTTACCTGCTTGCACTGGGCGCGTTGGTAGGCCCGCTTTTGGGGGTATCGGCTTCTTTACTAGCGGTGCAACTTGCGGATGTTGGCGTCGCGAGTACCTTGATCGCTTTATCGCCCGTGATCGTTCTGCCGATCAGTTATTTTGTCTTTAAGGAAAAAATCGGTTGGCAATCCATCATAGGCACCCTGCTTGCCTTCGCCGGAGTTGCCATTCTGTTTCTTGTCTAGATCAAACACAATTGAGTAGTGTAGCATCACAACCGAATCTGGATTAACAACCACAGGAAACAGATTTCACGAATAAAAAATTAAAATCTGCGCAATCAGTGAAATTTGTGGTTTACAAATCGGTGGTGGCGCTCCAGTCTCTATAATTGGATCATTTATGCAAGTTTATAACCAGTTCCAGGTAAGGGGGTGATGCGAAGAACATCAAATCCATTTCGCGCGACCAATTATGCAACCGATTCAAAATTTCTGGAGGAGAACAATGAAGTACTTGCATGTTCTGCTGGCTGTGCTCGTGGTGGTGCTTGTTGTTGCCGCATGCACGCCAGCCCCGACCGCGACGCCGGTTCCACCGACCGCCGCGCCGAAATCGACTGAAGCACCGAAACCAACTGCTGTTCCGGCAACTGCCGCACCGGTTGCAACTGCCGCACCTGCCGCAACCAAAGCGCCGGAACCCACCAAGGCACCTGAACCGACCAAGGCACCCGCACCCACAGCCGCGCCCGCCGCATCCGCCGGTGGCACGCTGATCGGCGCATTCGACGTGGGACCCGCTGGGCACCCGCAATCGCGCCCGTACGATCAAACGGCTGGGCAAACCTGGTTGATGAAAATCTGGTCGCCCCTGCTAAGCTTTAACGATCAGTTCACCGGCTTGGTGCCCCAACTGGCATTGGAATGGAAACCGAACGCAGACGCAACCAAGTGGACGTTCAAACTGCGCCCGAATGTGAAATGGCACGATGGCAGTGCGTTCACCGCCGACGATGTGAAATTCACCTTTGAACTCGCGTACAACCCCAACTTTGGCTGGCGCAACGAACCCGGCTTGAAGGGCAACCTCGTTGGCGCGCAAGATTACATTGACGGCAAAGCCAAAGAAATCACCGGCATCAAGATCACCGATCCGCTGACCATCGAATTTTCCTTGATGCGTTCCGACGCGAAACTGCCGTACAATCTCACCATCGCTTATATGCTTCCCAAAGCCGTGTTGAAAGATCAAGACCCGGCGAAATTGGCGAAGAGCGATTGGTTCCTCGCCAGTCCGGTCGGCACCGGACCATTCAAGATTTTCAAGTACGTCAAAGATCAATACATGGACCTCGTTCCAAACGAATACTACTGGAACGGTAAACCCAAACTCGATCACTTGATCAACCGTTATCTCGCGGACGAAACTGCGGCGAGCATCGCGCTGGAAAAAGGCGAAATCCAATTCACCTATGTGGCGAACGACGTGGCGGCGCGCCTGAAAACTAACAAAGCTTTCACAACGTTCGAAACGCCGTCGTATGTGCCCAACTATCTCGCGTTCAACCTGCGCGACAAACGCTTGCAAGATGTCCGCGTGCGCCAGGCGTTCTGGTACGCGATTGACCGCGCGTCCATCGTCAAGGAAATTTTCCTGGGCGCGGCGTATGTGCCCGTGTGCGGCTTGCCCGACAAGAACATGTGGCCCGCGGATGCGAACAAGTACGATTACAACCCCGCCAAAGCGCAACAACTCTTGAAGGAAGCCAACTGGAACGCGAACGATACGCTGGAGATTTGGACGTACTATACCGCGCAGAACCAAAAAGACGCGATGCAAGCCGTCCAACAATTCCTCGCCCAAGTCGGCGTCAAAGTAACGTTCAAGATTATGGACACGCCCGCGTACAACGCCCAGTTCTACACCGGCGAGGGCTGGCCCATCTCGTATCGCGGCATCACAATTCTCTACGGACAATCGGGCCGCCAACCCTGGTGGGCAAGCGATCAAACCAAGGATAAGAAAGCCTGGGGCGCGATTGAGGATCCGAAAGTGCCCGAGTACATCCTTGCCGCCGAAAGCGCCCTGACCGATGCCGACTATATCAAAAACATGAAGTTGCTATGCGGCGTGATGAATCAGAACGCGTATGAAATCCCACTGTGGGTTGCCAATCGTTATGGCGCGGTGAGCGTCAAAGCCGGCAACTTTTTGTGGGTGTCGTCCGGCAGTTCGTCGTACGAAGACAAAGCCCAAACCTGGACGATTGCACCGTAAGTTTCTAACGTGTTTTGCCGGCGGGTGATCAACCCGCCGGCAACTCTGGAGGTTTGCGGTGACACAATATATTTTGCGACGGTTGCTCGTCATTGTCCCGGTCTTGCTGGGCGTAACCATCGTCGTCTTTATCCTCATCAACCTCATCCCCGGCGATCCCGCCGCATTCTATGTTAGTCCCGATTTGGGAAGCAATCCAGCGCAAATGGAAATCGTGCGCGAGCGGCTTGGGTTGAACCAGCCCTTGCCGGTGCGCTACGTCAAGTGGCTCGCGCAAACGCTGACCGGCGATTTTGGGTACCGCACTAAAAACGGCGATCCGGTGGGCCCGGTAATCTGGTTGCGTTTGCAAAACACCATGTTACTTGCTGGGATAGCGTTGTTCATCGGCGCGAGCATCGGCATTACGCTGGGCGTTTTTACCGCCGTCCGGCAATATTCAGTGTGGGATTACGCGCTAACCGCTTTTTCATTCCTCGGCATTGCCATGCCCGCCTTTGTGGTTGGCATTTTCGGTTTGTATGTTTTCGCGCTCAAGATTCCGCTCTTTCCGGCGGGCGGCATCAGCACGATCGGCAAAGAGACCTCGATTCTTGACACGCTCTATCACGCGATCCTGCCGGCGGCTTTGCTCAGTCTCAACTATCTTGCCAGTTTTATGCGGTACACGCGTTTCAGTTTGCTCGAAGTATTGAAACAAGATTACGTCTCGAATGCGCGCGCGAAAGGATTGCGCGAAAATCGCGTCATTAACGTCCACGCATTACGCAACGCACTCTTGCCGGTGATCACCGCCATTGGTCTGAGCTTGCCCAGTCTCGTCGTCGGCGCGGTGTTTATGGAAACGATTTTTTCTTGGCCCGGCATGGGCACGTTGTATTTGGATGCCGTCATGTCGCGCGACTATCCGTTGATTATGGGCATGAACCTCATCAGCGCATCGGTCATTTTGCTTACGAATCTGCTAACCGATATTACGTATGCGTATGTCGATCCGCGCATCCGCTACAGTTAACGAGGTGAATTGATGCAAACCACTTCCGTAACGACTATGCGCCCCATCGAATCGCCCATGCGCCGTGCGCTTCGCCGCTTTCGCAGACATCGCCTCGCCATGTTCTCCGTTGGCGTGTTGCTCGTCATTATTGTTCTCGCCGTCGGCGCGGATTTCTTGCAAGGGTACCCGCCGGACAAGATGAGTTTGGGCAATGCCAGCAAGCCGCCCTCCGCCGAACATTGGCTCGGCACGGATCGCATCGGGCGCGATATGTGGAGCCGCTTGATTCACGGCGGTCAAGTGTCGTTGCTGATTGGGCTTGCGGCAACGTTGATTTCGTTGAGCGTCGGCATTGTATTCGGCGCGCTCTCCGGTTTTTACGGCGGCTGGGTAGACATGGTTCTGCAACGCTTGACCGATATCGTGATGGCGTTCCCCAGCATCGTGTTGATGATGACGCTTGCCGTGTTCACCGGCCCCGGGTTGATCAATGTCATTGTGATCATCGGCGCGGTCAGTTGGACCGGCGTCACGCGTTTGGTGCGCGCGGAATTTCTCGCGGCAAAGGAGCGCGTTTACGTCGAAGCCGCGCGCTGTATCGGCGTGGACAACTTGAGCATCATCTTCAAACACATTTTGCCGAACACCCTCGCGCCCGTCGTCGCCCAAGCCGCCTTCTCGGTCGGCTTGGCAATCCTCACCGAAGCCGGCTTGAGTTTTCTCGGCTTGGGCGTGCCCCTGCCCACTTCAACCTGGGGCAATATGTTGGAGCCCGCGCGCGAACTCCAAGTCCTGAGCAACATGCCTTGGATGTGGATGCCGCCCGCCTTGCTGATTGTACTGACCGTCCTATGCGTCAACTTTATCGGCGACGGTCTGCGCGACGCGCTCGATCCCAGGACGTTGTTATAGAAATTAGAAATTGGAAGTTGGATGTTGGATAAGTGTTTTCCAACATCCAACTTCCAACGTCCAACTTCCAAATTCAATAGAGGAAAGATGCAAACATTTACCGGTACCATTCCCGCTCTCGTCACGCCGTTCACGCGCGACAATCAAGTGAACGTGGCAGTTGTGAACGAGTTGGTGGACTATTTGTTGGGCAAGCAAGTCAACGGATTTTATCTCTGCGGCAGTACGGGCGAAGGCGCGTTCATGTCCGTTGAGGAACGCCAACTCATCGTCGAAACCGTCGCGAAACGCACCAACGGGCGCGTGCCGTTGCTCGTGCATGTCGGCGCGGCGGCAGTCGGCGATGCGATTCGACTCGCGCATCACGCGCGCGCGAACGGCGCGGCGGCAGTGAGCAGCATTTTGCCGCCCGTGTTGTACGATCAACGCGGCATCGTGCCGTACTATGAAGCGATTGCGAACGCGGTTCCCGAACTGCCGTTCTTTCCGTACTTGTTCGGCGGCACGCGCGATGCGGTTGCGTTGTTGCGCGATTTGATTCACCTGCCGAATCTCGCCGGCACAAAATACACCGGTCCGAATATGTATGAACTGCAACAACTCGTCGCGCTCAAAAATTCCGGCTGGACGATTTTCGCCGGCATGGACGAGCAACTCTTGTTCGCGCTAATGTTCGGCTCGACGGCGAACATCGGCTCGACGGTAAACCTGATGTCCGGCACATTCCGCGAATTGCACCGCGCATTCAAAGCGAACGATTACACGCACGCGCTCGATCTTCAGAAAAAATTGAATCGTCCGATTGCAACCTGGATTCGTTTTGGTTTCCAGGGCGCATTCAAAACGACATTCCAATTCCTGGGTTTCGATTGCGGCAATCCGCGCACGCCCAACCTCGCGCTTCCCGAAGCGCGACGCGCCGAACTGCGCGCCGCACTCCAAGCCGAGGGCTTTTTCGATCTCGCGGCGATGTAAATTCAAAAGATGAAAGATGAAGGATGAAAGATGAATGAAGATTTCTTCATCTTTCATCTTTCGTAAAAAGTAATTTCGAGAATGGAACAACGCGTAATCAAAACAGATGTCCTCATCGTTGGCGCGGGATTTGCCGGCTGTCGCGCCGCAATCGAGGCACACGATCTCGGCGCGAGTGTGTTGCTCGTAACCCAGGGACATTTCGTTGCGACCGGTTCGAGCTTTCACCCGATTCGCTTGACCTGGGGACGCGGCTACACGGCGGGTCTCGGTATCAACGGTGAAGCGGACACACCTGAGGCGCACCTTGCCGATATTTTGCGCGCGGGGCAAGGTCTCACTGACGAACGCCTCGCGCGCATTCTCGTCGAAGACGCGCCCGCGCGTTATCGTGACCTCGAAAAAATCGGCGTCGAGTTTACGTTGATGTCGCGTCTGATGAAACTCGACGTAAACGATCACGGGCGCGGAACACGCGGCGCACTCGCGATGAATCCGGAAAATTTGCGCGCGACGTTTCGCCGGCAAATCGAATCGCGCCGCATCCCGGTGCGCGAGCAAACCCAGGTCGTCGCGTTACTCGGCGAGACCGGGCAATGTGATGGCGCGATCCTCGTGGACAACGACGGCACGATCACCGTTGTTCGCGCACGCGCGGTCATCCTCGCTTCGGGCGGACCAAACGATCTTTTCCTGCACAACCTCAACACGCCCGATCTCACCGGCGCGTGCCACGTGTTTGCGCTCGACCTCGGCGCGCGACTCGTCAACATGGAATTTTTCCAGGTCATCCTGGGCATGACCCAACATCCGCACGCGACGTTCGCCGAAGCATTCCTGGGCCTGCATCCGAAAATCCGCAACAGCGCCGGTGACGAATTGTTTGCCGATGCGTTGGACATTCTCGACGCGCGCGCGAAAACCGGACCGTTCACCTGGAACAACCCTGCCGCGCAATTCGATCTCGCACTGCAAAACGAATTGCGCGCAGGGCGCACTGTCTCCGCCGATTTTTCCGGCATCACTCCGCTTGAGGTTTCGCAAACGATTGCGAACAAGTGGCGCGGGTGGGCGGAAATGAATGGCGTGAATTTTTCGCAACCGCTTGAGATTGCGCCGTGCGCGCACGCGTGCAACGGCGGCATTTGGATTGATGCGGATGGCGCGACCGGCGTGGCAAATTTGTTTGCGTGCGGCGAGATTGCCAGCGGAATGCACGGCGCAAATCGCATCGGCGGAAATCAATTTGCGAGCGCGCAAGTATTCGGTGTGCGCGCCGCGCGCGCGGCGGTGCAGTGTGCGCGTGAATCGAGTGCGCGCGAATTGCGACGCGCTCAAATTACCGAGCACGTCGCGCGAGTCAAGCAATTGCGCGCGCGCGGCGATCAAGGTCTGCTGGCAATGGAACTGCGACGACGATTGCAAGATGCGATGTGGCGTGAGGCGATGCTAGATCGCTCGGCGTTGAGTTTACTTGCCGCGCAACAACAAATCGCGCAAATCCAGGTCGAGGCACGGCGCATTGGCTTTCGTTCGCCCGGTGAATTTGCGATTGCGCTCGGTTTGCCGGCAATGGCGCGCATCGCATCAAGCATCCTGGGATCGGCGTTTGTGCGCATGGAAAGTCGCGGACCACACTATCGCACCGATTATCCGGTTCAGGACGAAGCAAAATTTTGCAAGCCGTTGGTGATCGAACGTGCGGACGAGAAATGACAAAAAACAAAATGAAGCGTGAGCCGGTTATAGTGATTGACATCGGCGGCACAAAAATTGCCGGCGCGATGGCGTTTCCCGATGGGCGCATCGAACAGCAGCAAACGCGCCCGACACTAGGCATTGAAGGCGGCGACGCGATTATGTGCCGCGTGATCGAACTCGCGCACACGATTATTGCGGCGAGCGCGATCGCGCCGAACGCGATTGGCGTTTCGACCGGCGGCGACGTGGGGCACGAAGGCGAGATTGTTTACGCGACGGCAACGATCCCGGGTTGGCAGGGCATGCCAGTGCGCGCGCGCCTCAAAGCGGCGCTGGGTCTGAGGGCGTTCGTGGACAATGATGGCAACGCAATGGCACTCGGCGAAGCGATGTTCGGCGCGGGGCGCGGGCGCAAGCACGTCATCGGTGTTGTCGTTGGCACCGGCATCGGCGGCGGCATCGTGCTCGATCAAAAAATTTATCGCGGCGCGTACGGTTTCGCCGGCCGACTCGGACACATCATCGTCGATTTCACCGAACAACAACCATGCACGTGCGGCGGCGCGGGTTGCCTCGAAGCGCACGCGGCATCGCTTGCGTTGATTGCCGAGTACAGGAAACGCGCGAACGCTGAATCGCTCGACCCAGGATTTGGCGTGAAAGAAATTGCGGCACTCGCGGAAAACGGAAACGAGATTGCCGCGCAGGTGATTCAACGCGGCGCATATTTTCTTGGCGTTGGCATTGCGTCATTCCTAAATTTGTTCAATCCTGATATAATCATCGTCGGCGGCGGCGTCGCGCAAATCGGCGAGACCTACTTTGCCGAGGTGCGCCGCGTCGCGCGCGCCCGCGCGCAAGGTTCGGTGTGCGCCACACCGATTGTGCCGGCGCTGTTGGGCACGCACGCCAATTTGATCGGCGCGGCAGAATTGGCGTGGCAAGGATTAAAAAATTCGGAGGGAACGCGGACGAACGCAGACAAACGCGGATAGAAAAATTATTGACCTGCGGTTGTCTGCGGCAATCGGCGTCCCATAAATTGATCGGAGAAATTGATGTTTGGAATCGGAATCATCGGCGCGGGGTCGTTTGGCGAAACGCACGCACGCGCGATTGCGGAATTGAAAAACGCTAAACTCGTCGCCGCGTCGCGCACCAACGCGCACGCGCTCGGCGAATTTGTCCGGCAATTCGGCGGACGCGGGTACACCCAATACCAGGATTTGCTCAACGATCCGGCAGTGCAGGTTGTCGTCATCGCCACGCCGCACCACTTGCACACCGAAATCGCCGAACATGCCGCGCGCGCCGGCAAACCCATCCTGCTCGAAAAACCGATGGCTCCCAATTTGGAAGAATGTGATCGGATTGTAGCCGCGGCGAAAAAGGCGAATGTGACGTTGATGGTCGGATTTGTCAATCATTACGCGCGTGCGTATCAGGTTGCCAAACAAGTGCTTGCGTCCGGCGAAATCGGCGAAATCGTTTTGGGCGTCAGCACGATGGCAAAAACCTGGGTCGAACCGAATCGGCGCGAGTGGCACCGGGATCGTGCCACCGGCGGCGGCATGTGGCTCACTGCCGGCATCCATTGTTTGGATCGCCTGACCTGGCTCGTGAACAGTCCGGTGTCGCGGGTGTGTGCCAAATTTGCGACACGCTTTCACGATCAAGCGGCGGACGACACGGGGATGATTTCATTGCAGTACGCCAACGGCGCGCTGGGGACGATTGTCAGCGTCGGTTACGCAACCGGTGTAACCGATCACTCGACGCGCGTGATTGGCACGCGCGGAATGTTGCAGATGGATTACGTGACCGGCGTGGCGATTGGGCGCGATGAAACATGGCACACGATCCCAGGATCGGGATTGCGCGATTGGATGCACGAAGCGGTTGTCGGCGAGTGGCGCGCGTTTCTCGACGCGTTGGAACGCGACAGCGCGCCGCCGATCTCCGGCGCGTACGGGCGCGAAATTATGCGTGTGGCGTTTGCGGCGGAAGCATCGGCACGCGAGAGTCGCGTGATTGAGTTGCCGGCAGATCGCTGACAACCGACCGCCGCAAAGTGATTGGTGGCGGTCGGCGGTTTGCCGTCGGTCGTCCATTCAAAAGGAATCAATGAACGTTCATCCCATTCTTGAAAAATTACACGGCGGTCTCATCGTTTCGTGCCAACCTGACGCAACCGACCGCGCCCACGACCCGATGAACTCGCCGGCGATCATGGCGGCGTTGGCGAGCGCGGCGATCCTGGGAGGTGCGGTCGGCATTCGCGCCGATGCGCCCGCCGACATTGCCGCAGTTCGCGCGGCAGTGAATGTGCCGATCATCGGGATTTACAAATTCGACATTCCCGACTTTCAGGTTCGCATCACGCCGACGCTCGACTGCGCGATTCAAATCGCTAACGCCGGCGCGGATGTGATCGCGCTCGATGCGACGCAACGCCCGCGCCCCAACGGCTTGAGCGTCGCCGAGTTCATCGCGCAGGTTAAAGCAAAAACCGGCAAACTCGTTGTTGCCGATGTCTCGACCTTCGAGGAAGGATTGTTTGCGGCAACAGTCGGCGCGGATGCCGTTTTGCCCACGCTCGCCGGATACACCGAGTACAGCCGCAATTTGCCCGGACCCGATTTCGAACTGATCAAAAAATTGGCGGCGCATTTGCGCGTGCCCTTGATCGCCGAAGGGAAGATTTCAACGCCGGCGCAAGCGGCGCGCGCGCTTGCATTGGGCGCGTGGGCAGTGTGCGTGGGAAGCGCGATCACGCGCCCGCGCGCGATCACCGAACGCTTTGTGGCAGAGATCAAAAAGGCGTGAGCCGAAATTTTGAATGGTGGGCGAAGGATGCTTGCGATGGCGGTTTTCGCGTAAACATGCTTCGCGCTCATGTGATTCATTCTTGCGTTTGACCTGTGCTTGTCCCAGTGTTATACTCTTGCCGATCCCGACTTGCTCTCCTCGGAGGTGCCCATGCCTTTCGTCCAGATCGGTGAACGCCGGATTTTCTATAGCGCGCATGGCAAGCGTGGTCTGCCCATCGTGTTGATTCACGGCGCGGCGGGCAATCATCTCGTTTGGAGTTTGCAGGTACGCGCCCTTGGCGATGTCGGGCGCGTCATCGCGCTTGATTTGCCCGGTCATGGCCGCTCCGATCCGCCGGGGTGTGACACGCTGGACGCGTACCGCGATCTTGTGCTGGGCGTGCTGGACGCGCTGCAGTTCGAGCGCGCGGTGATTGTCGGTCACTCGATGGGGGGCGCGATTGCTCAGACGCTCGCCCTCACGCACCCCGGGCGAGTGAGCGGCTTGGGCTTGATCGGCACCGGCGCGCGCTTGCGCGTCCACCCAGACATCCTCGCGGGAATCCTCACGCATCCCGATGAGATCGCCGCGTACGTGATCGCGTATTCGTACACGGCGATCACACCCGAGTTGCGCCGCCGCGCCGAAGCGGAATTTCGCGCGTGCCCCCCAAGCATCGCGCACGGCGATTTTATCGCGTGCAATCAATTCGATGCGCTGGCGTGCGTCAGCCAGATTGCCGCGCCGACGCTCGTGCTGTGCGGCAAGCAAGATCGAATGACGCCGCCCAAATTTTCAGTTTACTTGGCAAAACAAATTCCCAACGCCGTGCTCGTGCTCGTGGACGAGGCGGGGCACTCGGTCATGCTCGAACAACCGGAACCGGTGAACGCCGCGTTGGGTGATTGGGTCAAGCGGCTCTGAAAATTTCGCTTGACGTGAAATCCGCTTGCTCGTAAAATGGCTTGGGCGCACACGAACTGCCCAAGCCATTTTGATAAGGATTGGAAAAGACAATGACTCTGGGTAAACGTTCTTTTGTTTTGCTTGGCGGCGCGGTGATTATTGCGCTTGTGATCGGAGTGGGCGTGTTTCTGCCGCGCTTGACTGCGCCGGCCGCTGATCTCGGCACGCTCGAATTGGCGACGGTGCGCCGCGGCGCATTGCTCGCCACAGTGAGTGCGACCGGCGCGATCAGTCCGATGCGTGAAGCGCAAATGGCATTCACCGCGACGGGTCCGTTGACCAAACTTGGCGTGAAGCAAGGCGACCGGGTGAAAAAAGATCAACTCGTCGCCGCGCTCGATCCGCGCACGCTCGAACTCGCGCTGGCGCAGGCGGAGGCGAATCTTGCCGCCGCGCAAGCCAAATTGGATCAACTGAAAAGTCCGGTTGTCGCAGACGTGACTGCCGCGCAAGCAAGCGTTGCCTCCGCCGAAGCCGCGCTTACGCAGTTGCGCGCGCCGGCGCAAAACGATCTCGTGATCGCGAAAACCGATCTGGACAAAGCGCAAGCCGCTGTCGCGCGTGCGCAAGCGGATTATGATCGCATCGGCGGCGCGAGCAACCCGTTCAGCGCATTGACGCCGCAGGCGCTTGCGTTGCAACAGGCAACGCTCGATTATCAAAAAGCGGTTGCATTGTACAATGCCAAGATCACTCCTACCGATAGCCAGCTCAAACAGGCGCAAGCAAACGTCGAGCAGGCACGTTCGCAATTGCAACGCCTGACGAATCCCAATCCCAACGATCTCAAAAGCGCGCAGGCGAATGTCGAACAGGCGCGCCTGGCGCGCGATTTGGCGCAGGCGCGTGTGGACGACGCGTTGATTCGTGCGCCGTTCGATGGGGTGGTGACGCACGTAGATTTCGATCTGGGATCGTTCGTGCCGGCGGGGCGTGTCGTGCTGGGCATTGCGGATGTGTCCGAGTTGCACATCAAGTTGAACATTGACGAAACGGACATTGCCAAGATTGCTGTTGGGCAACCGGTGACGATCACGCTCGACGCGTACCCCGACGCGAACATTGCGGCGACGGTGAGCGAAGTCGCGGCGGTGGCGACGACGGTGCAGGGCGTCGTGAATTACGTCGTCACGGTGACGGTCAATCCGGGCGCCGTGCCGTTGAAAATTGGAATGACCGCAGACGCCAATATCGTCGTCGCGCAAAAAACGGATGTGCTCCTCGTGCCGAATCGCGCGGTGCGCGCGGCGAACGACAAACGTTACGTGGTGATCCAAAAAGAGCCGGGCAAGTCGGAAGAGATCCAAGTGCAACTGGGGATGGCGAACGAGCAGGAGACGGAAGTGTACAGCGGTCTGCACGAAGGGCAAACGGTGATCATTTCGTTGATTCAAAACCTGGGATCTTTCGGACCGCCGCGGTAGAAGACGGGATCACGACGATGAATATTTTTGAAAGTGTGCGGTTATCGTTTCGCGCGCTCGGCGCGAACAAGTTACGGGCCATGTTGACGATGCTCGGCATCATCATCGGCGTCGGCGCGGTGATTGCGTTGCTGTCGGTCGGGCAAGGCGCGGGCGCGGCAATCACCGAGCAAGTGCAAGGCATCGGCTCGAATCTCGTGTTTGTGTTTCCGGGACAAGCGTCCAACTCCGGCGTGCGCGGCGGTTTTGGCTCCGCGTCCACGCTGACGCTCGCCGATGCGAACGCGCTCGCCGACCGCGCGTGTTGTCCGGCGGTCGCGGCGGTGGCGCCGCAATACACGCGCAACGCGCAGATCACCGGCGGCGGCACCAACACGAACACGAGTGTCAACGGCACGACGCCAAGTTACCTGTTCATTCGCAATTGGCGCGCGGCGAGCGGCCGCTTTATCGAGCAGCGCGATCTCGAATCGGTGGCGCGGGTCGCCGTGCTCGGCAAGGCGACGGCGAAAACCTTGTTCGGCGCGCAGGACCCGGTGGGGCAGACGATCAAGATCAACCGGATTCCGTTTCGCGTGATCGGCGTGATGCAGGAAAAAGGCGGCACGTCGTTTTTTGGCGGCAACCAGGACGACATTGTGCTCGTGCCGATCACGACCGCACTGCAACGGTTATTCGGCACGACCGCGCAGACCGCGCAAGGCGCGCCGCGCGTGTCGGCAGTGCTCGTTTCCGCCGCGAGTGAAAAACAGATGGACGTGGCGATGGCGCAAATCACCCAGGTTTTGCGGCAACGGCACAAGATCGTGTACCAGCAAGATGACTTTACGGTGCTTTCGCAAAAAGATATTCTCGGCGCACTGAATCAGATCACCGACATTCTCACGATCTTTCTCGCTTCGATTGCGGCGATCTCGCTGCTCGTCGGCGGCATTGGGATTATGAACATTATGCTCGTGTCCGTTACCGAGCGCACGCGTGAGATTGGCATCCGCAAAGCGGTGGGCGCACGGCGGCGCGACATTCTCGCGCAGTTTTTGATCGAAGCGATCACGTTGAGTGTGACCGGCGGTGCGATTGGCATTTTGCTGGGCGGGGGCATCGGCGCGCTCGTGAATATGACCGGGTTGATCAAAACTGTCGTCGCGCCTTCTTCCGTCGCGCTCGCCGTTGGATTTTCCGTGGCGGTCGGTTTGTTCTTCGGTTTGTATCCGGCGGCACGCGCCGCCGGCTTGCATCCGATTGACGCGTTGCGGTACGAATAAAGCTTATGAAGATCCACACCCTATTCACCGGAGTTGCGAACACACACCTCATTGTCACCGCAGCCGGCGTCATTGTCGTAGACGCGGGGATGCCGCACCAAGCGCGGCGCATCGTCAACGCGATTCGCAACCTGGGGCGCGCGCCTGGCGACGTGCGCTTGATCCTGATCACGCACGGGCATATCGATCACGCCGGGAGCGCCGTCGCCTTGCGCCACATCACCGGCGCGCCGGTGGCGATGCATCCCGGCGACGTGCGGCTTACGGCGACACCCAGTTTGAAAATTCCGCCGGGGCGTACCCCGGCGACTGAAACGCTCGGCGCAATGTTGCGTGCTTGCGGCGGGATCATCCCGCTCGAAACATTCGCGCCGGACGTGGCGCTTGCCGACGGGCAATCGCTCCGCGAGTTCGGGTTCGCCGCGCGCGTGATTCACACGCCGGGGCACACCGCCGGCTCGATCAGCGTGCTAGGCGATGATGGCGCGCTGTTCGTCGGCGATGCGATTTTGAATTTGGTGCGCGTGTCGTTTCCGCTGTACTGGGAAGACGCTGGCGTGGCGCGCGCCAGCGCGTGCAAAATTCGCGCACTCAATCCGCGCGTCGTGTACAGCGGGCACGGCGCGGCGTTCGATCTCCACGCGCTCGATGCGTTCGTCGGCAAGCATTGCGGGTAGCTTTTTTGGACGGCGTTAATTTTGTGTTAAAATTCAAACGGGGTATAATGAAATAGGTTATGGAACTCACGTGAGGATGCGCCAGCCATCGCCCGGTGCTGGCGCATTTTCGCGTCAAATAATTTGGAAAGGACACAATTATGCCACGCAAACAAGTTACGTTAGACGCAAACGAAGCCGCGGCGTATGTCGCGCATCATGTTAGTGAAGTGATTGCCATCTATCCGATCACGCCATCGTCGCCAATGGGCGAATGGGCGGATCAATGGTCTTCCGAAAACAAAAAGAACATTTGGGGCACGGTGCCGCTCGTCCAAGAAATGCAAAGCGAAGGCGGCGCGGCGGGGACGGTGCACGGCGCGTTGCAAACCGGGTCGCTCACGACGACGTTCACAGCAAGCCAGGGTCTGCTGTTAATGATCCCGAATATGTACAAGATTGCCGGCGAACTCACCGCGACCGTGTTTCACGTCAGCGCGCGCGCGCTTGCGGCGCAAGGGCTTTCGATCTTTGGCGATCACGCCGATGTGATGGCGACGCGCCAAACGGGTTGGGTTTTGCTCTGCTCCAACTCGGTGCAAGAAGTGATGGACCTCGCGCTCGTCGCTCACTCGGCGACGTTGCAAGCGCGCTTGCCGTTCCTCCACTTTTTCGACGGTTTTCGCACCTCGCACGAAGTGATGAAAGTCGAACAACTCGCCGAAGAGGATTTACGCGCGCTGATTGACGACAACCTCGTGCGCGCGCATCGCGCGCGCGGCTTGTCGCCCGATGCGCCGGTGATGCGCGGGACCGCGCAAAACCCGGACGTGTACTTCCAGGGGCGCGAAACGGTCAATCCGTATTATCTGGCTGTGCCGGGTATCGTTCAGCAAACGATGGATCGCTTTGCCCAACTCGTCGGGCGGCAATATCATCTGTTCGATTACGTCGGCGCGCCGGACGCGGAACACGTGCTTGTGATGATGGGGTCGGGCGCCGAAGTCGCGCAAGAAACTGTCGAGTACTTGAATGCGCGCGGCGAAAAACTGGGGCTTATCAAAGTGCGGTTGTATCGCCCGTTCTCGGTCGAGCATTTTGCCCACGCGTTGCCGGCGACGACAAAAAAGATCGCCGTGCTGGATCGCACGAAAGAACCGGGCGGCGCGGGCGAACCGCTGTACCTCGATGTGGTGACGGCGCTCGTCGAAAGCGGCCGCGCGATTCCCACGATTGGCGGTCGCTACGGGCTGGGTTCAAAAGAGTTTACGCCGGCAATGGTCAAAGCCGTGTTCGATGAACTGAAACACGCCCAGCCGAAAAATCATTTCACCGTCGGCATCAAAGACGATGTGACCAACCTGTCGCTCGATTACGATCCGAACTTTTCGACCGAAAGCCCCGAAATGGTGCGCGCGATGTTTTACGGACTCGGCGCGGACGGCACAGTGGGGGCGAATAAAAACTCGATCAAGATCATTGGCGAGGAGACGGACGCGTTCGCGCAGGGCTATTTCGTTTACGATTCGAAAAAGTCCGGCTCGATGACGACCTCGCATCTGCGTTTTGGGCCCAAGCCGATTCACTCGTCGTACCTAATTCGCGCGGCGAACTTTATCGCGGTGCATCAATTCAACTTTGTCGAAAAGATGGATGTGCTCGCGGCGGCGGAGCCGGGTGCGGTGTTCCTGCTCAATAGTCCGTACGGCAAGGACGAAGTGTGGGATCGCCTGCCGCGCCTCGCGCAAAAACAGATCATTGCCAAGCAATTGAAATTTTATGTGATCGACGCGTACGCCGTCGCCAAAGAAACTGGGATGGGCACGCGGATCAATACGATTATGCAAACGTGCTTTTTCGCCATCAGCGGCGTGTTGCCGCGCGAGGAAGCCATCGCCGCGATCAAGCACGCCATCGAAAAAACGTATGGCAAGCGCGGCGAAGCCGTCGTCGCCAAGAATTTTGAAGCGGTGGACAAGACGCTGGCGAATTTGTACCCCGTGAGCGTGCCGACCCAGGTCACGAGCCAATTCGATCTGCGCCCGCCCGTGCCGGCGCAAGCGCCCGCCTTTGTGCAAAAGGTGACCGCGCCGATGATCGCCGGTTTGGGCGACGACTTGCCGGTCAGCGCGATGCCGGCGGACGGCACGTATCCCACCGGCACGACGCAATGGGAACGCCGCAATATCGCGCTCGAAATTCCGGTGTGGGACGACAAGACGTGCATCCAGTGCGGCAAGTGCGTGCTGGTGTGTCCGCATGCCGTCATTCGCGCCAAAGTCTACGATGAAAAATATCTTGCCAACGCGCCGGCGACATTCAAGAGTACTACCGCGCGCTGGAAAGATTACGCGACGATGAAATACACCTTGCAGGTTGCGCCGGAAGATTGCACCGGTTGTTCGCTCTGTGTGGAAGTGTGCCCGGCGAAAAACAAGAGTGAAGTCAAACTCAAAGCGATCAACATGGCGGACGTGTTGCCGATCCGCGAAGCGGAAAAAGCCAACTGGGAATTTTTCAAGCAACTCCCCGATCTGGATCGCTCGAAACTGAGCGTGGGGCTGGTGAAGGATTCGCAGTTACTCGAACCGCTGTTTGAGTTTTCGGGCGCGTGCGCCGGGTGCGGCGAAACGCCGTACATCAAACTGGTGACGCAATTGTTCGGCGACCGCGCGATTATCGCCAACGCCACGGGGTGCTCCTCGATTTACAGCGGCAACTTGCCGACGACGCCGTACACCGCCAACCGGGACGGGCGCGGTCCCGCGTGGTCCAACTCGCTGTTTGAAGACAACGCCGAGTTTGGGCTGGGAATGCGCCTTACCCTCGACAAGCGTTTGGAGTACGCCGCAGAATTGCTTCGTGCGGCGAGCGCAACCGTCGGCGCGGAACTTGCGGAGGCGATCCTCAATGCGGATCAAACTAATGAAGCCGGTATTTTGCAACAACGCGGGCGCGTGCAATTGCTCAAAGAAAAATTGCGCGGGGTCAATACGCCGCAAGCGAAAGAACTGATCAGCATCGCGGATGTGCTGGTGAAAAAGAGCGTGTGGATCATCGGCGGCGATGGCTGGGCATACGACATCGGGTACGGCGGGCTGGATCACGTGCTCGCGTCCGGGCGTAATGTCAACGTGATGGTGCTGGACACTGAAGTGTACTCGAACACCGGCGGGCAGATGAGCAAGTCCACGCCGCGCGCGGCAGTTGCCAAATTCGCGGCGGGCGGCAAGCCCCTGGCGAAAAAAGACCTGGGGATGCTGGCAATGACGTATGGCAATATTTACGTCGCGCGCATCGCGATGGGCGCGAACGACGCGCAAACGATCCGCGCGTTGCTCGAAGCCGAAGCCTACGATGGACCCGCGCTGATCATTGCGTACGCGCACTGCATCGCGCACGGTTTCGATCTGGCGAAAGGTTTGGATCAGCAAAAACTGGCGGTGCAAGCCGGGCATTGGCCCCTGTTCCGCTACAATCCGACTTTGGTCAAGGAAGGCAAGAATCCATTCCTGCTCGATTCCAAAGCGCCTTCGATTCCGATTGACAAGTACGTCTACAACGAAACGCGTTACACCATGCTCACGCAATCGAACGAAGAGGCGGCGGAGCGTTTGCTGAAACTTGCGCAAGCGGATGTCGAAACCCGCTGGAAAATGTACGAAAAAATGGCGCAGGGATAAAAATCGTTTCAGGTCCAAGTTGACGGTTGCAAACCTCAACTTGAACCTGAAACCGGAAACAGGAGTTTATTATGCCAGACCTTTCAACTACATATCTCGGTCTCAAACTCAAAAACCCCATCGTGCCGTCGCCGTCGCCGCTGATGCAAAAACTCGATAACATCAAGCGCATGGAAGACGCGGGCGCGGGCGCGCTGGTGCTTCATTCGCTCTTTGAAGAGCAGATCATGCAGGCGAGTCAACTGCTCGATCACTATCTCGACTTGGGCGCGGAAAGTTTCGCCGAAGCGCTATCCTACTTTCCCGAAGCGGAAAGTTACAACTTGGGTCCTGAAGGATACCTCGAACACATTCGCCGCGCGAAGGAAACGGTCGGCGTGCCGGTCATTGCCAGTCTCAACGGCGTTTCGACCGGCGGCTGGGTGGAGTACGCGCGCCAGATCGAACAAGCCGGCGCCGATGCGCTCGAACTGAATATGTACTACCTCGCCGCTGATCCGAGCCAGACCGGCGCGCAGGTCGAGCAGATGTACCTCGATCTCGTGCGGCAGGTCAAGGCGTACATTCGCATCCCGGTCGCGGTGAAACTGGGATCGTCGTTCACCGCACTTGCCAATTTCGCCCAGCAACTTGCCACCGCCGGCGCAGGTGGGTTGGTGTTGTTCAACCGGTTTTACCAACCCGATCTCGATCTCGACAATCTCGAAGTGGTGTCGAATCTCAACCTGAGCAGTTCGGTAGAGTTGCGCTTGCGCTTGCGGTGGGCGGGTATTCTGTACGGTCGCATCAACACCGACCTGGCGATCACCGGCGGCGTGCATACCGGCACGGATGCGCTCAAATGTATGATGGCGGGCGCACGGGTTGCGATGATCGCTTCGGTGATGCTCGAGCATGGCATTGGCCGCGTGCGAACGTTGCTCGCCGATATGGCGCGCTGGATGGACGAGCACGAGTACGCCTCCGTCCAACAAATGCAGGGCAGTATGAGCCAAAAAGCCGTCGCCTATCCGGCGGCATTCGAACGCGCCAACTATCTCAAAGTGTTGCGCACGTACAAGTCGCCGCTCTAAGCGCCAACCGATTGCGTCGCCGCGCCCCCCGCGCTTGGTGTGGGGGGCGCGTTTTTTTATGCTTTTCTAGCGCGGCGGCGCTTGACACGGCGCGGTTTTACGGGTATACTCGCTTTAGAATAGTCAATATGGACTATTCAAGGAGAACCAATGGACCACACCCTGCTGGTCTTGGGGTTGCTCAAACTCGAAGAGATGCACGGGTACCAATTGAGCGACCTGATTGACAAACGGCTCAAATATCTCACGGATTTGAAAAAACCGACGCTCTACCACCTGTTGGGCAAACTGGAGCAAGCCGGCGCGGTGACCCAGAGCGTTTCGCGCGCGGGCAATCGTCCGGAGCGGCGCACGTATCGTCTGACCGCAGTTGGCGAAAAGCAGTTTCGCGCGCTCTTGCGGCAAAATTTGCAAGATGCGCCCGCGGCATATTTCAACGACGACATCGGCTTGTTGTTTCTGAGCGAGATGCCGGCGGCGGAGGCGCGCGCGCTCCTCGAACAGAAACGCGCGGCGGTGGATGCGCGGCTCGCCGAAATCGCGCAAGGTGTTGCCGCGCACGATGCGAACTCGCCAGCGTACTATACGCTACGGCATCATCAATTGCATTTGCTCACCGAGCAAACGTGGCTCGCGGAATTGCTCGCACAACTCAAAAAGCGCGCGGTGCGCGAAGATATTTTGGCGTGCCTCGCGGCGATTGAGTCGGCGGCGGCGGTGCCGGCGAAAACCCGGCGTCGCAAAATTTAAACCCTCGGAGGATTTTCGAATGGATATCTTGTTCTGGCTTCACTCGTCCGTGCGTTGGCTCGTCGTCCTCGTCGCGCTCATCGCGGCGATCAAATTCGCGGCGGGTTGGGCGCGCCGTGCCCACGCGGAAAAAGTAGATCGCGCGTTGATGAGCGCATTCAGCGGTCTGATCGATCTCCAAGTTGCGCTGGGCGTGGTGTACTTGCTCGTCCAAGGAATTTTTTCATTGCAACGCATCGAACACACCGTTACAATGTTCGTCGTCGCCATCGTGGCGCACCTGCCGCTGCGCTGGCGCACGCGCACGGATACGAACGTTTTGCGCAACAACTTGATTGTTGTCATCGCCGTGATCTTGCTGATCATCGCCGGCATCGCCTCGTTGCCGGGTAGCCGTTGGTTTTTGCGTGGACTGTGAAAATGGAAAACAAATCGCGTAATCAAATTTTGCTCGTGCTGTTTGTCGGCGTGCTGATGGGCGCGCTTGACATTGCCATTGTGGGACCCGCGCTCCCGGCGATTCGCGCCACTTTTAAGGTGGACGACCGTGCTGTGTCGTGGATTTTCATGATCTATGTTTTGTTCAACTTGGTTGGCACGCCGTTGATGGCAAAACTATCCGACACGTTTGGCCGTCGCACGATCTATGTGGCGAACGTGGTGTTGTTCGCGATTGGCTCGCTGATCGTCACGCTCGCGCAAAATTTCGAAATGATTTTGCTTGGGCGCGCGGTGCAGGGTCTGGGCGCGGGCGGTATCTTTCCGGTTGCCAGCGCCGTGATCGGCGATACGTTCCCGCCGGAAAAACGCGGTTCGGCGCTGGGGTTGATCGGCGCGGTGTTTGGGTTGGCGTTTATCGTGGGACCTATTCTCGGCGGCATGTTGTTGCTCTTGGGTTGGCAATGGCTGTTCGTGATCAACTTGCCTATTGCCCTCGTCGTCATCGGGTTGAGTATGCGAATCTTGCCGACGACGCGGCCCGCGCAAGCCAAGCCGTTTGACTGGCTGGGGATGCTGATCGTCGCGGCGCATTTGGTTGCGTTCGCTTACGGCGTCAATCAAATTGACACCAAAAATTTTGGGGCGAGCGTGCTTTCGCCCAACGTGTTGCCGTTTCTGGTTGCCGCGCTCATCCTGTTCGCGCTCTTGATCTTGGTCGAGCGGCGCGCGGCGGATCCGATCTTGCATTTTAGTTTGTATGCGTCGCGGCAAACGGCGCTCGCCGGGATGTTGGCGGCGGGGGCGGGGCTGGGTGAAGTCGGCTTGGTGTTTATGCCGGCGCTTGCGGTTGCCGGGCTGGGTGTTGCCAGTTCGACTGCGAGTTTCTTGTTGATGCCGGTCGTGATCGCGCTAGCCATCGGTTCACCGCTCGTCGGCAAATTGCTCGACAAACTGGGTTCCAAGATCGTCGTATTTGCCGGTGCGAGTCTGTTGGCGGCAGGGATGATCTTGCTCGGCTTGACGGCGACGAGTCTCGGTTTGTTCATCGTCGCCGGCGCGGTGATCGGTTTGGGCTTGGCGGCTTTGCTCGGCGCGCCGTTGCGCTACATTATGCTGAACGAAGCGCCTGCCTCCGAACGCGCGGCGGCGCAAGGGTTGATGGCGTTGAACACGAGTATGGGGCAAATGTTGAGCGGGGCAATCGTCGGCGCGATTGCCGCATCGCAGGGGGGTGGCGTGCCGGGTTACAGCGCGGCGTTTCTGGTGATTGGCGGAGTCGCGGTGATCTTGACCGCGCTGACCCTGGGGCTCAAAAATCGCGCGGCGGAATTGGCGACCGTGCAACAGCACGCGCAAGCCGCACCCGCGCAATGAGAGGCGCTTTCAAAGGAGAAACGCAAAATGTCGGACGCGTTACGGATGTGGATCGAAGTGGTTTTTAATGTGAGTTATCTGATCGTCGTGTGGACGATGGTTGCCGTAATGGTGCGGCGGATGGACCGTGTTGCGCCGGCGCAACGCGAATTGGCGATGCGCGTGATGCAGGCGTTTGCGTTGCTCGCACTCGGCGATACGGGGCATGTTGGGTTTCGCGTCGTGGCGTACGCGACGAGCGGCTTGACGACGAGTGTGGAACTATTCGGGATGCGCCCGACGTTGGTGGGGCTGGGCGCGTTGGCGACGGCGACGACCGTCACGATCTTTTATGTGCTGATGCTGGAGGCGTGGCGGTTGCGTTTCCAGCGGCAGTTCGGTTGGTTCGAGTTTGTACTTATCGGCGCGGCAATCGTGCGGTTGGGGATGATGACGTTGCCGATCAACGATTGGGGCGCGGTAGAGCCGCCGCAACCCTGGGGCATTTATCGCAATTTGCCGTTGATGCTCCAGGGACTTGGGCTGGCGTATCTCGTGTTGCGCGATGCGGCGGCGGCGCATGACCGCACCTTTAGCGGCATCGGTGTTGCGATCCTGGTTTCATACGCGTGCTACATACCAGTGATCTTGTTTGCCGCGC
>CAIKBD010000504.1 GCA_903825565.1 uncultured Anaerolineales bacterium | reverse complement strand
GTTTTCAAACGACGGCGGAAATACCCAAAAGTTTGACGCACGTCCGAGCGCAACCCACCCAAACACACGCGCCGCGATCTCGTCTCCAGATCGCGGCGCGCCCTTCATCCCAACGCGCAATAGATTTGGCGGAGCGTCGCCGGATTCAACCCGGGCACCAAGCCGCCGCACGACCCGGCGATCACCGGCGGTGATGCCGTTACCGCGCGCACCACTTCCGCGATCTCCGCTTCAGTCCGCGCCGCGCTTAGAAACTCGAAACCGAAATTGCCCCACAGTGTCAACGCCGCGCCCGTCTGCGCGCGCGCCGCGCTCAGCGTCATGCCGGCTTCCGGCTCCAAGCCCTGCACGCCGTCCAACTCGCACGCGGCAAGATCGGCGAGGACTGCATTCAAATTTCCATCCGAGTGAAAAAACACGACGAGACCCAGGTTGCGAATTTCATGCGCGGCGGCGCGCAACGCTGGAAAATACAACTCGCGCAAATCCTTCGGCGCGAGATATGTACGCGCGCCGTAGGCAATGTCCTCGCCCAGCACCACGCCATCCGCGCCCGCATCGCGCACGGCTTGGGCGATCAGCCGTGCCTCTTCCGCGCCTTGCCAAAACAAATCGCGCGCGACATGCGGCGCGCCGTGAATGTAATGCATCAACGCCTGGAATCCGCGCGCACGCGCCGCCGCGCTAAAGGGTCCGTCGAGCACCGCCCACACAAACCGATCCGTCTCCGCACGCCAGCGCATCAACATTTCCAGCGCGCGATCCGCGGGCGGTTGTTCGAGCGCGCCCCATCCCGCGCTCAACGAAACCGCCGCGACATCCAAATCGAATTGCTCGATGATCTGACGCTGCGCTTCGAAAAGCGTTTCGGCGGCAGGACAAGACGCGCGCGCGAACTCGTCCGCGATGAAAAATTCGCCGCGCGCCACGCGATCCACCGGCGCGCCGCGCAGAGTTTGCGCGATCCGTTCGCGAGGATTCATCGCTTGAAATAACGCAACACCGGCTTGTGGAGCAAACCGTTCGTCCCGACATACGCTTGGGAATGAACGCTCCATGCCGCGCCATCGGGCGACGTGACTTTGCCGCCGGCTTCTTCGAGAATCAACGCCGCCGCCGCGACATCCCAGGGCGAGAGCGATAGGTGAATGTACAGATCGAGTCGCCCCGCAGCAATATTGCAAAAAGACAACGCCGCGCTCCCCAACGCGCGCACCGTTAGCACGCGTTGCGCCAGGCGCGCCAAGACCGCCGTCGTTTGTTTTCGCACCGCTTGCGCCCGCGCCCATTCCACCGCGATCACCGCATCGTCGAGCGTCTTCACCGGGCTGACCGCAATCGGCTTGCCGTTGCAAAACGCGCCTTGCCCACGCTCCGCCCAAAACAATTCATCCCGAATCGGATCGTGCACCGCGCCGATCTGCACCGCGCCCGCGCGGTACAACGCAACCGACACGCAGTACGGATGCAAGCGCCGCGAATAATTGTTCGTGCCGTCGAGCGGATCGATCACCCAGAGACCCAGGTCGGGATCGGCGTCCGCCTGCGCCCACAGCCGTTCGCGCTCCGCCGCATCACCTTCTTCCGATAAAAACCGGTCGCGCGGGAAACGCGCCAGCAACATGTCGCGCAAGATGCGATCCGCCGCGTAATCTGCGTCGGTCACGATATCGTGTTTGCCTTTGGAATGAACTTGTCGGCTGGCGGACATTTTAGCGAGCAACACCCGCCCCGCCGCCCGCGCCGCACGTTTTGCCATTTCCAATTGTTGTGACATCCAAACCTCGAAAAGTAAATTTAATTTTAAGGGATTTGTCCCAGCAAGCGATTGATGCGCGCCGCCGCGTTGCGTTGCGCCACACCTGGGTCTGCGCCGTTCGCCACGCTGATCCACATTTCGACGAGCGCGTTATCTATTTGCGCGGCGTTCCCCACAACCGGCAACGCGCGCACCGCCGGCGGCGTGTCGCTCAAACCGGCGCGCAAATAGTGCGCCAACGCCGGCGGGTTCGCGGCGAGCAAATTCAAACTGGACGCCCGCAGAGGAATTGCCGGCGTCGCCCGCGCCCAGCGCGCGCCCTGCTCCGGCAACGTGAGCCAACGCGCAAACGTCCACGCCGCGCGGTGGCGTTCCGGTGTCGAGCGAAAGATCGCCACGTCCGCGCCGCTGATCACGGTGACGGGGCGGCTGGGATCGTTTTGCGGCACGTTCGCTACGCCCCACTGAAAATTCGCGCCCACGTGCGCCAGCGCATCGGCAATCAGCGGCGCTTGGTCGCTTGCGCCGAACCAAAACGCGGCTCTGCTCTGCGCGAACTCGGCGCGCGCGCTTGCCGCATCTTCGACGAGGTACGTCGCGCCGCTTTTCGTCAACGCCGTGATCAACTGCAACATCTTGAGCGTCGCCTCATCATCCAACCGCGCTTCTTTTTGCGCGTCGTTGAGCACACTGCCGCCGCGACTGGCAAGCAGCGCCGCCAGGACGCCGGCGTTGGGCGTCATCGCCCAGCCGCGCGTGTTGCCGCGTGTGGTCGCGCGCACCGCATTGCCAAATTGATCCCAGGTTTGCGGCGGCACGTCGGCTTTTGCCGCGCGCAACAGATCGGCGTTGTAAAACAACACGACCACCCGCTTGTCGAACGGCAACGCGAATTGTTGATTTTTGAGTTCGGGAATACGACTGGCATCTAACACGCCGCCGAAAAAATCGGCGCGCTCGTCGCCGGGCAGCCCCAGCGTTGCATCGTCGAGCCAGGGATCGAGATTGACGAGCGCGCCCTTGCGTGCGAATTCGGCAATCGCGCGCGAATCCGTGATGACGAGATCGGGCGTTTGATTGAGCGCGCTCGCGGCGACACCCTGCCGCAACAATTCGCCGGCATTCGCTTTGGCTTCCACGCGCAACGTGATCGGCGGATACGCTTTTTGGAAATCGGCGACGAGCGCATCGAGTTGCGTTTGCGCCGCGCCGGTTTGCGTATGCCACACCGTCAGAACTACCGGCGCGGCGGGTGACGGCATCTTGGGCGATGGCGCCGGCGCGTCGCTACACGCGGCGAGCCACAGCACCACGCACAACACCCCGCCTCGTAGAATTTGATTCATCGTTGAATCCTTGCTACCCTCAACTAGACGTGATCAGCACCTCGTTGATCAAACCGCGTCCGCGCGCATCGGAGTTGATGGCGCGGCGGGCGCGCACGATGTGTATGCGCGCAGGCGCAAACTCGGCGTACAAATTTTGGATGAAGGACGTGGCGCTGTTGCTGACCAGAACGTGGCATTTGCGCCGCACCAGTTGGACGACGACCTCGCGCAAACGCGCTTGCTCGGCTTCGCCAAATTGCGCGCGCCCAGATGCGGCAACGGCGTAACTCGTGAATCCGTTCGTCTCGGTGTGGTACGGCGGATCGAAATAGATCAGGTCGCGGGCGCGGGCGAGTTTCAGCACGGCGGCGAAATCGCCGTGCCGCAACTCGACGCCTTGCAGTGCGGCGCTCACCGCGCGCAAATTCGTTTCGTCGAAAATGCGCGGGTTTTTATTCGAGCCAAGCGGCACGTTGAACTGCCCGCTGGCATTGACGCGATACAAACCGTTAAAGCACGTCTTGTTCAGATAAATCAAACGCGCGGCGCGTGCGACCGGCGCGAGTTCCGCCGGGGCAAGCGCGCGCACACGATAGAAATGCGTTTTGCTGTGTTGCGCCCGGTGCTCGCGCAGAAGTGGGATCAGCGCCTCCACCTGATCGCGGAGGATGGCGTAGCAGTTGACGAGTTCGGGATTCCAATCGTTCAGCCACGCCGGAAAATCGCCGCGCGTACGCCGCAAATAAAAAAAGACCGCCGCACCGCCCATAAACGGTTCGTAGTACGCGCGGAATTTTTGCGGCAGGTGCGGTTCCAGTTGCGCGAGTAGTTGCGTTTTGCCGCCGGCCCATTTGAGGAACGGTTCGCCGGTGAATTCGGTCATAAAAAAATCCGGATCGTTGTAGCGTCGCCCCGGCGGGGCGGCGCTACGCGTCATCCAATACCTGATGCAAGGCGTGCGCGATGTCGAGCGCGGCATGCGGGCGCGCTAATTCGCGAGCGCGCGCCGCAAAGCGCGCGAGCGTATCGTTGCCCGGCGTCAGCCACTCACCGACGAGCCGCGCAATGTCGTCCGGGTTTTTGCGGAGCGCGCCCACGCCGCCCTGCTCGACGAACGTCACGTTGCCATTTTCCTGCCCCGGCAAAAAGCCGCTGAGCAAAATCGGCAAGCCGCACGCGAGCGCCTCCATAATCGTGCCGGGTCCGGCTTTGGTGATGATCAAATCCGCCGCGCGCATCCAGTCCGGCATATTAGTCACGAAACCCTGAATGTGTGCCGGCAAATGCCAGGTCAGCGCGCGCAATTGATCGGCTAACGCCTTGTTGCGCCCGGCGATGATCACGAGTTGAATCGGCAGGCGGGCGCGGTCGAGCGCGCGCGCAATGTCGAGCAGTTTGCCCATGCCCTCGCCGCCGCCGACGAGCAAAATCGTCGTGCGCTCCGCCAGACCCAGTTCCGCCCGGTGTTCGGCTTGGGTGCGTTGGTCGCCGAGAAATTTCAAACTGATCGGTTGACCGATCACGCGCACTTTATCCGCCGGCATGCCGCAGCGTTGCGCCACGCGGCGCGCGCCGTCGGTCGGCACGATGCACAAGTCCACGCCAGGATCGAACCACATGCGATGCGCGTCGAAAAGATCGGTGACGACGGTGACGAACGGCACGCGCGGCGCATAAGCGCGCAACACGCGGCGCGGCAGTTCGTTGAAAACCGGGTGGACGCTGACGACGAGATCGGGGATCGGCTCGCGCAAGATGCGTTGCACGCCGCGCATCAAATTGAGCCGCAACGAAATCTGCGCGAGGCGATCCGTGCCGCGATGATTCAACAGCTGGAACCCGGTGCCCCATAAAAATTCGGCGCGCTGAGTCAGCGGCAAGTACAGATCGGGCGCGTGGTTCAGCGGAAATTTTGCCGCGCGTTTGAAAACATCTACTAGCGTGGCGTCATAGCGATCCGGAAATTCACGCGCCAGCGCGGCGCAGATCGCTTCCGCCGCGCTCCGATGCCCGCCGCCGGTGTCGGACATTAAAAATAAAACTCGCCGTTGAGTCATAGCCGCGTCTCCGAAGAATGTGAATGGGCGCTGTGCCGCAGGCGCGCGGCGCGGTACCGCGCCAACGCCCAGGTCAAATCCGCGACGGCGAACGCCGCGATCACCAAGCCGATGACGAGAGTCACGGTCGGGATGCCATAAATGTCCGCCAGGTTGCCGAGAAACAGCATCGGCGGAATGGCAACCAGATTCGCCAACGTGAATTGCACGGCGAGTACGCGGCCGCGCACGGCGTCGCTCGACCGTTCTTGCACAATTGTCTGCGCGGGAATATTGACCGTCGCCATCGTCATCCCGATGATCAGCGAAAAGATCATGACCCACGCCGAAGTGGAGACGAAAAGTTCCGGGTGACCGACGAACAAGGGTTTGCCGAAAATCAAACTGCCATTGCCCGCCCACGCTAAACCGGCGACTGCCAGCGCCATCCCCATCATCCCGGCGCTCGCCAAAATTTCGCGCGAGACGCGATGCCCAAACCGTCCGACGAGAATACTGGCAAATAACATCCCGACGCCGGCGGGCGCAAACACATAGGTTGCATCTTCGGCTTGGAGGCCCAGAACGCGCGCGGCGTAGCCCGGCGCCAGCATCGCCATAATCATCGTGAGCGCGGAGACGAGCGAGAGTTGTAACAGCGCAACAAAGATCGCGCGATGCGAGATCGCAAATTGCCAACCCTCGCGCACTTCGTTCCACGCGCGCCGCAACGCCGACACGCCGCCGATGCTTTCGCGGTGCGTCGCATCGCGCGGCAACAATGCCACCAAGAGCGTCGCGACGACATACGCGGCGACGGCGACCCACAACGCCGGCACCAGCCCGATGAGTTTGACGCCAAGCGGGGCAAGGATCACCATCCCCAAAATTTGCGCGGCGGTAAAGGTGATCGTGAACAGCGAGTTGGCGGGGAGCAAATTTTCCGAACGCACGAGGAGCGGAATCATCGAACCTTCGGCGGGGGCGAAGAATTGCCCGATGGCGGAGGTGACGAAAACGAGCACGTAGATCGTGGTGAGAAACAACGCCTCGTTGACCTTGTTCGTCAGCAACAGCGCGGCGAGCAACGCCAGCGCCGCGCCGGTGATGATGCGCAAGCCGTTCGACGCGACGAGGATCGTTTTCTTCGAGACGCGATCTACGATCAAACCGGCAAGTGCGCTGAGCAACACGGCGGGCAGACTGAACGAGATAATCACCGCGCCGAGGTGCGCGCTCGAACCGGTCGCCTGCTCGATCAAGATCAGTTGCAAGAAAAATGAGCCGTTGAGCGCGGTGAGCGACAAGACCTGAGCAAGCCACAACGCGAGAAAATTCCGATTTTTGAGAACAGCGGTGTAGCCGCTAGGGTTGAGTGATTCCATATTTTGGGGCGGAAAAATGTAGGGCAGACTTGCGAATGTGCCCTGCTTTGGCGAAGATATGGCTACAGCGTCGGGTTTGCCGACGTCGAGTCGTTAGGCATAGCGCGCCGCACAAACGTCTTGATGCGTTTTTCAAACTCGCGGCGCGGCAACAGCACGCGATGCTGGCAAGTCTGGCACACAATCCCAATATCCGCGCCCAGGCGCACAACTTGCCATTCGTAACCGCCGCATGGATGCGGCTTTCGCAGGCGCACAACATCGCCGAGGAAAAGTTCAAGCGGCATAGTGCGCGCATTATAAGGCAAATAGTCGCGGAGTCAAATGGTTGGGTAGTTCGGGTAGTTCGGGTAGTTGGGTAGTTGTATAGTTGCGTAGTTGAGTAGTCGAGTAGTCGAGTAGTCGGTCTCCCTGTCCCCTTGTCTCCCTGTCCCCTTGTCTCCCACTCTCCCACTTTCCCACCCTACTTGCCGTACAGAGTTTGGTACTGCTTCCAGTTCGCGTACACGATCCGGACGTAGAGCGCGGTTTCGCTAATGTCAATTTCTTCGACGGCGAAATCGAGATCGGGCTTGACCCAGTTCTTGACGCGACTGCCGCCCGCGTTGTACGCCGCCAGCGCCCAGGTCGGCTCGTCCCACGTTTTCAACTCTTGCGCGAAATACCACACGCCGAACCGCACGCTGACGTACGGCAAATATAATTGATCCAGCGAAAAATTCTTGACGCCGAGTTTCTGCGCGATCTCGCGCCCGGTCGCCGGAATGATCTGCCCCAAACCGCGCGCATCGGCGGACGATGTGACCCAGGGATTGAAACTGCTTTCCTGCCGAATGAGCGCGAAATACAACAACGGATCGATCTTGTTCGCTTGTGCCTCCGCCACCACGAGGTCGGCATAGTGCGTCGGGTAGCGCAACAGCCACAACATCCGCGGCGCAGCGGGCGCGCCGGCGGCGTGCGCTTGCGCCGCGATTTTTTCGGCGCAGTCGAGCGCAAGCGAAAACAGGTTATTGTCGCGCAGGTACAGCGCGAGCGCATAGAGCGTGCGCGCGTCATCCTTCTTCACCTCGATCAGCGTTGCAAATTCGCGCCGCGCCTCAACCGTGCGATCCAACCGCAATAGTTCCGCGCCGCGTTTGAAACGCAGGTCGTTACGCGTCGCCGCGTCGAGTGTGCCGCTCGCCGGCGCTTGCGTCCACGCACCGAGCCACTTGGTCATTTCGGCGCGATCTGCCGGTGTGTCCATCGCGTACCGCGCGAGATCGTATGCCGCCGTGTTTTTCGTCGGCGTGAGCAGTTCCTTCGCGCGGAACGAGTAATACCCGGCGTTGAGCGCGGCGGCTTGCGTCCAATAGTTTTTCGCGTCCGCGCTCAAACCGCGCGCCTGCGCCGTTTTGCCCAGCCAAAATAAAGCGCGCGCGTAAAAGGTGGATTTGGAATACTCTTTGGTGATCGTTTGCCAGCGTGCGCCGGCAGTTTTGAAATCCTTGCCGCGATAATAATCCATCCCCGCCCAAAAGAGCGCATCGTCGGCGAACGCGCTGGCAGGAAATTTCTTGTGCGTCTCTTCGTACAGCGGCGCGGCGTCGCCGTACCGGCGCGCGCGATCCAGCAGTTGCCCCGCGCGCCACAACGCATCATCCGCTAAATCGCCTTCGGGAAAAGCGGCGGCGAATTTTTTGTACACCGCCACCGCCTCGTCCAGTTTGCCAATCGCGGCGTACGCGCTCGCCTTGCCCAGATACGCTTCGGGCACGCGCTTGTCTTGCGGCAAGGTTTTGATCAGCGTGTCGTACTCGGCGATGGCTTGAGTGTATGCGCCTTTGCGCGAGTACGCGCTGGCGATGTAATAGCGCGCATCGCCGGCGCGCGGCGCGGTGACTTGCAAATGGCGTTGAAATGCCGGGATGGCGGCGTCGTAGGCGGCGGCATGGTAATCTACCAAGCCGCGCTGAAAATCATCCACCGGCGCGGCGCGGTTGACGAGCGCGACGAGTGATTTGTACGCGCCCGCTTGTTCGGGATATTTGTTGACGGCGTCGCTCCAGCGCGCCAACGCCTTGTCCGGCAAATTGGCGGCGGCGTAAGCATCGCCGGCGCGGAACAAGAGGTCGGCTTTGGTGCGCGCGTCGCCGGCGAAATTCAGCGCAACGTCGTAGCGCGCGGCGGCAAGCGGTTGCTCGTTGCGCCCTAAATGCAAATCGGCAGCGCGCATCAAAATATTGATGCGCGCGCCATTCGCCAGCGCGGTGTCCTGCAACGCGCGATCATATTGCGCGACGGCATTCGCCGCGTCGCCGGCAAGCACCATCACGTCGGCAATCGTCGCATCCGTGTCGCCGACGAGCGCGGGCGAGAGTCCGCGATACAGCCGGAATTGTTCGAGCGCGTTCGCGTAATCCTTTTTGGCGCGGTACGCGTCGGCGAGCAAGTAACGCGTTTCGGGCACGTGCGCGCCATTCGGGTACGCTTGCAGGTACGCGAGGAGCAACGGAATCGCGCGGGTGTCGTCGTTGCTGAGCCAGGTGGCTTCGGCGAGGCGATACTGCGCCTCTTGGCGCAAGTCCGGCGCGGGGTTGGAATTGAGCACGAGTTGGAACGCGGCAAGCGCGCGCGGATAATTCCCGTTGCGGCGCGCGGCAAGCCCCTCGTTGAAGGGATCGGAGGAAAAAGCGGGAGTCGGCGCTTCGGTTGGTTCCGGTTCGGGCGGCGGTGTTGGCGTGCTAAGAGCAATGGGCGGCGGCGGCGGTGTGGGTTCGATGGGAGTAGTTGAACATGCGACAAGGAGCACGCCAAGCGTGAGGAAAAACAAGATTGGCTTTTGCATGTGCGCGCATTATAGCGCAAAATCGCCAAAGCGTAAACCACACGCCGCCGCGGGGATGTGCGGCAAAAAACAAATGGGACGCGGACGAACGCAGACAAACGCAGATATTTTTTGTCCGCGCTCGTCTGTGTCCCATTTTCTGTGCCACACCCAAAACCGTGCCGCACACCACTTTTGCAAAGCCACTGCCGCCAAAGCGCATGAACCGTGCTATAATTGAACTAGCCCCCGATGACGCAAGCCGCCAGTAGCGTGCGGCTCGCAAGGATGGAAATGCAATGTGGCGCGCATGGCAACGACTACCCATTCTCTACCAAGTGTTGCTCGGCAACGCGCTGGTCATTCTGATCGGCGCGGTGGGCGGCACGGCGATCACCAAACAATTGCTCCAAGCGTCGAGCATCGAACTCACCATTTTCTTTGCGACGGTTGGCATCGTCCTCAGCATCGGCATCAACTATTTCCTCCTCCGCACCGCGCTCCGCTCGATCAATTTGTTGGAACACACGGTCGAGCGGATTGATCGCGGCGACACGACCGTGCGCGCCGAGGTCAATCACATTGCCGATCCGCAACTGCGCCATTTCGCGCAGTCCCTTAACACAATGCTGGATCGCCTCGCGGCGCACACGCGCACGCTTGAAACGAACCGCGCGCAACTGCGCCAACTTTCGGGCCAAGTGTTGCGTGCGCAGGAGGACGAGCGCAAGCGCATCGCGCGCGAATTGCACGACGACACGAGCGGCTCACTCGCGCGGATTTTGCTCAACCTGCAAATGTGCGAGGATACCGCGCCGGCGGGCTGGACTGATCTGCGCGCCAAACTCCGCGCCACGCGCACGCTTAGCGAACAAACGCTCGAAAACGTGCGGAAGATGATTTTCGATTTGCGCCCTGCGCTGTTGGACGACCTGGGCTTGGCGGCGGCGATTCGCTGGTACGCGAAAACCAATCTCGAACCGAGCGGCATTCAAACGCAATTCGAATTGCCCAGCGCCGTGCGCGGCTCGCCGATCATCGAAACCGCCCTGTTTCGGATCGCGCAAGAAGCGATCAACAACATTGTGCGCCACGCGCGCGCGCGCCACGTCACGATTCATTTGAGCCAAACCACCACGCACTGGACGCTCAGCGTGCGTGACGATGGGCAGGGCTTTGACCCAACGACGCTTTCCGCCGCGCTGACCGAGCAACGCTGGGGTCTGTTCGGCGTGCGCGAGCGCGTCACCCTACTTGGCGGCACGTGTCAGGTAGATTCGAGCGCGGGCAAGGGCACACAACTGCAAATTGAAATTCCCATCGAAAAAACGTGAGCGGCAATACATGCCCGCCAGCCGTTTGAGAACGCAGAGGTCAAGCGCCTATGTCAAAAATTCGAGTGCTCGTTTGCGACGACCACACCATTTTGCGCGAAGGCATCCGGCTCCTGCTCCACGCCGAGCCGGATCTCGAAGTCGTCGGCGAAGCGGTGGACGGCCGCCAGGCGGTGGAGCAGGCGCGCGCGCTCAAGCCGGATGTGATCCTGATGGATATTGCCATGCCCTTGCTCAACGGACTCGAAGCGACCAAGCAAATCCATCGAATGGATCCGAACGCCCGTGTGCTCGTGCTGACGATGTACGAAAGCGACGAGTACGTCGCGCAAATGCTCGAAGCCGGCGCGACCGGCTATGTGTTGAAAAAAGTGGCAGGGAGCGAATTGGTCTACGCCATTCACGCCGTGCATCAGGGCGAAGCGTTCCTCTACCCGTCCATCACCAAGCGCCTCGTCGAGGATTATTTGCGCCGCATCGAGATCGGGCAGGATCGCAATTCGATGGATTTGTTGACGGAGCGCGAGCGAGAGGTTTTGCAATTGATCGCCGAAGGGCGCACCAGCAAAGAGATTGGCGACCTGCTCAGTTTGAGCGTGCGGACCGTGCAGAATCATCGCGCGCATGTGATGCAAAAATTGGGCATCCATGATCGCGGCGATCTGATTAAATACGCCATCCAAAAAGGGATTATCGAATTGGCATGATCCACCCGGCTCTGGCAAAATAGTGCGCCTACTCGGCAGAAATGAGTAGCGCGCACTATTTTATTTTCGCGCCAGGCGATGGAAAATAGAATTGGGTCGCAAGCCCCAGCCACCTTATTTGGCTAGAAAGTGAGGTTCGACGATGAACGAGTACACTTGCCAGCATTGTGGCGCAACCTTGCATCTGCTCCAATTCCCCGAACGCCATCGCACTTGCCCACACTGTCACCGCCTTTTGCGCGCCTGCGCCAACTGCGAGTTTTATGATCGCAGTGGCTGTATCTTGGGTTGCGCGGATTGTTTCACTGCCGCGCACGGCAACCGATGCGAACAATTCCGCTTTCGCGTCCCAATCACGCAACCCACGCCATGACGCGCCGACATCTCGTTTATGACGGAGACGACCGCATGAAAAAAATCCTGATCGTTGACGACGACCCCGATTATCAAATGCTGTGCCAAATGATTTTGCAAAGCGCGGGATACCATGTCGCCCAGACGTTCGACGGCACGGCGGCGATTGCTGCACTGCGCGAGTTCAAGCCCGATCTGATCTTGCTCGATGTGATGATGTCCACCGTGCTCGAAGGCGTCGAGGTGTGCCGCCACATCAAGGGCGATCCCAACTTGCGCGTCATCCCCGTCGTCATGATCTCTTCGATCACGACGAGCGAATACGCCAGCGCGTTTCCCGACGACGAGCGCATCCCGATTGACGCGTGGCTCACCAAGCCGATTCAGCCGGACGTGCTGATCAAAACCGTGCAACGCTTTCTGGGTCAGCCGACAAACACGGAGGTCGCCGCCAATGTCTCCTAAATCCCTCGGGGTACTAACCGAAGACTGCCTCGACCGGCAATTTATGAAACAGGTGGAGCCCGCCTGGAAGAAAGTGTTGACGTGTTTCCAATGCGGCACGTGCAGTGTTTCGTGCCCCGCAATTTCGCTGATGGATTACCCGCCGCGCCAATTGTGGCAATTGCTGCGTCTGGGTTTGCGCGAGCAGGTGCTGCACAGCCGCACGTTTTGGCTCTGCACGCAATGCTACGCGTGCACCGCGCGCTGTCCGCGCGGCATCATGACGAGCGAGACGATGCGGAATTTGCGCGAATGGGCAGTCGCCGAAAACGTCGGCGTGCCGGCAGCGATTCTGAAATTGCGCGACACGGTGCGCGCCACCTATAATATTTTGAACGAGAATAACGCGGCGCGCTTGATCTGGAGCCGCAACTTGCCCGCCGCGCCCGCGCAACTCCAAACCGCCGCGCGCGCCAACGTGGAGGTGTTGCTGTTCACCGGTTGCGTCTCGTCGTTTTACCCGATGGCGTACAGCATCCCGCAATCGCTCGTGCAAATTTTGGAGCAAGCCAAAATTTCCTACGCCACGCTCGGCGGCGAGGAATGGTGTTGCGGCTATCCGCTCTACGGCGCGGGAATGCAGAGCGAGGTGGCGGCGCTCGCACGGCACAACATCGAACGCGTCCGCGCACTCGCGCCGCAAAATCTCGTGGCGACGTGCTCCTCGTGCTTTCACACGTGGAAACATCTCTACCCGGCGCACACGAACGGCGACGGCGCATTCGGGTTTGCGATTTTGCACGCGAGCGAATTTCTCGCGCGCCTTCTCGCCGACAAGCGCATCAAAATGGCGAAACTCCCTTGGGTCGTCACGTATCACGACCCGTGCGACTTGGGGCGCAAGCACGGCGTCTACGATGCGCCCCGCGCCGTGATCCAAAACATTCCTGGGATCACGTTGCGCGAGATGGCAAACCATCGCGCGGACGCAATGTGTTGCGGCGGCGGCGGCGATGTGGCGATGATGGAAACAGCGGTCACGGACGACATCGCCGCGCGGCGGCTCGCGCAAGCGGTGAGTACCGGCGCGGAGGCGATCATCTCGTCGTGCCAACAATGCAAACGCACCCTGCTCGGCGCGGCGCGCAAAACGAAAACGCGCATCAAGATTTTGGATGTGACGGAACTCGTGTGGCAGGCGATGGAAAAGTAGTGAGACAGTGAGGCAGTAAGACAGTGAGACAGTAAAACAGTGACTGCCTCGCTGTTCCGCTGTTCTACTGCATGCGGAGGACGGATGACTAGCGAGCCAATACGCATCGGCGTTTACGTCTGCGAGTGCGGGATCAATATCGGCGCGGTGATTGACGTGGCGGAGGTCGCGCGGTTTGCGAGCGCATTGCCGCACGTGAGCGTCGCACGCCAATTCAAATACATGTGTTCCGAGGCTGGGCAAAAAATGATCCAGGACGATATTCGCAACCTGGGCATCAATCGCGTCGTCGTGGCATCGTGCACGCCGCGCATGCACGAGCCAACGTTTCAAAACGCCATCGCCGCCGCCGGTTTGAACCCGTACTATTTTCAGATGACGAACATCCGCGAGCAAGTTTCCTGGGTTGTCGAAGACCCGGCGCAAGCGACGGCAAAAGCGAAACGCCTGGTCAGCGCGGCGGTGGCACGCGTGGCGCATCACGCGCCGTTGGACGCACGCAAAGAACAAGTGACGCCCGCTGTGCTCGTCGTGGGCGGCGGCATCGCCGGCATTCAAGCCGCGCTCACGATTGCCGAAGGCGGCTACAAGGTGTACCTCGTCGAACGCCAACCCTCCATCGGCGGGCACATGGCGCAACTCGACAAAACCTTTCCGACGCTCGACTGTAGCACCTGAATTCTCGGACCCAAGATGATGGATGCCGGTCGGCATCCGAACATCGAACTGCTGACGTACAGCGACGTGGTCGAGGTCTCCGGTTACGTGGGACAATTCCAAGTCCAGGTGCGCCAACGCCCGCGCTACGTGGACATGGATTTGTGTACCGGGTGCGGGCAATGCGTCGAGGCGTGCGTGTATCGCAAAGGTGTGCCGAATGAATTTGATGCGGGCTTGAGCAAACGCCGCGCGGCGTACATCCCGCTCAACGGGCAAGGCGTGCCGATGAAAGCGGTGATTGACAAGGAGACGTGCGTCTGGCTCAGTCGCGGCAAATGTCTGAAAGATTGCGTCAAGGCATGTCCAACCGGCGCGATCAATTTCGATCAGCAAGAAAAAACGATCGCGGTGAACGTCGGGAGCATTATCGTCGCCACCGGGTTTGAGATGTTCGATCCGAAACGTTTGTCGGCGTACGCGTACGGCAAATCGCCAAACATTCTCGACGGCTTGCAATTCGAGCGGCTGTCGAGCGCAACGGGTCCCACCAAGGGCCAAATTCTCACCGCCGACGGCAAAAAGCCGGAACGCGTCGCGATCATTCATTGCGTCGGCAGTCGCGACGAGCACGCGAACCGGTATTGCTCGCGCGTGTGCTGTATGTATGCGCTCAAGCACGCGCATCTCGTGCGCGATAAAACCGGCGCGGAGGTTTTTGAATTTTACATGGACATACGCGCGTTCGGCAAAGATTATGAGGAATTTTACGAACGCGTGCAGGAAGAGGGCGTTTATTTTGTGCGCGGGCGCGGCGCCGAAGTGGTCGTGCTAAACGACGGCAAACTGCAAGTAAAAGCCGAAGACACGACGCTCGGCATCCCAGTTCAAATCGGCGTGGATCTGGTGGTTCTGGAAACGGCGATGGAACCGCAACGCGACGCGAAACAGATCGCCTCGCGGTTTGGGATCAGTTGTAGCGGCAACGGATTTTTCCAAGAGGCGCACCCGAAACTGCGCCCGTTCCACACGAACACCGAAGGCGTTTATCTCGCCGGCACGTGTCAAGCGCCGAAGGACGTGCCCGACACAGTCGCGCACGCGGGCGCAGCGGCGGGCGAAGTGCTGTCGCTGTTGAGTCGCGGCCAAGTGGTGATCTCGCCGACGACGGCTTGGGTTGACGAAAAATCGTGTTCGGGTTGCAAGACGTGCCTCGCGTTGTGTCCGTACACCGCGATCAGTTTCATCGCGCACAACGGCACGGGCGTCGCGCAAATCAACGAGGCGTTGTGCAAAGGGTGCGGCACGTGCGTGGCGGCGTGTCCGGCAAACGCGATCACCGCGCGGCATTTCACCGATCAACAAATCGTGGCGGAGTTGGAAGGGTTGTTCGCAATCGCCGCGTAGACC
>CAIKBD010000503.1 GCA_903825565.1 uncultured Anaerolineales bacterium | reverse complement strand
GCCGAGCGCGAGAATCAACGCTTGCGCGATCCGCGTCACATCGTACACCGGCAACACCCGCGTCTGCCCGTCCGCCGTTTGCGTCGTCACAAACGCCGGGTGATTCCACACGAATCCGCCGAACGGCAAGCGCAGTTGCCACGCGCGTGAACTGACCGTGATCTGTTGATCGCCGACTGGGATCGGCTCGCCGGTTTGCATTTCAATTTTGAAAGACATACTCTCCTCGCAATACGCAATACGCAACACGTAATACGCAATACGTAATACGTATTACGTATTGCGTATTACGTATTCACCTGCCGCACCAATTTGTCGTACAACGCGTTCTGCCGCTCCATCGCGCGCGCGTAAATTTCGTGCCGCGCCGCGTCCGGTTCGTACACCGCGCCGGTCTGCGCCGGCAAATCGGCAAGCGCGCCGATCACACCCAGCGCTTTGAGCGCGAGCAACGCGTTGCCGCGACTCGTCGCTTCCGGCTCCGCCGCCGCGATCACCGGCACGCCGAGCGTGTCCGCAATGATCTGCGTCCAGACCGGCGATTTCATCAACGCGCCGCCGGAAGCAATCACTTGGCGCGCGTCGGGAATCGCGCCGCGCAATAAGCCGAAAATCAAACCGAGCCGGTACGCGATGCTTTCCATGCCCGCGCGCAAAATTTCGGCGGGCTGGGTGTTCAAACTCAAGCCGACAATTGCCGCGCGCGCATGCGCGTTCCAATTGGGCGCGCGCTCGCCGGCGAGAAACGGCAACACGGTTAGCCCGTGCGCGTCCGGCGCAAGCGTTGCGACCTGGGCATCGCCGCGCGTCGCGGGATCGGTGCGTAGCGTATCGTTCATCCAATCGTACAACATACCGCCCTCGCTCAACGCCCCGCCGAGCAATTCGAGTTCGCGCGTCACGCTGTACGACCACAAGCCGAAAGGAATTTCCGCCGCACCGCGCGGGTACGCAATCCGCATCGCGCTACTCGTGCCAATCGTCAACGCAATGCGCGTCGCATCCACACACCCACTGCCCACATTCGCCGCCGCGCCATCGCCCAACGTCGGAAAAAATTTGGCGTGCCGCAAAGCCGCCCAGCGCGTCGCGTACTCGGCGCGCAACGCGCCGACCGGGTGAGTGTGATCCACCAGCGGCGAGAGTTGCTCGGCGGCAATCGGCAACTGCCGGATCAATTCGGCGTCCCAGTTCAACGCGCGCCGATTGAGCAAGCCCGTCCACGCGGCGACGGAATAACTGCACGCGCGCGCGCCCGTCCAATTCCAATAAAAATATTCGCCGAGCGACATCCAATACTTGGCGAACCGAAACGTTTGCGGCAAATTGCGCGCGAGCCAGATCAAACGCGCCGGCAAGTAACTGGTGTGAAAGAGTGTGCCTACGCGTTGCTGCGTCGCGCGTTCGTCGAACTGCGCGCGCAATTCGTCTACCTGACTGGCGCACCGCGTATCGGCGTACGTATACGCCGGCGTCACCGCGTTGCCGGACTCGTCCACGCCGAGGACGTTCGACACGAGCGAGTCGGACGCGACGGCGACCACCTGGTTGGCGAGTTCACCCGCGCGCGCCAGCGTTTCATCAATGACGCGCTCCGCGTCGCGGCGGACCGTGTCGGCGTCAAATTCGTTGCCGCCAGCCGGCGTCGTGCGCGCGGCGTACTTGATCTGCGCGGCGGTGCCGGGAATGACGTGCGCGTGCGCGTCAAACAACATCGCGCGCACGGAGGACGTGCCAATGTCGAGCGATAAAATCAGGGGCGCAACCGGGTGGGAATGAGAGTGAAAAGTTGGGGCAAGCATAGAATTCCAATCAGGTATCAAATTAGATGGGCGGTGCAATTCAGGAGCGTGACGACATAATCGCTATCCCGCCGTTCAAATAGGTTGAGGCAAGCCAAGTCTTGTTTGATGCGCCACTGCGCACTGAGCGGTAATCCCAGCGCGACGCACAGCATCGCGCCGCACACCACCCTGTGCGAAACGAGCGTCACCGTTTCGGCGGCGTGCTTGTCCGCCAACTCGTCGAGCAAGCCGACGATGCGCGCGCGCACAGCGCGCAGCGATTCGCCGTTGGGAAATTTGACCGTGCCTGGGGCGTTTTCCCACTGCACCATAATTTCGGGGAAAGCGGCGCGCGCTTCTTCCTGCGTGAGTCCTTCCAACTCGCCGAAATCAATATCCAGCAGCGCGGGATGCGGTTGGGCGATCAATTTATGTACGGCGGCAAGTGGCTGGGCGGTTTGCAACGTACGTTGCATCGGACTGACATAGAGCGCATCCATTTTTTCATGCGCCAAAAACGCCGTCAGTTGTTGCGCTTGCTGTTGTCCGGTCGCGTTGAGCAACACATCCGCACGTCCTCGAAAACGTTCCGCGCCGCGGTTCCATTCGGTCTGCCCGTGCCGGATCAAAATGAAACGGGTTGCCATCGCGCCTCCTGCTGGTGATTTTTGATTTGACACCGGCGCACTGCCGCGCCGAACGGCAACGCGTATCGCCGCGCAAATCAAAAACCCCGGCAAGGATTATATACCCAAGCCGTTCAAGCGTCAAAGGTTCGAGGGTGCACGTCAAAGTTTTGGATCGGCAGGGGTGCAATCCAATTCATTCGATTGGAACGCGGACAAGCGCGGAAAACACGGATAAAAACCAAAGTCTAAAAATAACTTACCGCGTCGCATCGGCGCGTCACCAAGTTGTCATTCTGAACAAAGTGAAGAATCTCCTGTTCGTCGCGCGAGACCCTTCGCTTTGCTCAGGGTGACGGTCGGTAAGTTATTCTTTTACCGACCCTTAGACGCATCCTCGCCATTCCGGGTGTCCGTCCAAGTTTTGGATCATCGCGGTAGAACACGGACGCCGTTCCGCGCCGGCGGTATCGCACGCTCCGGCGAGCGTGCCCCACAGCGTCAACCAAAACTTGACGCACACCCCGCCATTCCGGGCGATTTGCGATTTTGCCCGCCCTATGCTAGAATCGCGCCCATAGGTAGTGCGACGCAATAGCGCTCCGCCTGTCGGCTCAGCTATGCTCGCGCGATCCTCCAGTTCGAATCGAGGTTAACGAAATTGAACAAAAGCCCGCACAATCCATTGCTCCGTGCTTTGGATGGTTTACTCGAAGGCACGGCAAGTAGTTGGCTCATCAATCTCGTCGTGATTCCCGTGCTTGTCATCCTCGCGCTCGTGCTACCCCCACTGGCGCTGCCTCAACGCGTCTTGTCCGCCGGCTATAGCGGGATCGCGGCAAATACCGGCGGCAGTGTGTCGCTGTCCGATGGCGCGCAATTTTCGGTGCCCGCCGGGGTGATGAAGAGCGGCGTCAACATTCGCCTCACTTCCCAAACCCGCGACGCCTTTCTCAAAACCAATCTGGGACGCGAGGTGCCGCCGACACTCGAAGTCAAAAGCCCCTTGTACCAGCCCGCCCTGCAAGGCAATACTCCCACCCAAGCCGTGCTCTCGTTGCCCATTCCCGATGGCGCAGACCCGCTGACGACGCTCGACGTGTACGGCTACAATGGCAAAAAGTGGATCAAGTTCCCATTCCAAATGTACGCCGACGAACAACGCTTGGAAGTGTACCTGAACACGGCGATCCCGCAAGGCATTCTGATCGCCCAAACCGGCGCGCTCGCGCCGACGATCAGCGCTGACCTCACGTCGAAAACATCCTTACCCGCGCCCGCCACACCCTTGCTCGCCGAAGTCAATCCGCTCGGCTTGACGCTCGTCGAAGCCGGCGGGATCGCCGGTAGCGTCGCGGCAATGCCCGAAGCGAGCGCGGCGAGTCCGTACCAAGTGTTGCCCACCGTCAGCAATTTCGACGGCGACACATTGCGCGGCAATCTCGTGGACGAAATGATCACCACGCCGGACATTCGCAAACAACACGTCCAAGCCCTCGTGGATCTCGCCGTCGAAAAATTGTATCCGGGCTTGAACATTGATTACCAAGGCATTAGCCCGGAGAATAAAAAAGATTTCACCGCATTCATCCGCGAATTAGCGACTGCGCTCCAAGCCAAAAACAAAATTCTCAGCGTAACGATGGCGATGCCGGAGCAAAAATCGCTCGACCAGTGGGATACCGGCGCGTACGACTGGGAAGCGCTGGGGCAAGCCGCCGACGTGGTGAAAATTCCCATGCCCAACCGCGAAGCGTTCGCCGGCAATCCGACCGGTGTCGAAAGTTATTTGCAGTGGGTCGTCGGGCGCGTGGATCGCTATAAATTGCAACTCGCCTTTTCGGTGATGGGGCGCGATGAATTCGGCAACGCGTATGCGCCTATCGCCTTCGCCAACGCCGCCAAGTTGATGGGCCCCGTAGACCTCAACCCGCCGACGATTGCGCCGGAGGTCAAGGTCACGCTCGACTTGCCGAAACTGCGCGAAAGTCGCGGCATCAAGTACGACGCCGCGTCCGGCTTGTACTCGTTCACCTATCTCGACGACAAGACCCAGGTTCACACCGTTTGGCTCGAAAGCGCGGAAAGCTTCGCCAAGAAAATGGAACTGGCGTTGCAGTTCAACCTGCGCGGCGTTGCGTTGCGCGATGTGACGAACGATGCCGTCGAGCCGCGCACCTGGGAAGCGCTCGCCCGGTACCGCGAATCGCAAATTGCCACGTTCAAAGCCAAGCCGGTGATCGTGTGGCGTGTGAACGGCAACGTCGTCGGCAAATCGCCGGCAACCGACCCGCGCTATCAGTGGAACGCCACCACACAATCGGGCGAGGTCAAGGTCGAAGCCGCACTCTCCTTCGATGATGGCGCATCCGCCGCCGGCGCAACCGATCCCAAAGTCGTTCAAGTTGCCAAAGCACCGGAGCCGACACCTGCGCCGCGCCCAACCGCCGCCGCACCCGTCGCGCCGGTCGCGCCCGCGGCGACCAAGCCGCCCGCCGGACCCGCCGCGCCGGCGAGCAACTTTCGCGGCAAGAATTTGTTCGATTACGGCATCCAAGTCAACGGTGGCGATCCGAACGGCGAAGCGGCAGACATCAAAGCGATGGGTTTTCGCTGGGTCAAGATTCAATTGCCCTGGAAAGATGGCGAGCCGCAAAAAGGCAATCTGACGCTCGGTAGCTACGACAACTTTGTGGGCACGATGAATTCCAACGGCATCAAGGTTTTGCTCAGCATCGTCAAAGCGCCCGATTGGTCGCGCCGGCAAAACGCCACGCCGGGCGAAGGTCCCCCGGACAATATGCAAGACGCCGCTGATTTTATGGGCGCAGTTGCCGGGCGCTATTGCGGCAGAGTCGGCGCAATCGAAGTTTGGAACGAGGCGAATCTCGACGTGGAATGGCATGACAAGCGCGGGCTTTCCGCCGCGCTGTATATGGATATGCTGAAACGCTCGTATGCCGCGATCAAAGCCAAATGCCCCGACATCGTCGTCGTGTCCGGCGCATCCACGCCGAACGGTATGAACAGCGCCACGGCGATTGACGATGTGACGTACTTGCACCAAATGTACCAGAACGGGCTAAAGGATTATTCCGACGCGATTGGCGCGCACCCCAGCGGGTTCCGTACACCGCCCGAAGTGGCGTGGACGGGTGTGGGGTTGGGTTCGTTCGCGGATCATCGCTCGTTCTTGTTCCGTGGCACGATGGACGCGTACCGCGCGGTGATGGTGCAGTACGGCGACGGCAACAAGCAAATCTGGGCGACCGAGTTTGGGTGGCCCGTCGGCACCGGCGGCGGCGCGCATCCCGCCGGGCAGTTCAACAGCGCGGAAGCCGTTGCCAAGTATTACGCCGGCGCGTACCAGTGGGCAAAATCAGCCGGTTGGGTCGGCGTAATGTTCGCCTGGCAGTTGGATTTTTCCGGCGGCGAGGTGGGCGCGTTCCGCATCAAAGGATCACCCGCGTTCGACGCGCTGAAAAATATGCCCAAGTAAACAACCGCCCCGTCAGGTTTCGTAAAACCTGACGGGGCTTTTTTCATTTCCGCTGTGCGCGTTAGCGCAAACAAGTGGCAGGTTCGGCGGAGCCGCTTCGCCAACCGCACCATTTGTTCGTCGTGTTCCAGTCGCCTTGAAACTGCAAGCCGCCGTAATCGAGCAAATAGAATTTTAGAGCGCCGGTGCCGCCGCGCGTCCAGGTGCCGGTCAGCACGGATTCGTTCGCGGCGCCGGAGTACGTGACCGCGCCGGTGAGGACGCCATCGCAGTACGTGCCGGTCACGGTATTGTCAATCCGCGTGAGATTCATCGTCGCGCAGGTGTTGCTATCCACCTTGATATTCCACGCGCCGGCAAAACTGCACCCCGCCGGAAAAGCGACGCCGGGCCGCGCGCCGCACCACTTGTTCGTGCCCAGCCCGGTGCCCGCCCAATTCCCGTCGAAGGTGTTGCCGCTCGCGCCCAGCGTAAACTGAATCGTGCCGCTCGTCGCTTTTTGATATGTGCCGGTCAGCGTGCTCCCAGTCACCACGCCCGCCACCGTGCCGCTACCGCCATCGAACGCGTTGAGATACGTGCCCGTCGCGGTGCTACCACTCTGCGTAATATTCAGCGTGCCGAAATTGGTGATCCACTGCCCCGCGAAATTACTCGTCACTGGGTTGACGGTGATCGTGACTTGACGCGTTGCGCTCGCCGCGCCGCACTTGGCAGTCAGCGTGTACGTCGTCGTCGTCGCCGGCGTCACACTCGTCGAGCCGGGCGTTGCCACGCCGCCGATCCCTTGATCGATCTCGACCGCGTCGGCATTGGTCACAGCGCCCCAGCTCAAAGTTGCCGCTGCGCCAAGCGTGATCGCCGAGGTCGAAGCGGTGAACGCCGCAATATTCGGCGTGCCGGAACAGGCGCTCGGCGTTGGCGTCGAGCTGGCAACGGTGATCGTCACGCGCGCCGTTTTTGTGTTCGCACCGCATTTGGCAGTCATCGTATACGTTGTCGTCGTCGTCGGATTGACGACACGCGAGCCGGGCGTTTCGACGCCGCCCACGCCCTGATCAATTTCCGCCGATTCCGCGCCGGTCACCGCGCCCCAACTCAATGTCACCGCCGCGCCCGGCGCAACCGTCGCCGCGGATGCCGTGAACGAGGCAATGTTCGGCGTGCCGACACAACCCGGCGCGCCGGGCACCGTAATCTTGACGCTGACGCGGGTGCCGAAGAAACCGCCGCCCGGCGCACGCAGTTGCCACAGCCCCGTGTGCGATCCCGGCGCAGTCGGCGCGGTCATCGGCACTGCAACATCCACCGAATCGCCGGGCGCGGTAGCGGGCACAGTGATCGCCGTGTTCGTCGTCATTGCTTCGTTGGCGACAAAGACGAATTGATAACCCGCGCCCCAAGGACACGTGCCGGTATTTTTCAAGCGCCAAATTTTGTTGAACGTTTGCCCCGCCGCTAACGTCGCGCCATCGGGGATCGAAACATCGGTGACGAACGCGGCGTTGTTCGCGCACGCGCCGACGGGCGTTGGCGAGGCAACTGCCGGCGCAGGCACAGTTGCTGGCGGCGCACCGGGCGTCACCGTCGGCGCGCCCGCGATTCCCTGCGCGACGGTGATCGAAATCGCCGCCGGTTCGCTCACCGCTTTGGCTGTGTTGTACGCGCGGATGTGGATCGTGTGCGCACCCGGCGTCGCTTTCCATGTTTGAATCAGCGTAAACGAAACCTGAGGGTTGGGCGAGGGATCGGTGCGCACCACTGCGCCATCCACGATCAGTTCGACCAGCGTCACACCGGCGGAATCCGTCGAGGTGGATTGGATCGCAATTTCTTCACCGTCGCGGAATTGACTGCCGCTGGGTGGCGCAGAAATAATGACAGTCGGTTTAGTCGTGGCTAAATTACAAGCGGTTACACTCGCGGCAAGTACGGACAAGACGAGTGCGAGTTTCGGTAGGACATGGCGCAATTGCATGGACACTCTCCTCCCGGTGGAATTTTTCAGCGCGGGGAACGCAAGACGGCGCAAAGTATAGCATAGGTACAAGGTGTTTTCAAGACCCCGAAATGATTTGCCAAGAATTTTTGTCGAGAGTATAATATCAAGCAAGGTTCTAGAAGGAGTTTGGAATTGAACAAGAATCGCAAACGGATTTTGATCAGCGTGGCGCTCGTCGCGCTGACCGTCTTGGCGTGCGATGCCGGCACATTTACGGCGTTGCTCCCCGGCGGCGCGGCGACAGCCACGCCCACGATCCGTCCAACGTTCACGCGTCGCCCGTCGCCGACGCCGGCGATTGAAGATACACCCACCCCCGAACCCAGCCCCACCGCCGCACCCACCGCTTCGCCCGCGCCAACTCAACGCATCGTGCCGACCGCACGCCCGGCGACCAAAGCGCCCGCCGCGCCGACGCCGGTGCCCGCGCCCGTATTCAGTTGGAAGCAAAACCCCAACACCCCGCAAGGGCAATGTCCCTCTGGCGCGGGAACGTACGAAGTCAAGGGGCGCGTGCAACTCAACGGCAAGTACACCGGCGGCATTACGATCATCGCTTTGGATAAAACCGGCAAAGTGATCGCCAAAGCCACTTCCAAAGACCCCATCGAGATGAACCCAGAATGGGGCGTGAGTTGTTTTGAAGAAAAGAACATGTTCAGTTACCAGATGGATCTTTCCGCTGGGCGCAACGAAGGTCCCTTTGCGTTACGCGTGGTGCGCGGCGCAAACGATCTAACCCCTCTCTCGGCAGATGTGCGAATCGCATTCGATTCGAGCGGCGGACGTTTTTACATTGACTGGGTTTCGCCATAAACGCGAATCCGGCAAGCCGAGCAATACGCTCGGCTTTTTTGTGCAGATTGATGAAACCGATTCACTCTCGCTGGTGGCTGGGCGCGGTCACGCTCGCGGCATTGGCGCTGCGGCTCGCCCGCCTCGATTTTCAACCGCTGTGGTGGGACGAGGGCTATAGCGTCTTTTTCGCCACGCGCGATTTGGCGACCCTATTCGCGCGCACCGCGCTAGACATTCACCCGCCGCTGTACTACGCGCTCCTCCAACTCTGGATCGCGCTCGTCGGCAAAAGTCCGGTGGCGGTGCGCCTACTCTCCGTTGGAATCGGCGTTGCCACTGTTCCGCTCGCCTACGCGTTCGCGCGCAAATTGTTCGATGCGCGCATCGCGCTGATCGCCGCAACCCTGCTGGCGTTTTCGCCGTTCCACATCTACTACTCGCAAGAAGTTCGCATGTACGGGCTGGTCACGTTGCTTGGACTTGGCTCCGCCTACTTTTTCGCGCAGTTGCTCACCGCGCCAACTGGCACCCGCACGAGTTTCGCGCTTGCGCTCGCGTACATCACCACGACGACTGCCGCGCTGTACACGCAATACTATGCCGCGTTCATCGTCGCCACGCAAATCCTCATCGTGGTCATTCGCCAGCGCGCACAGATCGCGCCGCTGATTCACGCGTCGTTCCAGTTCAACCTCGCCGCGCTCTGGAAAAATTCGCTCGCGCATTGGCTTGGCGCGTGGATTGCCATCGCCCTGTTCTACGCGCCCTGGGTTGTCTACGCCGGTCCCCAATTATATGCTTATGTAACCGCAAAAGTTGGCATCGAAAAATATCCGCCGCTTGATCCGATCACATTCCTCGCGCAACATCTCGCCGCGCTCGCCGTGGGCCACCTGACCACGTGGACGTGGCTCGCATGGGCAAGCGTTGTGATGCTCGCGCTCGTCGTGCTCGGATTTTCGCCGCTGACCCAAAAGACAAAATTCTCCCAGTCTCCCAGTCTCCTGGTTGCCTTGTCTTTTCTGATGCCGCTC
>CAIKBD010000502.1 GCA_903825565.1 uncultured Anaerolineales bacterium | reverse complement strand
GATGATGGTCACGCCGAATTGATTCGCGAACATTTGGAGGATGCGGGCGTGAGCAATCCCATCATCCGTTTTAGCGATGGGTTAGCGGTGTGGAATTTTCTGTCCCGCAACGGCGCGGGTCCACGGCGCGAAGAGAACAAGGCCTATTTGCTTTTACTCGATATTCGAATGCCCAAGTTAGATGGCGTTCAAGTTCTCAAACGCATCAAATCGGATGCAACCTTACACATGATGCCGGTCATTATGCTCACGACGACAAATGACCCGCGTGAAGTTCGCGAATGTTATGACCTGGGATGCAATTCCTATGTGACCAAGCCAGCGAGTTATAACGAGTTTGCCGAAGCCAGCAAGCGTCTGGGTATGTTCGTTACCATCATGCAAGTTGCCGTAATCCATGATCCCCATTGAGGTGAATGATGTCGAACCCAAGCATGACCGAAACCATTTTGTTGATTGAAGACGATGTAGGTGTTGCCGAACTGGTGCGAGAAACCCTCGCCGTCGAAGGTAAACAAATTACGCATGTCACGACCGGCAAGGCGGCGTGTGAATGGTTAGAACACCACTATCCGCCGTTGATCCTGATGGATTATTCCTTGCCCGATATGTCGGGCTTGGAACTGGTTGAGCTATTGGCGGCGTTGCCGAATGGCATCCCGCCTTTTATCGTTACAACCGGCTCAGGCGACGAACGGGTTGCTGTCATGATGATGAAGCGTGGCGCGCGCGATTATGTGATCAAAGATTTGAATTTTCTGGATGGCTTGCCGTTGGTGGTTGCTCAAGTGCAAAAACAAATTGCGACCGAGCAACAATTGGCTCAAGCGGAAAAAGCATTGCGCGAATCCCAACAAAGTTATCGCCAATTGTTTGAAAGCATTGGCGATGCAATCATCGTTTACAATGAGCAAAGTCAATTAGTGGATTGCAACCCAGCGGCGTTGACGATGTACGGTTATTCGCGTCAAGCATTCCTCGCGCTCACGGGAGTTGATTTAATCCATCCTGACTATCTTTTAAAAATGAGCGAGCATCTGCCAACTCTTCTCGCCCATCAGGTAGCGATAGCCGAATCGCTTCATCGTCGCCAAGATGGCACTGTCTTTCCCGTGGAAGTGAGTGTACGGCAAATTGATTATCATGGTGAGGACGCGTTTTTGACTGTCGTACGCGACATTACGGAACGCAAACGCACCGAGGACGAAGCAATACAAAAAAACAAGCAACTCACAATGCTCAATCGTTTAGGTCAAGCGTTAAATAAACTTGCCGCGCCGGCTGAGATTCTGGAACGGATTAGTGATTTGATTGGTCAAATCTTTGATAATCGCAATTTGTATATTGCTTTGTACGACGAAGCGACCAACTATGTTTCTTTTCCAATTTACACCGTAGCCGGGGAAAGAAAAAATTCAGTCGCGGGACGTCCTTTGAGTAATGGTCTCACAGAAAGTGTGATCCGTGCGCGCGCGCCGATCTTGATTCTTGACCATGTGAACGAGTG
>CAIKBD010000501.1 GCA_903825565.1 uncultured Anaerolineales bacterium | reverse complement strand
GACTGTTTCAATTTTCCAAAAGGGCAAGCGCCAACACCTTACCAAGCGAAGATTCTGTCAGAGTTCGTGGCGAACAAACGCACGGCCGTGCGCGGTCCGCACGGTATCGGCAAGACGACGATTGCATCGTGGATTGTCCTATGGGCAGTGCTCACGTGCGATGATGTCAAAGTGCCGACGACTGCAAGCGCGTGGCGGCAACTCTCAAAATTTCTCTGGCCCGAGATTCACAAATGGGCAAAGCGGATTCGCTGGGAGAAACTCGGTCGCTCGCCGCTCCAGCGCAACGAGTTGATCACGCTGTCATTCAAGCCGAACGGCGGCAACCGCGAAGCGTTCGCCGTGGCGAGCGACAAGCCAGAATTCATCGAGGGCGCGCATGCGCGGCGCGTGGTGTATGTATTCGACGAGGCGAAAGCGATTCCCGATGCGACCTGGGACGCCGCCGAGGGCGCGTTCAGCGGCGCAGGCGAGGACACGCCGGATGAAGCGTTTGCGCTCGCGATCTCGACACCCGGCGAACCGGCGGGACGCTTTTACGATATTCACGCACGCGCGCCGGGTTATGAAGATTGGCATTGCATCCACGTTACGCTCGACGATGCCATCGCCGCGAAGCGTGTTAGCCGACAGTGGGCAGAGCAACGCAAACGGCAGTGGGGCGAAAAAAGCGCAGTTTATCAGAATCGGGTGCTCGGCGAATTTTGCGCCGGCGATGAAGACGGCATTATCCCGCTCGCCTGGATCGAACTCGCAAACGAACGCTGGCACGCATGGAATGAAGCCGGCAAACCAGGGGCACTCACATCGGTCGGCGCGGATATTGCTGACGGCGGCGATGACGAATCCCCGCTCGCGTCGGTATTCGACGAAATAAATTTGGATGAACTGCGCAGTTATCGGGAACAACGCGGCGAAACGATGCAGCTTGTTGGACGCATCGTCGGCTTGCTGAACAAGACGCCAAGCGCGCGTGCAATTGTGGACGTGATCGGCGTTGGCGCGGGTGTGTTCTCCCGGCTCAAAGAACAAAAGTTCAAAGTGGTTGCGTTCAATGCCGCTGAACATACTGACGCCAAGGACGCCAGTGACGAACTCGGGTTCGTCAACAAGCGGTCACACGGTTGGTGGCATCTGCGTGAACTGCTCGACCCGGACGCGCCGCGGCACACCGCTATCGCGCTCCCACCGGACGATTTATTGACGGGCGACCTGACCGCGCCGCATTGGAAGGTAATTAGCGGCGGCAAGATTCAGGTCGAGGACAAGGACAGCATCCGGGCGCGCATCAAGCGGAGTACGGATCGCGGGGATGCGGCGATGATGGCGTTTTATCGTGACCCTGCTGAGCAAAAGCGCACTGCCGCCACTGCGCGCGCGCGGATCGTCAAGGCAGAGCAAATATTCGGCTAAACCAGATTCTCGACGAGCACTCGTTCGGCGTGACTACAACTCTCCGAACGCGCGGCACGGGAATTGTGGACGAATAAAACTAATCAGTACCGAACGTTTCAACGTTCGAGAACATGGAGTAGAAGCATGTATCCCAATCTCAATCTGACGGATGAGCAGAAGCGACAATTGCAACAGCTCTTCACCAACGTGGTGATTATGCTGGTCGTCGGTTTGTTGACCGTGTTTACCGGCTACAAATTTGTAGTCGAGCCGCAACTGGCGGCGCAAGCCGCACGCTATGATACGTTGCGCGGTGAGTTGGCGCTTGAGCCAGTCAAGCTCGATGGCATCGGCGCGCGCGCTGTGCCGTACAACATCAGCGCAAATCCGGTGCGCGTCAAGCAGTCCGGCATTGATGCGTTCGTGGCGTGGAACGGCTCCGATGTGAAACTCTATTCCGATGGCGGCACGACGGCGCAATTCACAGTGGACGGCGCAACGGGCAATACATTTATGAATGGCTTTGCGCGCTTGGGCGCGGCGGCGACTATCAGTGTAACGAACGGTAGCATCATCACACCCACCGCGACGTACCAGCCCATTCAAAGTGCGGGCACAGTCACGGCGACCGCTGTGGCGACGACGGATTTTAGCGCGGGTCAAATCGTAACGCTGATCAACACGAGCAACACGAGCATCATTCTGACAAACGGCACGAATCTCAAACTGCCGAGCGCAAGTAATTTGACGCTGGGTCAATACGATGCAGTCGTGCTGTGGTTCGATGGCACGCGGTGGATTGCCGTCGCCAACGAAAATAACTAGCGGGATGCTGACCTTATTCCGCGTAAGAGGTGCGATATGCCGTATTTGATTGTCAAGCGCAAGCGCAAATTTTTCGTTCACAAAGAGGATACTCGCGGTCGACCTATCGGCAAAGCGCATGGTTCGTTCAAAACGCGCGAGGATGCCGAGGGGCAGGTGCGTGCGCTGTACGCCAGCGTTAAGGAAGCGTTCGACGCCAATGCTATGCGCCTGCTCGACCGCGCGACGCCGGCCGGGCGTCTTGACGATGCCCTGAAACTCGAACGCGGCCAACCGCTCGACGAAGCCATCACCAAAGGTTCGCTGGAGTATGTCGCCAGCCGAATTCGTGCGGCGTTCTACGAACAGTTCAAGGATGAATTCAAATCCGACAGCGAAGCCACTCGCAACGCCGGGTATGAAGTACAAATGCCCTGGCTGTGTGAAATCTTTGCCGATTACGTGATCGCAGCAGATAGCACCGAACTCGACGAAGACGAATTCTACAAAATCGCCTATGCCAAAACAAATGGCGCGTACACCTTCGCTTCGTCTCCTGACTGGGAAATAGTCGAACTCACGTACACGCCGGCAACTCCCGCAAGTAACCCTGGAGACCCAGCCGGTCTGGGTGAGAGCGCGCCGCCCAAAAAATCGAAAGGCAAGCGGATCATCGAACAGCGCGCGGGTGATGGCATGGTCATGTTAGAGGAATCCGATGATGCGGGAGGGGCGCGCAAATTGCGCGTCGCGCGCGCGATGTCGGCAAATATCGTCAATGGCAATCGCCGCCGCTATGCGCCAGACGTTTTGCGCGCGGCGATTGATGAACTCAAAACCCACCTGCACGAATCGGCAGGACAGGGACGTTTGATGCAAGTCCTCGGCGAGGCAGATCATCCCTCGGACAAAGGCAATCGCAATTCCCAATTGCTGGAAACGGTCGTCAAATGGAATGACGTGCGTTTCGATGGCGAGCATGTATCCCTGCACGGGCACATTCTCGACACGAGCAAAGGGCGCGATTTGGTCGCCGTCATCGAGGGCGGGGTGACGCCGGGCACTTCGATGCGCGGCTATGGCGAATCAAAAATCGTCATAGAGGATGGCGCACGCATCGAAGAGGTTTTGGAATTGCACATCACCGGGTTTGATCTGGTGGGCGATCCGTCGTTCACGGATTCGCAGGCAATGCTCGAAAGCAAAAATCAGGATCAGGAGGTCGAGATGACTCTCGAACAATTAAAGAAATTGATCGCCGAACATCCCGAATTATTCAAGGGATTATTCGAAGGCAAGTTGGACGAACTCAGCGCGGACGCGCTCAAGCGCATCGAAGAGACCGTTCGCGCGAAACTGGGTTTGGGCGCCGATGCCGATTTGAGCCAGGCGCTCGACGAAGCGGCGCAAGCAAAAAAGACGCTCGCCGCCCAAGCGCACGCCAAAGACATCGCGGAAGCGATTGACGCCGCGACGAAAGACCTGCCGTATGGCGTCGCGCTCAAGATGCAATTCGTCGAGGCGGTGAAAGCCGCCAAACCGGAAAACGCCGAAGTGGTAAAGGCATTGGTCGAATCCAAGCGCGTTGAGTATGACGCGATTTTTGCGCAGGCGAAACTTGCCGCGATGGGATTTGGCGTGCGCGTGACGGGGCCCGTCATCGAGCACGAACTTGGCGTGCCAGAATTCGCGCGCGGCGCGCACACCTTTACCGAGGCGTTGGTCAATCGTGGACACGCGCGCACATTCGACCCGCACAAGCCGCAAACGCGCAACGAGTTGTTTGCCGCGCAAATGCTCGCGCGGTTCGACGAAACGTTCAAGTATGTCAAAGGTGGCGGTGGGTTGATCGCCGAAGCAAAACTGCTTGCCGAAGCGGAACAGACCAGCGACTTGAACCTCCCCTACTCGGCGTCGCGCGCGATCATCGGTGCGGCGATGGCGCAATTGGTTGCGCCGTCCGTGTTCGATTTCGGCGTCGTGGACACGAACCCGACGCGTGTGTACTACGAACAGTACGCCGCCGATACGACCGTCACCAAGACGGTGGCGATGGGTGAAAACCTCACCGCCGACTTGGATACCTGGGTGGACACGGCGTACAAGCGCATCGTGCCGGGCACGCTGACCGCCAAAGACCATGCGGAAGCGGTGACGTACACCGAAGGCACGGATTACGTGATTGATTACGGCAACGGGCGGTTCATGGCATTGACCGGCGGCGCGATTGCGGACAGCGGCAACGTGCACGTGGGCTATCAATACATGGCGATTCGCAAGGGTGAGCTGGGCGTCATCGAACGCGGCAAGGGTCAACTCGCGTATGTCACGCTTGATTGTGTGGCCGACCGGTTGGCGCAACAAGTGTCGAGTGAAGCGATTGTCTTCTCGCGCTCGCAAATCGGTTGGGATGCGGTCTCGCGCACAATGGCGATGATCGTCGAGCAAATTCGGCGCAAGATTGACAAGGATTCGTTCTACCTTGCGCTTGCCAGCGCGCTTTCGGTGGCGTCGAACATTGCCGGCACGTGGACGGCGGCGGCGGACCCGCTCGACGACTTTGTGGCGTACATCGGCGGGGCTAAGGTCAAGGTGGCGAATCGGTACTACAGCCCCGAATCGGTTGTGCTGTCGGTGACGCGCTCGAACGATGTGAGCAACTGGGTTGGCTTTACCGCCGCCGGCAAGTTCCCCAGTGCCGATCTGAAAGAGAACGGGTACGTCGGTCGGCTGAAGGGCTTGCCGGTGTTTGAGACGACCGAGTTCAGCGACGCGTATTCGCTCGTCACGAATCGGGAACAGGTCATGCATCGCGTCTTCCAACCGATGACGATCAAGGGGCCGTTCCCGTCCTACGATGCGACGACCGCGCAGTTGATCGCGGCAGACCAGTACTATGCAGAAGAAATCAACGGCGAGGTCTCGCCCATTGCGGGCAAGGCATCGGTGGTCAAGATCGCGTAGTAAGCCAGTTTCAGATTCAAAGTTCAAAGTAAAAAGTGAGCGTTGTTCTTCCACGTGGCTTTTCACTTTTTACTTTGAACTCGAAGGGATTTCCGCAGACATGTCCATCGCGCTGTCCGATTT
>CAIKBD010000500.1 GCA_903825565.1 uncultured Anaerolineales bacterium | reverse complement strand
GCGAGCGGCAAACACCGACGCGTCCTTGTCGTCCAACGCCAGCGCGCGGTCGAAATCCGCCACCGCTTGCTCGTATTTGCCCATCTGCCGATACGTCACGCCGCGATTCGCAATCGCCCACGCGTACTTGTCGTCCAACGCCAGCGCGCGGTCGAAATCCGCCACCGCTTGCTCGTATTTGCCCATCTGCCGATACGTCACGCCGCGAGCGGCGAGGCAGACAGGGCACGTTGAGCCAGTTTGTTCTGCCCGCGTTAGCGATTCTACTGCTTCGTCATAACGCCCGAGGTCTCGCAAAGCGATTCCTTTTTGTTCATATGCCCAGTGATGATTGTCGTCCAACGCCAGCGCGCGGTCGAAATCCGCCACCGCTTGCTCGTATTTGCCCATCCGCCGATACGCCTCGCCGCGATTCGCAACCGCCCACGCGTCCTTGTCGTCCAACGCCAGCGCGCGGTCGAAATCCGCCACCGCTTGCTCGTATTTGCCCATCTGCCGATACGCCTCGCCGCGAGCGGCAAACACCGACGCGTCCTTGTCGTCCAACGCCAGCGCGCGGTCGAAATCCGCCACCGCTTGCTCGTATTTGTCCATCTGCCGATACACCTCGCCGCGATTCGCAACCGCCCACGCGTTCTTGTCGTCCAACGCCAGCGCGCGGTCGAAATCCGCCACCGCTTGCTCGTATTTGCCCATCTGCTGATACGCCTCGCCGCGATTCGCAATCGCCCACGCGTTCTTGTCGTCCAACGCCAGTGCGCGGTCGAAATCCGCCACCGCTTGCTCGTATTTGCCCATCCGCCGATACGTCTCGCCGCGAGCGGCAAGGATTTGGGCATCCGTTGCCTGGCTCAGCCCTCCCCTTTTTTCCAGCACTGCCAATTCCTGAATCAGTGTGTCAAAGGTGTCCTTATCAAAGGCGTCGTAAATTCGCGCTAATCGGTCTGCGTCGGCTTGGAGAGCACGCGAACCCTTTTCGCTTGCCGCCTGGCGCACTACCTGGGCTATGCTCTCGGTAAACCGCCGCCGCCAGCGGAACGCGCCAAAAAACGCGTTCACGCCGGAAACGGCATCTTGATCAAGGCGCGCGCTTGTTTCGTGGTAGACGCGTTCGCACTCTACCGCGCGCCATTGGTCGTTATCGTATGCGTCTTTTGCGGTGAGGCGCAGTTGCGTTTGGACATTCGCAAAATGGGTCGCCAAGCGCGCGTGGGTTGCCAAAAGTTCAGCCGGCGTGGTTTGGTGGAGGTAGCGCAACATCAACTCGCGCACGCGTTCGTGGTAAAAAGAGCCGCGCGTCGTGTTCGTCCGAATGTAACTCTGCGTGACAAGCCAATCAAAGCGGTTTGTGCCGTCGTCGCCCAGCGCCGCGCCCAGAATGTCGCGGTTGAATTGGCGCGGGACGGCGGCGAGTAACGCGGTCGGTTGCCGTTCTACGGGCGTCCACTGCAAAAAGCGGTGCACGGCGTCGCGGCTAATATCTAACAGCGGCGTGCCCGGTTGCGGGTTGGTTGCCGCAAGTAATTCGATCAGGACGGGCAAGCCGCCCGTGTCCGTGTGAATTTGGGCGACGAGGGGCGCATCCACGATGCCGCGATTCGCAAGGTACTGGCAGGTTTCGTCCGGCGTAAAGGGTTCCAGGGGCATCCGGCAAATGCCGCCGGCTAAATCGGTCCAATGTTGTTCCAGGTGGTCGCGCCCGCTAATCACAAAAGTCGTGTGGGTGTTGAACTCGCCGTACTCGAATTTGAAAAAGCACAAAAGCCATTCGGTCAGCGCGGATGCCGTTCGCTCAAAGACGTCGAACATCAAGATGATGCGGCGTTTCTCGCTGGCTTGGTTCAAAAGTTTGACAAACAAGGGGGTCAGCGTGGTTTCGGGTTCGCGCAGTAATTGCACTTCGTCCTTGTTGCCCCAGCGGGTGATGCCATAGTCAATCATTTGGGCGAGGGCTTCGCCCGCCGCTTTGGAATCTACGCCCCCGACAAAAACGCCGATGCCGGGCGCGTGGCGTAAACTTTTGAGCGTCAAATCGCTGACGCCGTGCGCCAACACATCCACGACACCGCGGGACAGTTTGGGGTTGCCCTCGACCTCCTGGCGTAGCTCGCGGTATTTTTTGTGGCGTTCGTCAAAATCCTTGCTGCTGATCTCGTGCTTGGCAAGTTCAGCGGCAATGTGCCCCATCACCGCTACTGGCGACGCGTGTTTGTCATCGCACCGGATGGTTAGCGCGTCAATCGGCGGCGGCGCCGCAATCGTTTCAAATTGGGTCAACAAGGTGCTTTTGCCGACGCCGCCCTCGCCGGTGACGGCAAAGACCATATAGTTCGGCACCTCACCTGCAAAATTGTCTTTAAACGTTCGTTGTTGATCGGCGCGACCCACAAAGTTTTCCTCGCGTCGTTTCTCCAGAACCTGTTTCCAAGATAGGGGTTTGCTTGCCATTGGAAAGTCTCCTGCGCCTAAATTGGGCTTTACTCTTCAAGGAATCCATAACCGCAAAAGGCATTCTGATAAAATTTGTTGAAAATCGAAAATCGGATCGAGCGTCGCCGCGCGGAACGCCGGATAATCCGCGAACTCTGGCACTTTGTTCTCGCCAGGGCAAGTGTAACGCGAATAAAAAAGAAAAGATTGGCGAAGATTCGTGTTATTCGCGGATGAATTTCCCGTCTGACTCGGTAGAGCCAAAATGGTCAGGCAATTCGTTTCAAGATTGCCCGCCTGGTTTTCAAGAGTGATTACCGATACATCAGAGGAAAGCGGTTAGGATTTCCGAGCGCATCCACCTCGATGTCCACATCAAGCGCGCGCCAATGAAATTGTCCCGGCGCAATTTGTTGAAAATCGAAAATCTGATCGAGCGTCGCCGACTTGAACGCCGGATAATCCGCGAACGGCACAAAATACTCGCGGTCCTGAACCAGCAAGTATAAACCAAGCGCGTTGACGCTTGTCACATTATTGGTTAAAGTGGACTTGCCATGCAGACCGGATTTCATCTTCATGCTCCCGTACCAGTTCGTCTAATTTTTTGATCAATTTGGGTTTGAGATTGTGTGCATCCGCCAAAGCAATCGTCGGTTCGATCCAAAATTTGGCAACCCCGTCCGGCGTTTGGATGTGGACATGCTTGCGGGTTTCTTCGCGGCTGTTGAAAAAGAAACGATATGCACCAATCGTAAAAATAGTTGGCGACATGATGATTCACGTTCCTCCTGGTGCAAATTATAGCACGCCACCGAGTCCCGCGCAAACCGAAACGGATCGCGCGCTGTTCCAGGCGCAAATCGCGCTGACCGATCAAGCGATTGACGCGCGCGTGGATCGGTTGGATGATTTGAGCGACGCGGAAATAAAGATTATCGAGGAAAAAATAAAGAATGGGGCGAGCCGTTTGACTCGCCCCGTTCCATTTTTACACTGGACTCGCTATGCTTGGTCGTATGCCTGCTGGAGTTTGGCAACGTCCAACTTTTTCATCTGCAACATTGCCTTCATCACGCTTTGCGCTTGCGCCGGCGTGCCGCGCGTCATCAATTCTTCCAACGCGGTCGGCGTGATTTGCCACGACAAACCGAATTGATCCTTGAGCCAGCCACATTCCACTTCTGCGCCGCCGTTTGCGGTCAGCGCATCCCACAAACGATCCACTTCGGCTTGCGTCTCGCAGTTCACGATGAACGAAACGGCTTCGGTGAACTTGAACGCGGGTCCCCCGTTCAACGCCATGAAATCTTGTCCCTCGATCTGGAACGTCACGGTCATGACCGTGCCCGCCGCCATGCCGGATGCTTGCGCGCTGGCGTCATCGTAACGCGTGACGTTTAGGATTTTGGAATCCTTGAACAGCGCCGTATAAAAATTGACGGCTTGCTCCGCCTGATTGTCGAACCACAGACACGGCATTATCTTTTGCATCTCGATCTACTCCTTTAATTTTCCGCGCGCTCGCAGAGCCGCGCGAATGATGTGAATCGCCTTGGGACCGACCCCGTGTAATTTCAAGAGCGCGGTGTCGCTGACTCGCGCGAATTGCGCGAGCCGCGTATACCCGGCGGACGCGAACGCGCGCAGAGCGGGCTGACTCAAACCGGGCGGGAGTGCGGCTTGGACGGACGCCGCGAGTTGGTTCGCCGCCGCGCGTTTGCGGGGATCGGTCATCAGTTCGCAACGCGATTTGATTTTACGCTTGACGTTTTTACTCACCGGCGGATTATACCCAAATTTGTCCCGACCGGCGTTAGAGGATAATAAGAAAACTGGTCGGGCAATCCATCCCAGGACTGCCCGACCATTCGCTTCACTGACTCACTGTTCCACCGACTCACTGTCCTACTGCTTACTTGTCCTTCACAACCTTTGCCAGTGGCACGCGGAACCGCGAGCAACTTACACCTTGTTGAAATCGCTCCACTCTAATCCCAACTGCCGCACGACGGCATGAAGCGTGCCAACTTTCAAATCCTTCGCGCCCCAATCCGGCAATGGCGCGATTCGTCCAGTCGTCGGGTTGTGCCATTTACGATGCGAGCCACCTTTGCGGCGCGGCAATTCCTCACACCCCAACGCCCGCAATTTACGCGCGGCATCCGTGTACTTCATGGCACGGTGACCGCAGTTTCGATCCACAAGGGCGCATTCACGCCAGTGTATTGCAAAACCGGCGGAATCGGTTTGTCCAAATCTTGATACGCCTCAATCACCGCGGCGAGCGCATCCGAAACATTTTCCAACGCTTGCTCGACGGTATCGCCTTCGGTAATGAGCTCGGGCAATAGTGGACACGTCACCGTAAACCCGCCTTCCGGTTGCGGATCAAGCACGAGCGGCAATTTGTAAATTGCAGACATCGGCGCTCCTTTCGCATGAACAAGTTGGCGCAGGAGTCATCCCCTGCGCCAACATTTTACCACAGATTTACTTGTCCTTGACGACCTTTGCCAGTGCCGCCTGCGCCGCCGCCAAGCGTGCGACCGGCACGCGGAACGGCGAGCACGAAACATAGTGCAGACCGACCTGGTGGCAGAACTCGATGGACGACGGATCGCCGCCGTGTTCGCCGCAGATGCCGATCTTGAGACCGGGTTTCGTCGTGCGCCCTTGCTCGACCGCCCACCGCATCAATTTGCCCACGCCTTCGCGATCCAATTCCTGGAACGGATTCGCCGGCAAAATTTTATCTTCGACGTATTTCAGCAAGAACGCTTTTTCCGCGTCATCGCGACTCACGCCCATCGCCATTTGCGTCAAGTCATTCGTGCCGAACGAAAAGAACTGGGCGTACTCGGCGATTTGCGCCGCGGTCAACGCACCGCGCGGCACTTCGATCATCGTGCCGAATTTGTATTCGAGGTCAACCCCTTGCTCGGCAATGACCTTTTGCGCTTCGGCTTCCAAAATCTCGCGCTGATTCTTGAGCTCGTTCACATGCCCCACGAGCGGAATCATAATTTCGGGACGCACGTTGACGCCGCGTTTCTTCAAGATGCACGCCGCTTCGATGATCGCGCGCGTTTGCATCGCGGTGATTTGCGGCATCGTGATGCCCAGCCGACAGCCGCGTAGACCCAGCATCGGGTTCGCTTCCTTCATGCCCGCGACCGCTTTGAGCATTTGCTCGGTCGCGTGCAAGTCGGCTTGTTGCGATTCCGTGTTGACGCCTTCTTTTTTCATGTACTCGATACGGACGCGCAACTCGGTTTGCTTGACGATCAATTCTTCATACGACGGCAAGAACTCGTGAAGCGGCGGATCAATCAAGCGGATGACCGTCGGCAAATCTTCCATCGCTTCAAAGATGCCGACGAAATCACTGCGTTGAATCGGCAGGAGTTGATCGAGATAGATTTGGCGTTCCTCGTCGTTGTGCGCGAGGATCATTTTTTGCACGATGGGCAAGCGTTCGGTTTCAAAGAACATGTGCTCGGTGCGGCACAAGCCGATACCTTGCGCGCCGAAACGCCGCGCCATGCGCGCGTCGCGCGGATAGTCCGCGTTCGCCCACACTTGGAGACCCAGTTCGGGCCCATTGTTCGCCATGCCCTTGCGCGATTTGCGGAGACGAATTTCATCCGCCCACGAAAGGAGCAGTTTCAGATTTTCGTCTTTGTCGAAATCGGGCAAGACCGTTTTGATTTCACCGGCGTACACTTCGCCCGCGCCGCCATCAATCGAAATGAAATCGCCTTCTTTGACAATCTTGTTTCCGGCGGTGAACAATTTCTTTTCTTCATCCACGCGAATGCCTTCGCAACCCGCCACGCAGGGCAAGCCCGCGCCGCGCGCCACCACTGCCGCGTGTGAAGTCGCGCCGCCGTGCTGGGTCAGGATGCCTTTCGAGGCATACATGCCGTGCACATCTTCGGGCGAGGTTTCGTAGCGCACCAGGATGATGCTCTTGCCTTCCTTGCCCAATTTTTCGGCGGTGTCCGGATCAAAGATCGCGAGACCTGCCGCCGCGCCGGGCGAAGCGTTCAAACCGGTTGCGAGCAGGTTGCCGATTTTCTTGGCGTCCTCTTTTGCCTTGCTGTCGAATTGCGGCATCAAGAGTTGGACGACCTGTTGCGGGTCCACGCGTTGCACCGCTTCTTCTTTCGTGATCAATTTTTCGGCGACCATCTGCACGGCGACGTTGACTGCCGCGCGCGCGGTGCGTTTGCCGGTGCGCGTTTGGAGCATGTACAATTTGCCGCGCTCGACCGTGAATTCCAGGTCTTGCATTTCGCGGTAATGTTTTTCCATTTGGCGCGCGAGTTTGCGGAATTCGTTATAGACCTTGGGATTCTTGTCCTTGAGTTCCGCAATCTTCATCGGCGTGCGAATGCCGGCGACCACGTCTTCGCCTTGCGCGTTGACGAGGTATTCGCCGAACAATTCATTTTCGCCGGTGCCAGGATCGCGCGTGAACGCAACGCCGGTGCCGGAATCATCGCCCTGATTGCCAAACACCATCGTGCAGACGTTGACCGCCGTGCCGAGGTTGTCGGGAATCTTGTTGATGCGGCGATAGTCCACTGCGCGCTTGCCCATCCACGAACCGAACACGGCTTGAATCGCGAGTTCGAGTTGTTTGTACGGGTCTTCGGGGAATTCATCGCCGATTTCTTTTTTGTACAATTCCTTGTACGCCGCGACGACTTCTTTCAATCCTTCGACGCCCAGGTCGGTGTCTTGCTTGGCGCCGTACTTTTCTTTCACGCCGTCAAAGATGCCGTCCCACTTTTTCGCTTCGATGCCCATGACGATGCGCCCGAACATTTGAATGAATCGGCGGTACGCATCCTGCGCGAAACGCGGATTGTTCGTGAGCTTTTCAATGCCGACCATCGTCTCGGAATTGAGGCCCAGGTTGAGCACCGTGTCCATCATGCCCGGCATCGAAAATTTTGCGCCGGAGCGGACGGAGACGAGCAAGGGATTTTTGGCATCGCCGAATTTTTTGCCGGTCTGTTTTTCGACCTGCTTCATCGCGGCGAGCGCCTGTGTCCACATGCCCTTGGGGAATTGTTTGCCGAGCGCGGTGTACGTGTTGCACGCTTCGGTCGTGATCGTGAACCCGGGCGGCACCGGCAATTTCGCGTTCGTCATTTCGGCGAGACCTGCGCCCTTGCCACCGAGCAAATCGCGCATGTCCTTGTTGCCTTCCGCGAACAAATAGACCCACTTTTTGGCGGTGGATTTTTTCGCCACCGGCTTGGCTACTTTCTTGACCGTTTTAGTTGCCATCGCAACCTTCCTCCTCATGAATTAACTATGCCTCAGATTGGAGCGAACGCACACCGTTGTAAGTCCAGCCAATCAGAGCAATGGTTTATGAAATTATCCCACTAACTTGTCCAGCAACACCTGCTTGATCTCACTCACCGGCACGCGAATCTGTTCCATCGTGTCGCGGTCGCGGAGCGTAACCTTGCCATCGTACTTTTCGTCGCTCGTGAGCGCGGATTGATGATCCACCGTCACGCAGAACGGCGTGCCGATTTCATCTTGCCGGCGATACAAACGCCCAATGCTCGCCGAATCGTCGTATGTCGCCATCATGTGCGGGCGCAAATCCGCCGTGAGTTTTTGCGCGAGTTCGACAATCTCCGGGCGATTGCGCGCGAGCGGCAGAATGGCGACCTTGATCGGCGCGAGCGCCTTGGGCAAGCGAAGCACAATTCGTTTTTCGCCCTTGACCGCTTCCTCGCGATAACTCTCGAACAGCGCGACGAGCACCGCACGATCCACACCCATTGCCGGCTCGACCACGTACGGAATATATTTCTCTTTCGTCTCGTCGTCAAAATACGACAGGTCCTTGCCGCTCAATTTCGAGTGCGCACCCAAATCCCAATCGGTGCGGCTGGCAATGCCTTCGATTTCGCTCCAGCCCATCGGAAAACGGTACTCGATGTCATAATTACCTTTAGAATAGTGCGGCGGCTTTTCCTCTTTCACGTCATCCGGATCGGGACCCTGGATGAACGTGCCTTCGCGCCGGATCACTTTGACGCGAATGTTATTCTCGCTGAGGTTGAACGTATTTTTCCACCACGCCAATCGAATGTCGCGCCAGCGATCATGCCATTCGTCTTCCGTGCCCGGCTTGAGGAAAAATTCCATTTCCATCTGCTCGAACTCGCGGTCACGGAAGATAAAATTGCCGGTGATGATCTCGTTGCGGAACGACCGCCCGATCTGCGCGATGCCGAACGGAATTTTCTTCCGCATCGAATCTTGCACGTTGCGAAAATTCGTAAAGATGCCTTGCGCCGTTTCGGGGCGCAAGTACGCGATGGCGGCATCGTCCTCAATCGGCCCGACATGTGTTTTGAAGAGCAAGTTGAATTGCTTGGGCTCCGTCATCGTGCCCTTGTTGCCGCAATTCGGGCATGCCTCGCCGGGAATTTGATCGGCGCGAAAACGCTTGTGGCAGTTCCTGCACTCGACGAGCGGATCGGTGAACGTGGCGACGTGCCCGCTGGCGACCCAGACGTTTGGGTTCATGATGATCGCCGCATCCACGCCGACAATGTCGTCGCGATCCTGTACCATCGCCTTCCACCACGCGCGCTTGATATTATTTTTCAGTTCGACGCCCAGCGGACCGTAATCCCAAAACCCGCCAATGCCGCCGTAAATTTCCGAACCTTGAAACACAAACCCACGCCGTTTGCACAACGACACCATCGCTTCCATGTCTGGCATAAGATCAACTCCTTAAAGATTTCAACTCCCACAAAAACTCGACGCTTTTTAACTGCCGCTCCAAATGGTGTGTGATGTAGCGCAACAGAATCGTTTCTACTTCGGCGAGTTCGTTTGCGCGCAGTTTCAAACCGCGCACGGTTTCCCATTCGCGCGTTTGCAAATAACGCAAAATTTTAAGCGCGGTCAACGAAATCGGCTCCGCGTCGCGCGCGTGCCCGGCGATCTGCTCGCGGCGATTCAGCGTGCATTCGGGATCGAGCACACCGCCGGCTTCGACACTAAAATAATTTTCAATCGGCTCAACCGGCTTGGCGCAGTTGACGCACTCGAACAATTGCGGGCGATACCCGACGTGATGCAACAAACGCAGTTCGAAAAAGCGCGCGAGCAAAATCGGCGCGTCCGTTTCACCCAGCCAACCGAGTGCGGTGCGCAACAACTCGAACAGTGCGTGATTTTCGGTGCCCTCTTCCGCAAAGCGATCCATCAACTCGGCGAAATAGTACGCATACCCCATCCGTTCGAGGTTTTCGCGCAGTGGCGAAAACGCGTCGCGCGTATCCACTTGCGTTACAACATCAACTTGATGTCCGCGCGCCAGCAAAAATTCCACATGCGAAAACAGCTCGACATAGCCGCTCTTGCGCGACGCCGGCTTGCGTGCGCCTTTGGCGTTCACGCGCAACTTGCCCAGATCGGGGGTCAGGACGGTCAACAGCCGATCGGCTTCGCCGGCATCTGTGCGCTTGAGAATGATCGCTTGAACGCGATAGAGTCGTTCTCTCATTTCAGATTTCAGATTTCAGATTTTCAATTTGC
>CAIKBD010000499.1 GCA_903825565.1 uncultured Anaerolineales bacterium | reverse complement strand
GTCCGCCGGCAAAAGCAGAAGCGGCGAGTGAAGAAATCAAATTCAACACGCCGAGCGGCAAAATTGAATTGTACTCGGACTCGCTCGCGAAAAATAATTTTGCGGCAGTCCCAGTTTGGCAAGAGCCGCCCGCGCCGCCCGCCGATCAATTTTATTTGTTGACCGGCAAGGTCGCGCAACATACCCAGTTCGGCACCCAAAATAATAAATTACTGCACGAGTTGTTCCCGGAAAATGTGATTTGGATTCACACGAAACCGGCGGCAGAGCGCGGCATCAAAAACGGCGATTGGGTATACGTCGAAAGCGCGGCGGGCAAAATCAAAATTAAGGCATATGTCACCGAAGCGATTCGACCGGATTGCACGTACACGACGCCAGGTTTTGGTCACTTGTCGAAAGGCAATCGTGTGTCGTACGCGCAAGGCGCAAGCGATTCCGAAATTCATCTCACGTACACTGACCCAGCGAGCGGCGGGCAGGCATTGTCGCAAACGTTCGTCAAGGTGTACAAGGCATAGAGGCGAGTATGGCTGAAAATAAACGACGCTGGGGATTTGTAATCGAGGTCAAGCGGTGCATTGATTGCAAAGCGTGTATGGTCGCGTGCAAAGTTGAAAACGCTGTCCCGCACGACAAGCATCGCAACTGGATTGGACGCATCGGACCGACGGGCACGTTCCCGACCCTGGGAATGAAATTTGAACCGGGGAATTGTATGCACTGTGATAATCCGCCGTGCGAACGCGTGTGTCCGACCGGCGCGACGTATCGGCGCGAGGATGGCATCGTGCTAGTCGAGTACGACAAGTGCATTGGTTGCCGTTACTGTATGCAAGCGTGCCCGTACGATGCGCGTTATTTAGATCACGAACAAGGTTTTGTGGACAAGTGCACCTTTTGCGTGCATCGTCTTGATGCCGGGCAACCGCCCGCGTGCGTCGAAACGTGCGTCGGCGGCTCGCGTCACTTTGGCGATCTCAACGACCCAACGAGCGAAGTGTCCAAGTTGCTCGCGACGCGCGATCACTATGTGGTGTACGAAGAAGCGGGCACGGGACCAAAGATATTTTATATTTCGTAGCGAGTGTCATTGCGAGCCGCAATGCGGCGAAGCAATCCCCAACAATATCGGAGATTGCTTCGTCGCAAATACTGCGCCCCGCAATGACAGCTGGAGCACATATGGAAGCAATCGAGTGGAATCTTTTGATCGTCAACTATCTATTTCTCGCGGGGCTTTCCGCGGGCGCGTTCGCGATTTCGAGTTTCGCGACGTACATCGGCGGACCGCATTTTCGACGCGTGGCGCGCATCGGCGCACTCATTGCGCCGTGGCCTGTCGCGATTGGCGTCGGCATCCTCGTGTTCGACTTGGGACGACCGTTCGCGTTTTACAATTTGTTTCTCACGGTGCAATTCACCTCGCCAATGTCCATCGGCACGTGGTTGCTGACCGGCTTTATTTTTGTAACACTCGCCTATGCCGCGCTCTGGCTTCCCGCGCCGCTTGATAATTTACTGCGCATCCCGAATCGCGCACACCTTAAGGATTTTTCGCGCTGGACACCGCTCTCGCAAAATACGATTCGTCGTTGGCGCGCGATTCTCGCCGCGATTGGTTTTCCGCTCGCACTCGGTGTCGGCATCTACACCGGCATTTTGCTCGGCGCGATTCCGTCGCG
>CAIKBD010000498.1 GCA_903825565.1 uncultured Anaerolineales bacterium | reverse complement strand
GTGCACGCGCGCGAACCAATCGAGGCACCACGATTCTTTCGTGATCGAGTACGCGAGCAAGAGCGCGTACAACGCTTCGGTGTGGGGCCACCAAATTTTCGTGTCCCACTTGTTTTCCCAGAACGAACCTTCGGCATCGCGCGCGAGAAACAGTCCGCCAAACTCATTGTCCCACCCCAACTCCAAATGCCACTGGATCGTTTCGAGGGCTTGGCGCACGCGCGCGTCGTCGCCGTGGCGTTGGAAAATGTGAATCATAAACCACATGGACTCGATGCCGTGTCCAGGATTTACCGCGCGCCCGGGCGGCGTCGTTCGCAAGGTGTCGTCGAGATTCACAAACTCGTACACGCGTTTGTGTTCGGGACGCCGAAATACGTCCATCACCTGGTGCGCGTGGCGCAATCCCTCGGCGACGACGCTCGCGTCATTGATGTAGCGTCCGAACTCGTCGAACACGAGCGAAAAGATCATCGAGATACCGTGTGCCTTCATCCCCGCGGGAATTGGCAACGGGTGCGTTTGGTACGATCCCGACTGGGCGAGCCGCGCTTGCACGTTCGCGTACGTCTCGCGCGCGATGCGAACGGCGTCCGCGTTGCCGGTGGCTTGAGCAAATTCGGTGAATGCATAAATTGCAAAGCCGTCGGCGTAGATGGTTGTCGCGCCATCGTGCAACGGCTTGCCATCGCGCGTCACGCAAAACAGCCATTCGCCTTTGTCGTTGCGCCCACAACGCGTGATGAAATCAAAAATCTGCGTCGCCGCGGCGAGGTATTCCGGCTTGCGTTCGATCTTGTTGTAGAGCGCGGCAAACGTCCACACCGCGCGCAACTGCGACCACACGTACTTGTCACCACTGACGACTTGGCCCTGATCGTTGATGCACGTGCAAATGCCGCCGCACTCGCGATCCAGGCCGTGCGTGAGCCAAAACGGAATCGTGCGGTCGAGCAGTTCGGCGCGGTAGAGTGTGTAGAGTTCGGAAAAGTTGAGTGTCATAGAGAATTCGGATTGCCAAGTGCGTGGAACGTAATGCGTAAAACGGGATGCGTAATTTTACGTTTCACATTTTACTTTTTACTTTTCACTTTTGCCTTTTAACTTGCTCAAAATCCCAGCCGAACATTTTGCAGTTCGTCAGCACGTGCGAATCCCAGGTCGGCTCGTCTATCGGTCTGCCGCCGGGGAAACAGTCCACGCTCAAATAGCGCAAAGGTTTGTCGCCATCGCAAAAGATGCGATGATACGTGCTCGGCGGAATCCGCACGACGTTACCGGGTTTTACCGCCAGCCGTTCCGCGCTGTCGCCGATTTGCAACAGCCCCTTGCCTTCGAGCACGTAAAAAATTTGCTCGGTGTCGTGATGCACGTGCAACGGCGGCGCTTCACCCGGTTCGAGCACGACGACGAACACTTCGGCGGCAGTCGCCTCCGCGCGGTCAATCACCAGATCGTTGACGTGCGTGGGAAAACGATAGTGGGTGGTGTCCTGGGTATCGAAAACGTACTTCATTCGGATTATCCTTTGCTCGCCGCTTCCGCTCGGCGTTTAATGTTGGAGAGCATTTCGCGCGTCATCACCGCCGAGACCGGCTCGACGATGCCGCGATAGATCAGATTATTCGCCAAACTGCCGTTCCAGTCCATCCGCATTCGAAAGATCAACCGCGTCGTGCCCGCGCCGATATATTCGAGATAAAAGGTTTGATCGCCGGCAAAAAATTGCGGCGGCAGATCATGCGGGTCTGCGGACGCGCCGGTTTGCGTGTTTATCACCCCGGCGAGCGTCAACGTCTTGTTCGGCTCGACGAGCGCGACGGGGAAACCGAACTTGCCATTCGGCGTGGCGGGAATGAGATCGCCCACCTTTAGGTTTTGCCACGCCGGCACGATGCGCTCCGCGCTCGGCACGCCGCCATTGTCCAGCCAATCGTACGCGTACCACCCGGCGCGCTGACACCCGATCTGCGCGATCCACGCCCACACCTCTTCCATCCGCGCATAAACCGTGATCGCGTTCGTGATCTCGGATTTCGGTTCGGGCACGCACGCGTCGCCGGGCAACCCGCGCTTGACCTCGCTCTCGTTTGTACCCCAGCGCGCGTACCGGCGCCGCAAAAAGGGTGCGAACAAGATCGTGCCGGCAATTTTGAACGCGCCGACAATGCCGACCGGAATCGTACGGGGATCGAAAATTCCTTGACTCACGGCATCACTCCACTCGCGCGCGCCACCGCGTCCAACATTTCCGGCGGCGTGCCCGGACTAACGCCGCCGCCCGCCGAAAGCACGAGGTTGCGCCCGCCGGTTTTTCGCACGCACTCGCGCGCCCACGCTTCAACCTGATCCGGCGTGCCACGCACCATCAAATCGAGCGGCGGCACATTGCCCATCAAAATCGTATTCGGCATTTTCGTCTGCACCTCCGCAATGTCCGTCTCGTGCGAAAAATTAAACACATCGAAACCCAACGTCGCCATCGGTTCGAGCAAGCGCGGGCAAGGCGTATCGTTGTGGAACACCTTGAGCTTGCCGTCAAACGCCGCAAAGATTTTAGCATAGTACGGGCGCACCCATTGATCGAACATTTTCGGCGAGACCATCCCCACGATGTCGTCGAGCAACAGAATGCCTTCGGGCGCGTTCAGCACGCCGAGTTGCGCGCGCAACCATTCGATGATCGTCGTCGTCAGCATGTCCATGATGCGCGCGCACGTCTCCGGCTCGGTCTTGAGCGCAACGAGCAACTCGGTGATGCTCAACATCCAGCCGGCAATTGCCAGCGGCCCGCGCGCCGCGACCATTTTGATATTCATGCCTTCCGGCGCCAAACGGCGTTCGGCGTTGGCGTAGAGTTGCAAGAGCAAAGGCATCAAACCGTGCCGCTGGGGATCGGGCGGCTCAAAGCCGGCAAGCGTTGCCAAACCGCCGCGCACCGGCTCGATGGAGGGCGGCTTGTCGTGGTGCCACACCACGCGCGCGCCAAATGCCGACGGTTCCGCCGCCATCCCGTACTCGAGCCAGAAACCGGGTAGCCACGCGATTTCGGGAAATCGCGCGCGCAGACCCAGGTTGATGCGGAGCCACTCGTCGTCGCGCAAAAAATAATCGAGGATGTCAATGCCGGCGTAGCCCGGCAACCAGGGACTATCCACGATAAACGCGACGGGAATGTGATCGGCGGGCTTGCCACGCGCCACATTCGCAAAACGATCCCAGGGGGTCATTCTTTTTCTCCATTCGGCGCGAACGTGGTAGACTCGCGCACAATCAACGGACTTTCCATCAACGTATAGCCCTCTTCGGGCGGCAACTGACCTTGGATCATCCGGCGCAGCGTTTGCATCGCCAACCGCCCCATCCGGTACTTGGGCTGGGAAATCGTCGTGAGCGGCGGATTGGCGTGCGCGGCAATCGCCACGTCGTCGGTGCCGACCACAGAAACGTCTTCGGGCACGCGCAGGCGATGCGCGCGCACCGCGTGCAAAACGCCCAGCGCCATCATATCGTTGTACGCAATCACCGCCGTCGGGCGCTCTGCGCTCGGCAACGCCAACAGCGCGCTCATCGCTTGAAAGCCGCCGTCCACGTTGGGGTTGCTCGCCGGGCAAAACTCGGCGCGGAGAGTCAAGCCGACTTCCGTCAACGCGCGCATCACACCGTGTCGTCGCGCTTGGGACTGTTCGGATTTGTAGGGTCCGGGCAAAAAGGCAATGCGCTTGTGATTCAGATCCAACAAATGTCGGGTCGCGCGCCACGCGCCCCCTTCGAGATCGGTCATCACGCACGTCACGCGCGGATGGCGCAACGTGCGATTGATCACGACCATCGGCACGCTGTTGCGGCGGAGCAACGCCATCACGTCTTCGGGCGCGAGGCGCGAACCGCACAGGATCGTGCCGTGCATCGGTTGCAAGATCACGCCGCGCAAAAATTGGAGTTCACGTTCGGGGGCTTCCGCGGAATCGAACAGCACCGGCATAAAGCCGGAGGCGTTCGCCTCGTCCTGGACGCCGCGCACGATTTCGGCGAAAAAGGGATTCAGGATATCGGGGATTAGTAACGCAATCGCGTTCTCGATCACGCGTTGCGCGGTTTTGCCCGGCGACAATTCGTAACCCAGTTCGTTCACGGCGGAGAGAACGCGCAAACGCGCGTCATCACGAACCGGCGCGGTATGATTGAGCACCCGTGACACCGTGGCAGGGGAAACGCCAGCGTGTTGGGCAACATCGAGCAAATTGGGACGGGACTTTTTTGCATCCACGTTGATGCTCTTTCTGAAAGAGAAGCGAGGTTTTGCGAAATTCTTTCAAACGGAGTATAATCTTTTTCGGAAAAGTTGTCAAAGTTTCGCGGGTCTTGGGTTGTGCATCCCGTTTTTGGGAGTCACGTCTACCAAGCAACGTTTTGACACGCACTCTGGACTCGATCCTCGATCATCTCTGGCACACGGAGTTTCCAATGCCCTCTTTACGTTTCGGTATTCTCGGCGCGGGCAACATTGCCGGGCATCACGCACGCGCGATCCAAAACACCCCAAACGCGGAACTCGTCGCCGTTGCCTCGCGCACGGAAACAACGGGGCGCGCGTTTGCGGCGCAACACCAAACCACCTGGCTCGCCGATGCCGACGCGTTGCTTGCGCGCTCGGACGTGGACGCGGTGGCGATCTGCACGCCGCACGATCTCCACTTGCCGCTCGCCGTTGCGGCGGCGCGCGCCGGCAAGCACGTCCTCATCGAAAAACCGATGGCGCTCACCGTCGCCGAATGTGACGCGCAGATCGCCGCGTGCGCGCACGCCGGCGTGACGCTTGGTGTCGTGTTCCAAATGCGCTTTGACGCGCTCTCGCAACAGCTCAAAACATGGATTGACACCGGCAAACTGGGGCGGTTGCTCTGGACGAGTGCGACCGCGCTGTGGCATCGCACCGACGCGTACTATCGCAGCGGCGCGTGGCGCGGCACACTCGCGCACGAAGGCGGCGGCGTGCTGATCAACCAAGCGATCCACACGCTCGATCTCTTGCTCTGGCTGACCGGGATGCCGACGCGCGTCACCGCGCAAACGCGCACGCTCAATCACGCGATTGAGGTTGAAGACGGCGCGATGGCGATTTTGGAATACGCGGATAATCGCCTGGGATCGTTTCAAGCCACCGTCGCCGCGTACCCAGGTTATCCCGAACGCCTCGAAATTATCGGCACGCGCGGCAGTGCGATCTATCATCGCGGGCAAGGGCGACTCGAATGGCACCTTGCCGATCCGCGCGAAGACGGCGAAGCGCACGCGCCGATCAGCAGCGGCGCGGCAAACCCAATGGACATTGACATTGCCGGGCACATTGCGCAGTACCAAGACTTTGTCGCCGCCGTGCGCGCCCAACGCGCGCCGCTGATTGACGGGCGGGAGGGACGCAAGAGCGTCGAGATCGTCGAAGCGATTTATCGCTCGGCGCGCGCCCACGCGCCAATCACCCTGCCGTTTGCGTGAACGCAAATTCGCTCGCAGCAAAAATCATAAAGTTTTTCAGAACAAAGGAGACTCGATGAATCTTTCAGATTTGACCAAGATGTATGATTGCACTGGCAAGACCTATGCCGTGACCGGCGGCGGCGGCGTGCTGTGCAGTGAACTGGCGCTCGCGCTCGCGGGATGTGGCGCAAACGTCGCCGTGCTCGATCTCAAACCGGAGTTTGCCGAAAAGGTCGTCGCGCAAATGCCGGCGGGCAAAGGGCTTGCCGTCGCGGTGGATGTGCTCAGCGTGGATTCGCTCAAACAAGCCGCGACCCAGGTCTTGGATCGGTTCGGCACGGTGGATGGTTTGATCAACGGCGCGGGCGGCAACAAACCGCAAGCGACCACCGGCGCAGATTTGAGTTTCTTCAACCTGCCCGCCGACGCGTTGCGCTGGGTCTTTGATCTCAACATCATCGGCACGATTTTGCCGTCCCAGGTTTTCGGCAAGGTGATGGCGGACAAGGGCGAGGGCAACATCGTCAACATTTCTTCGATGAACGCGTTTCGTCCTCTCACCCGCGTGTTGGCATACTCCGCCGCCAAAGCCGGCGTCAGCAATTTTACACAGTGGCTCGCCGTGCATCTCGCACAAGAGTATTCGCCGAACCTGCGCGTCAACGCCATCGCGCCCGGCTTTTTCCTCACCGAGCAAAATCGGTACCTCCTGACCGATAAGGACACCGGCGCATTGACAGCACGCGGGCAAGCGATCATTTCGCACACGCCGATGGCGCGGTTCGGCACACCCGCCGATTTAGTGGGCGCAGTGCTGTGGCTCTTGTCCCCCGCGTCGGCATTCGTCAGCGGCATCGTCCTGCCGATTGACGGCGGGTTCTCGGCGTTCAGCGGCGTCTAGGCATTTTCGATTTTCGCTTTCCGACTGCCGATTCAAAACTCGCTCGCGGAAATCGAAAAATTTTGAATGAGGCAACTATGTTTGGCAAAGGATCCCTTTCCACTCCCATTACCGAAACCGATGCGCGACAGGTTATCGCGCAAGAATTTCAAAACGCCGCGCTCGACGGCAAACGCGTGCTCGTGATCATTCCCGACAGCACGCGCACCGCGCCGATTCCATTGCTGTTTCGTTTGCTGTCCGCACAGATCGGCGCGCGCGTCGCCCGGCTCGACTATTTGATCGCGCTGGGCACGCATCAACCGATGAGCGAGGCGGCAATCGCCAAACTTGTCGGCGTCACGAGCGCGGAACGCGCCGCGCAGTATCCCAAGTCGCAGGTCTACAACCATGCCTGGGATCAACCCGCCGCGCTGACGACGCCCGGCGTGCTGGCGCGGCAAGAGCTGGAGCAGTTGACCGGCGGCTTGTTCGCGCAAGATACGCCGGTGCGGATCAACAAAATGGTGTTCGATTACGATCACCTGATCATTTGTGGGCCCGTGTTTCCGCACGAAGTCGTCGGCTTTTCCGGCGGCGCGAAATATCTCTTTCCCGGCATCGCGGGCGCGGAGATCATTGATTTCACGCATTGGCTCGCCGCGCTGGTCACCAACCGCAAAACGATTGGCGTGAAGGAAACCGCCGTGCGCCGCGTGATCCATCGCGCCGCCGAATTCGTCAATCGCCCAATCACGTGCATCTCGCTGGTGATGCAGGGGCAAGCGTTTCACGGCATCTACACCGGCAACTATGTCGAGTCGTGGAGCGCGGCGGCGGACTTGAGCGCGCAATTGAATGTGATTTACACCGCCCAGCCGTTCAAACGCGTGCTCTCCATGCCCTCCGCAATGTACGACGAATTGTGGACGGCGGGCAAGGCAATGTACAAAACCGAACCGGCGATTGCGGACGGCGGCGAAGTGATCATCTATGCGCCGAATCTGAAAATCGTTTCGCTTACGCATGGTCACCTGATCGAGCGCGTCGGTTATCACGTCCAAGAATATTTCACCAAGCAACCGGAAAAATTTGCGGATGTGCCGGGATCGATCAAGGCGCACAGCACCCACGTCAAGGGCACCGGCACGTTCGATCCCCAGACCGGCATCGAGACGCCGCGCGTCACCGTCACACTGGCAACCAGCATCCCGCCAGAAGTGTGCCGCCGCATCAACCTGGGATACGTGGATTACCGCACGCTTAACCCGGCGGAATGGGAAAATCGCGAACGCGAAGGCATTTTGGTCGTGCCGCACGCCGGCGAAGTTCTGTACCGCGCGCGGTGAGCGCAAACGAACGCTCGGACAATCCGCCGCCGTTTGTTCAAACTGCTAACCGCCTAATCGGTCGGCAGTCATTCGTCGGCGGTCGTATTTTCAAAGGAGGGAGACATCTATGGAAATCGTCTTGCCGGAGGATCGGTATTTCGGTCCCGATGAAAAGCAGAAAAAGATCGCCATGCAGTTGTACGCGTCAGTCGCGCACCTGCCCCTGGTTTGCCCGCACGGGCACGTCGATCCGCGCATGTTCAGCGACCCGAATTATTCGTTCGGCTCCCCCGCCGATCTGTTGATCATTCCGGACCACTATGTGTTTCGGATGCTGTACTCGCAAGGCGTGCCGCTCGAAAAGATCGGCGTGCCGCGCACGGACGGCGGCGCGGTCGAGCGCGATCATCGCGCGATCTGGCAAACCTTTGCCGAGCATTTCTATCTCTTTCGCGGCACGCCCACCGGCGCGTGGCTGGCGTACGAATTGCGCGTGGTGTTCGGCGTGACCCAGCAACTCGCGCGCGAAACCGCGCAAGAGATTTACGATCACATCGCCGACAAACTGACGCAACCGGAATTTCGCCCGCGCCGCATGTTCGAACGCTTTCAGATCGAGGTCTTGGCAACAACCGACGCGGCAACGGATCCGCTCGCACAACACCAGGCGATTCGCGCGTCGGGTTGGCACGGGCGCATCGTGCCGACGTTCCGCCCGGATGGCGTGGTCAATCTCGACGCGCCGGGCTGGCGGCAAAACATTGACGCGCTCAGCGCGATCAGCGGGATCACCGTGATGAGTTACGCCACGCTCATCGCCGCGCTCGAAAACCGGCGCGCCTATTTCAAGCAAATGGGCGCAACCGCAACCGATCACGCCGCGCTCGTGCCCACGACCGAAGCGTTGAGCGCGACCGAAGCCGAGATGATTTTGCAACGCGCGCTTGCCGGGCAAGCCACCGCCGAGGATGCCCAACGATTCACCGGGCACATGCTCCAGGAAATGGCGCGGATGAGCATCGAGGATGGTCTCGTCATGCAATTGCATCCTGGGTCGCTCCGCAATCACAACCTCGCGATCTTTTCACGCTTTGGTCTCGACAAAGGGTGCGATATTCCCACGCCGACCGAGTACGCGCGCAATCTGCGCCCCTTGCTCAACACGTATGGCAACGATGCGCGCCTCTCGCTGATCCTGTTCACGCTCGATGAAACGGCGTACGCGCGCGAACTCGCGCCGCTCGCCGGACATTATCCCGCCGTGAAACTGGGGCCCCCCTGGTGGTTCCACGATAGTTTGAACGGCATGGCGCGTTACTTTGATCAAGTGATGGAAACGGCAGGACTGTACAACACTGCCGGCTTTAACGACGACACCCGCGCCTTCCCATCCATCCCCGCGCGGCACGATGTCTGGCGACGCGCCAGCGTGAACTGGCTTGCCGGCTTGGTCGCACGCGGCTACATCAGCGCGCGCGATGCCGAAGAAATGGCGCACGCGCTCGCATACGACCTCGCCAAACGCGCCTACAAATTGTAAGACTTGCCGCGCAAAAAAAAGACCTCGCAGGGCGTCCCCTACCCTGCGAGGCTTCTTGCCAGGTAGAACGCGAACGCGTCTACCTGGACAAGCGATTACATATTTTGGATATCTAACGCGCAACTCAATTGAGCCGATATTGCGAAGCCGTACCCTTCAACTGCTCGGCAAGATCGCTCAAGTCTTGCGCGGCTTTTTGTGATTGCTGTGCGCCACTCGCCGATTGTTGCGCCGCCTGGTTGATGTCATTCATCCCAACCGCAATTTGATCCAAGCCGATGGTTTGCTGTTCCACGCCCGCCACAATCTGTTGCGCCGCTTGCGACGATTGATCGACGACTTTGGTCAGATCGTTGATCGTCTGCGTCGTCCGACTCACTTGCTCGATGCCGGCTTGCACGCCTTTCGTGCCTTGCTCTGTCGCCATCACCGCCAG
>CAIKBD010000497.1 GCA_903825565.1 uncultured Anaerolineales bacterium | reverse complement strand
AGCAGAGCGCCGCCGCGCGCGCTGTGCGTGGGAGACCAAGTATGCTTGCGCCATGCTTGTTCGATCCGTTGCCAAAGACTCATTCGCGTGGCTCCGCTACCGGCACATGATCCAACACGCTCAAAAAAATTTCGATAATGTGCGGATCGAATTGTGTTCCCGCGCAACGTTTGATTTCGGCGATGGCTTCGGTGGAGGTGCGGGCTTGCTTGTACACGCGCTTGTCCAGGATCGCGCCGTACGCGTCAACGATGGTGAGGATGCGCGCGCCGAGGGGAATTTGCTCGCCCACTAAATGATCGGGATACCCTGCGCCGTTGTACCACTCGTGATGGTGGCGGACGATCTTTGCCGCGCCGTTGAGGCGGGGCAACGGCGCAAGAATTTGTGCGCCGGTAACCGGGTGTTGCCGCATCCGCATCCACTCGTCTTCGGTTAGCGCGCCGGCTTTATTGAGCACGGCGTCGGGCACGCCGATCTTGCCAATGTCGTGCAGAATTGCGCCGTACCGCAAATCTTCGAGCATAGTTTGATCGAGACCCAATTGACTGCCGATGGCTAGCGTCAGGTGCGTCAGGCGTTGCGAGTGAATGTTCGTGTCCGAATCTTTGGCGTCCACCGCGTTTGCCAGCGCGAGCACGGTTTGCAGGTACGCCTTTTCCAATTCGGCGAACAATTCCGCGCGCCGCAACGCGCCCGCCGCCTGATCGGCGATATTGCGCGCGAGCCGAATTTTTTCCGGCGTGAACGGCTCCCGTTCGATGCGCCGGCGTTCGCCGATCATCAACAGCCCGATGTTGTGCGTGCCGATGTGGAGCGGCAGGAGGAACAGCGTTTGGGCGAGGTTGAGGAACAAGCCGTCGCAATTGCCGGTGTTGACGCCGGGATCGCCGCGATGCACGATCACGTGCTCGGTTTGCGCGAGCACGCCTTCGCAAAAGGGATGCGCGCGAATCGGCTCGCGCGCGCCTATACCCAGGTCAAGTTGCGGATCGGTGGGATACCCGGCGCGGATGACGAAATCGGTATCCTCGACCAGCGCGACGCGGGCAAAGGTGGCGGGAATTGTTTCCACCGCGTACCGCGCGACCAAGTTGAGGATCGGCTCAAAGTTAGTGGCGTCCGCAAGATCGCGCGAGAGCTCATACAGCGCACTCAACTCGGCGCGGCGCGTGCGTTCTGCTTCGTAGAGGCGCGCGTTAGTCAGCGCGATGGCAATTGTGCCGGCAATTTGGGTGAGCACCGGCAGTTGCTGGGTGTTCAAACTGTGCGCGGCGCGACTTGCCAGCCGCAACATGCCGATCACCTGATCGCCGCTACTGAGCGGCAAATCCAGGCGCGCGCGCCAGCCCGCGTCGAACAACTGCCGGTCGGCGGGCAGGTCGCACTCTTGCGCCAAGTCGGGGGTGAGATGCGGCTGACCGGCAACCAAGTCCGGGGTGCTGGCAGTGTCGGCGAGCGCAAAGGTAACCTGGGGCGTGTGGGCAGGCGCAAGGATTGTGGCAGTATGGGTAGACTGGTCGAAAAGCGCGAGTTGCATGTGCTGGCAACCGGTAAGCAACTGCACCCCTGTCGTGATGGTCGGCAACGCGTCGTGCGGGTCTAGCGTAGCGTTGAGCGCGCGCGCAATGGCGCTCAGCGTGCTTTGTTCGAGCGCGCGCTGTTGCGCGTCCTCAAACAACTGGGTCTTGTCAATCGCCGCCGCCATTTGCTCGGCGATGATGCTGACGAGGCGTTCGTCGTCCGGGCTAAACGCGTTGGTCTGGTACGAGCCGATGGCGAGCATGCCGACGATCAGATTACCCACGCGCATCGGTGCGCCGAGCCAGGTTTTCGCCGGTTCGTGGGTGCCCCACAGTTGCACGGAGGCGAGCCGGGTGCGAATTTCCGCCCACTGTTTGAGCAAGGGCTTTTGCGTGCGAATCACGTCGTATGCCAGACCCTCCGTCAAATGCACCCGCATGGGGGGTTCGCGCTTGCCGCGATCTTCGCGGATGCGATAGTCCATCTCTTTCGTTGCCGCATCGTACAACCCGATGGTGATCGTGTCCGGTTTGATCGCGGACATGACTTCGTGGTACACCACTTCGAGCAGACTGTCGAGTTTAAAGGTTTGGTTGACCAGCCCGGCGATGCGATTGAGCACGGCAAGTTGATCGGCGCGGCGCCGGGCTTCGGCGAGCGAGCGCGCGTTTTGCACGATGGCGGCGGCTTGCACGGCAAAGAGCGACAAGCGTTTGGCGTCATGCTCGGTGAACTTGCGCGTGGATTCGCCAATTTCGCTGATGGTGAGGACGCCGATCAGTTGCCCGCTCGTCATCAGCGGCACGCTGACGACCGAGCGAAACGGGACGTGGCGCGAATCGGCGTGGCGGTGCTCCCACGCGCTGTAATCGTCCAAGACGATGGCGCGCCGCGTTTGGGCGACGCGCCCGGTCAAACCCTCGCCTACCGGCAAGTGCGCGCCAACCGGGATGCCGAAATTCTGCGCGATCACCAATTCCAGATCGCTGTGCACCGGATCGTACAAATAGATTGCGCCGCCATTGCCGCCGACCAGCGAGATGGCGCGCGCGGCGATCCGTTTCAACAATGTGTTCACTTCGCCTTGTTCGGCGAGGTCTTGCGTGGTCGTGTACAACAATTCGGATTCGCGCGCGCGGTGTTGCGTTTCTTCGAGCAGGCGCACGCGGCGGAGTGCGAGCGCGGCTTGGTTGGCGAACAATGACAAGAGTTCGACTTCGTGCGGCAGGAACGCGTGTTGCTGGCGATAACTGACGAACATGACGCCCAGGTTGCCGGTTTCGCCGGGCAACGGCACGGCAAGCGAGTTTTGAAAGCCGAGCGCGGCGAGTTGCGGATGCAATTGTGCCGGGTCTTGGACGATGATCGGTGTCTGCGCGGCGCGCGCGCGCGCCGTCAATCCGCCGGGACGTGGCTTGGCTTGGTGCCGATAATTTTCCGGCATTCCCAGACTGGCGTAATAGATCGAGTTGCCGTCGGCGTCGTACAGATCAATCACCCCGGCATCCGCGTGCAAACCGTCGCGGATGCTTGCCAAGACGAGGCGGGTCGTTTCGTCCAGCGTCGTCGCGTTGAGAATTTCCGCGCTGAGTTGGTACACGTGCGTCGTCAGGGTAAGTGCGGCTTGCAGTTCTTCTACTAGCCGCGCATTTTCCAGCGCGGCGGAAACTTGGCGCGCGAACACGGCGACGAGTGGAATGTCGCTGGGGCGAACTTGTTCGCCCAGGATGGCGAGGACGCCAAACAACTTGCCGGCGCGCATCAGCGGCGTGAGCACCGGCGCGTTCGCACGACATTCGCCGCGCAACCAGGTGAGGACGGGGCGCACGGTGGGCGAGGCGGCGGGTATGAGACGCGGCAGGACATCGGCGCAGAGGGTTGTGCCGGCTTGCAGGGCTTGCCACTCGTCGCCGACTGCCGGCAGGGGCACGGTGAAATCCACTTGCAATTTGCCGAACCGGGTAATGTACCGGTTTAGCATTGGCGTGTCCATCGCGGTATAGACGTGGCGCAGGCAATGCGGCTCGATCTGAAATGCGCTGGCAAACGAGCCAAAGTGGCGCAGTTTGTCGCACGCCGTTTGCAGAATCGTGCTGGGTTCCAACAGTTGCTGGATTTGGATTGCCGCTGTGTTGAGCATGGTTAGTTGCTCGGTTTGGCGCGTGCTGGTTTGGAACAGGCGCGCGTTTTCGATGGCGAGCGCGGCTTGGTCGCCGAGCAAACGCAACGCGCGTAATTGATTGTCGCTGAGGTCTTGCGCTTGGCGGTAGGCAATGTTCATGACGCCGACGACGCGTTGTTCGATTTTGAGCGGCAAGCCGACGATTGCGCCGCTCCATTCGGGCGGGGTTTTGGCAAAGAGCGGGTGGTTGCGGATGTCGGGCACGATGATGGTTTCGCCGGTGCGGGCTACGGTATACGTCAAGCCGTTCGGGCGCGGCGGCGCAACAATATCGCGCCGCCCGTCGCTCCAGAGCGCCGCGCCAAAGGTGAGTTGCTCGGTATCGCGCGCGATGATAAAAATGTGCGCGTTGCGCGCGTGTTGCGAGAGCCGTAACGCGTTTTGCAAAATGGCTTCCAGCACGGCGGGCAATTCGAGCCGCGCGGTGAGACCCAGCGTGGCTTGGCGCACCGCTTCCAATTCGGCGGTGTGTTGTTGCGCCGCTTCAAACAAGCGCGCGTTCTCAATCGCAATCGCGGCTTGCGCGGCGAACGCCATCGCTGGCTCGCCGGTCGCGGGGGTGTAGGTGTGCGCGGTGCAACTATCAATGTTCAACACGCCGATCAACCTGCCGTGCACGAGAAGCGGCGCGCCGATCCACGCCTGAATGTGTTCCGAGCCGGGGACTGCGATCCAACGTGAATCGGCGGCGGTGTCTGGGATGACGATGGCGCTCGTGGGATCGGCGAATTTGACGGTGAGCGTATGCGCGCCGACGGCATGCACGATTTGGCGCGCGCGTTCCCAGTTGGCAAAGCCGCGGCCGGCAACCAGTTCCAGCGACCCGTCTTCGGTTTGTAGTTGCACGGACGCGCTGTCGTACGGAATGACGCGCCCCAGCAGATCGAGGATTTGCTCCAGCACTTGCGCCAAACTCATTTCGGCGGTCAGCAGTTTGCCGATCTCTTGCAAGGTTTGCGCGAGTAGCAATTGCGCGCGTTCCGCCTCGAACAGGCGCGCGTTTTCCAGCGCGATGGCGGCTTGGTGCGCGATGCCGATCAGCAGATCGAGGTGTTCCGCGTTGTAGGCGCTGGGTGTGTAACTTTGCGTCGAGATCGCGCCAAAACAATGATCGCCGGATTTGAGCGGCGCAAACAACAACGAGGCGGATACGCGCGTGGTATCGCCGAGCGCAGAGTGAGATACCGTTTGAGCGATTTCGGCGGTGGAGCGATTGCGGAGCGCGGCGGTGCCGCTGTCAATGACTTGGCCCAGGAGTAAGTGATGCGGCGCGGGACCGGGCGTTTCCACGTACCGCACGCCACTGTCGTACATCAACGGGTACGAGACGCGGTCGGTGGCGGCATCGTACAGGCAAACGAAAAAACAATCGAGCGGCAAAATGCGCTGGACTTGGCGGTAAATCGTCTCAAGTGTGTCGGGCACGCTGACGAGCGACGACACCGCGCGCCCGATTTCGTTGAGCGTGGCGAGTTGGGTGGCGTGGCGTTTCGTCTCGTCGAGCAGGCGCACCCGCGTAAACGCCAGGGCGATCTGCGCGGCGGCTTGCTCGCCACGGGTGATTTCTTCCGGCGTAAACTGGTGCGGCTGGTGATACGAGATCAGCGCCGCGCCGAGTTTTTCCGCGCCGGCAATCAGCGGCAAGCCCAGCATCGAACGCGTTGCATACTGCTCCGCCACCTTGGGATTGGTGTAGGGCGAGTGAAAGACATCTTCCGCTACGAGGGCGTGCCCTGCTTGCAAAACCGATTGGGTCATGGAAACGCCGGGTCTTGCTTGGCGTTGCGGGTAGGTTTCGCGTTGCGCCCCATACGCGGCGAGGTGAATTGGGATTTGCCGCTCCTCATCCCACTGGGTGATGAAACAACCATCCGCGTCGAAGAGTTCGCCCAGCCGGTCGGCGAGCGTTTGCGCCATCGCGCGGAGATCGGTTGCGGCGAGCGAGGCGTGGCTGATCGAGTTGAGGAGCGTGGCAAAGCGTGCGTTGTGGCGGGCTTGCTCCAACAAGCGCGCGTTATGAATGGCGGCGGCAGTGTGTGCGGCGAGCGTCGTCATGAATTCGATCTCGTCGGGGGTAAAGGTGCGGGGTGTGCGCGTCGCTACATCGAGCACGCCGATCACGCGCTCTTCGATGCGGAGCGGCACGCCCAGGTACGAAACGATTTCTTCGGCGTCGGTGATCGCCAGGGGAATCCAACGCGCGTCGGCGCGCACGTCGGCAAGCGCGAGCGGCTTGCCCTGTTCGGCGACCCAGCCCATTGCGCCTTGACCGAGTGGCAGGGTGATTTGCGCCCAGCGTTCGGGGGCGCGTGCGCCGCGCGCGCTCAAAATGCGGAGCGGTTGGGCAGGCAGTTCCTCGCACAGACTGACCGTGCCAATATCCACGCGCAGATAACTGAGGGTGCGGTCGAGCAACAGGTTGAGGCGTTCGGTGAGATTGGTCTTGAGCGCGATGGCGTGTTCGATTTCGGCAAGGGTGCGTTGCCGCGCTTGTTCACGGCGTATTTTTTGTTGCGCGGTATACAACCCAATGGCGATCAGAACCAAACTGGTTAGGTCGAGGATGCCGGGAACGATCGAGTTCCAAAAATCCGGCTCGCGCGTAAACTCATCCAGCAGATCGAGCAACAAACTATAGGTGAGAACGAGCCAGCCGATTTCCAACACGGGCAGATGCAATCGGGAAAGCAGGACAAATCCGACGATGGCGGCGGTGAGCAATGCCGCTCCAGTGGCGACATCAACCCATGTTGCTGGCGTTCGGAGTGGAAAGGCGGCGAGCCAGGTTAAAATAATCGCAATGCCCAAGAGGATTTTCTTCATAAGTTTTCCAAATTATTCGGGACGAAGCATTGGCTTGCCTGGATTTGTGCTTCGCTCTTAGAAAGTGTTTTGAAATCTAGACACCCGACACTTTGGGACAATCGGGTAATTGGACGCGGAAAACGCGGATGTACGCGGATTCTTTCCTCACGATCCGCGCTTGTCCGCGCTCGTCCGCGTCCAATTTCTAAAACTGTCGGGTAACTAGAATTTGTGCTTCGCGCTTACCTCATTTGCGAAATCCAGCCGCTAGAACGCCGGTCAAGTAACCCGATTGATCCGCGAATCGCGCGAATGAAAAAGCGAGATTGGCGAAGATTCGCGTAATTCGCGGATTACTTGACCAATGGTCTAGGCAGAATTGTTCACCGCGTTGGCGGCGGGCAATCGGCGGCGCTTTGAAACAGGCGTACGAACCAGGTGGTGATGCGCGGATCGAATTGGGTGCCGGCGCAACGTTGAATTTCCGCCAGCGCAAACGCGTGTGGCGCGCCCTCTTTGTACACGCGCCGATCCATAATCGCGCTGTACGTATCCACGATACTCAAGATGCGTGCGCCAATGGGAATCGCTTCGCCTTGCAAGCCGTCGGGATAGCCGGTGCCGTCGTAGCGTTCGTGGTGGTGGCGGACGATTTGCGCCGCGCCCGTGAGGCGGGGCAAGGGTTCGAGAATGTGTGCGCCGATTTCGGGATGCTGTTGCATCCGCACGCGTTCGCTCGGCTCAAGCGCGCCGGGCTTGAGGAGGATTACATCGGGAATGCCGATCTTGCCGATATCGTGCAAGATCGCGCCATAGCGCAAATCGTCCAATTCACGCGCGCTCAACTGCATCGCGCGCCCCAGTGTGGTTGCCATTTCGGCGAGGCGTTGCGAGTGATCGGCGGTGTAGGTGTCTTTGGCGTCGGCGGCTTTGGCGAGCGCGACGACCGCTTGCAGGTAGGCGTTTTCCAGTTCGCTGAACAGTTCGATGCGGTGCAACGCGTTCGCCGCGTGCTCGGCGATGCTGTTTGCCAGGCGCAGTTTTTCCGGCGTGTAATCTTCGCGCGCTTCGTGGCGGGCTTCGCCGATCAGTAAACAACCGGCGATGCGTGTGCCCACCCGAATCGGCACGGCGCAGATCGTCTTTGCCTTGCCGAAAAACAACAGGTTGGTTTTGCCGGCAACGCTCAGCGGATCGCTGTGCCGCACGACGATGGCAGTGTGGCGCGCCAACATTTCTTGGTACAGCGGATAATCGTCCAGCGGTTCGCGCGCGCCGATCTCCAAGTCGCAAGCCAAACTGCGAATGGGATACCCGGATCGCACGACGAACGCGTCTTGCTCTAACAGCGCGGCGCGCGCAAAGGTGGTGGGCAAGGTCAGCGCGGTGTACCGGGCAACAAGTTCCAGGATCGTGTCTGCGTCGTTGGCGACGGCGAGCATGCGCGCCAGATCATACAGCGCGGCGAGTTCACTGCGGCGCGCTTGCTCGGCTTGGAAGAGCCGCGAGTTGGTGAGCGCGATGGCGATGGCGTTGGCGATTTGTTGCAACGCCGGGACTAGCGCGAGCGCGAACGCGTGCGTGCGCCGACTGACGAGGTTCAACGCGCCGAGGACTTGGTCGCCGGTGAGAAGTGGTAAATTGATCCGTGACCGAAACCCGGCTTCGTACAAAACGGCTTCGGCGGGGAAACTCGTCTCTGTGCCGAGATCGGGCGTTTGGTGGACGTGCCCGGCAAGCACATCGGCGGCGGCGGCGGTGGCGTACAAGGGGAGCCGCGTGCCTTGCCCCATTTCGGTGCGTGGTTGATCCAACGCGACAAACACAACTTGTTGCATCGCTTCGTCCAATAACGCCAAACTCACGCGCTCGCAATCGCACAGCGCGCGCAAATTTTTGACGATTGTGGGAAACGCTTCCTGGACATCCAGCGTGGCGTTGAGCGCGCGCGCGATTTCGCTGATGGCGGTTTGTTCGGCGGCGCGTTGCTGGGTTTCTTCCAAGAGCCGCGCGTTCTCCAAAGCGGCGGAAACGTGGCGTGCAAAGAGCGCAATGGCGGGCAAGTCGCGCGTGTCGAGTTGGTCGCCGATGACCGCCACAAAGCCGGTGACCGTGCCCGCCGGGGTGAGCGGCGCAAGAATGATCTTGCCTTCCATCACGAACGCGTCGAGCCAAGCGATCAGCGTACACCATTTGGGCGAAATTTTGTCGAGGCGGTGCAGTGCTTGCGCGGATTCGATGACGACTTGGCGCGCGCACAAGTGCGTCCACAGTGGTTCCAGCGATTCGAGCGGCAAGTGGAGCGGCAGGTCCTGCGCGCCAAACCGGGCGACGAATTGTTCGAGGATGTCGGGAGACATGGAGGTGTGAACGTGTTGCAGTCGCTGTTCGGATGTGAGGAGAAAGGTGGTGGCGAATTTGCCAAAGTGTTGCAACTCGGCGCACGCCGTCAATAAAATTTCGTGCGAGTCCAAATGGCGTTGAATTTCGAGCGAGGCGGTGTTGAGCGCGACGATTTGTTCGGCGTGGTGGCGCGCTTCTTCGAGCAGGCGCGCATTGTGGAGCGCGCTGGCGGCTTGCGCCGCAAACAACGTCAACAAGCGCGCGTCCGCCTCGGTGAATTTACGCGGGCTGTCGCCCAATTCCGCCACATCCAGCACGCCGAGTAATTCGCCGGCGAACAGCATCGGCACGGCGACGGACGCGCGGAAGGGGATCGCATCGGCTTGGGGGAGGCGGCGCGCCCAGGTGTGATAATCGTCCACGAGCACGGGCGCAAGTTGTTGTGCGGCAAGCCCGGTCATACCCTCGCCGAGCCGGATGCGAATGTCGGGGGGCAAGGGATAGTTTTCGCGCACGGCGATTGCCAAGTCGCCGTGTGGCGCGTCGTAGCGGAAAATGCAACCGCCCGCCGCACCGAGCAGACTGACGGCGCGCTGGACAATCGTATGGAGCAGATCGGTCGGGTCGCTTTGTTCGGCGAGGGTGCGGGCGGTGGCGTACAACGCGGCAAATTCGTTGGCGCGTTGCTGGGTCTCTTCGAACAAGCGCGCGTTGTGGATCGCAATGGCGGCTTGCCCCGCCAGCGTTTGGAAAAATTCGATCTCGGCGGCGGAAAACTCGCGGCGCGACCGCATCGCCAGATCGAGCACGCCGATCACGCGGTCTTCCACTTGGAGGGGCACGCCGAGATACGAGACCAGCCCTTCGCGCGCGGACGTTTCAGCGGGCACCCAGCGCGCGTCCTGGGTCACGTCAATGATTGCGGCGGGTGCGGCGTGCTGGGCGATCCAGCCGGCAACGCCCGCGCCGATGGGTAGCGTAAAGTCGCGCCACAAATCGGCGTAGTGCGTGCCGCGGTACGCCAGAATGCGGAGCTCGTGTTTGTCGGGGTGGATCAAACTGACGCTCCCCATATCGCCGCGCATTTGCGCGAGCGCGTGTTCGAGCAGGCGATCCATTTGCTCGGAGAGCGAGAGCGTGGAGGTGAGCGCGCGTTCGATTTCGTTGAGGGTTTGCAGGGCGGCGACTTTTTCGCGCAGGTTTTCGTCGGCGTGTTTGCGCGCGGTAATGTCTTGAATCGTGCAATCGAAAAACGCGGGCGCATTGCCTTCGTAACTCATGCGCGCGGTGAGCAAGCCCCACAGCGGCGTCCCGTCGCGGCGTTTGAATTGCACCTCGACGCCATTGAGACTGCCCTGGGCTTGCAACTGCTCCATCAACGCGGTGCGGTCGGCGGCGTGGGCGAACAGATCGTCAATCGTCAGCGTGGTGGGGTCGGTGTCCCAGTGCCAGCCGAACATTTGGAGGAATGCCGAGTTTGCCATGACGATTTTGCCAATCGCGCCGGTGGTGTGCCGGTACATTCCCAGGGGGATGTCTTCGACGAGCGTGCGGTACTGCTCTTCCGATTCTTGAATACTGCGCGAGAGGCGGGCGTTCTCAATCGCAATTACGGCTTGATCGGCAAACGCGGCGACGGTTGTGCCGTCAGCCAGCGTGTAGGCGTGGGCAGTTTGATTGTCCACGTTGAGAAAGCCGATGAAACGCCCTTTGATGCGTAACGGCGCGCCGATCCACGAACGGATATATTCCATCCCCAGTTTGATCTGCCACCGATTATCCGCGTATGTATCGGGAATGACGACGAACGGTTCTTGGGTGAATTGCTTGCGAAACCGCGTGACGTTCATCTCGCGCATACTGACGCGGGCGCGTTCGAGATCGGGATATCCGCGCGCCGCCGCCAAGTTCATCAAGCCGTTTTGGTCGAGCAATAAAATGGACACGCTGTCGTACCGAATGACGCGGGCGAGCAGGTCAAGGATCGTGGTGAGCACCTGGTCTAAGCCGAGTTGGGTGGTGAGCAGTTTGCCCATTTCTTCGAGCGTGTGGGCGAGGAGGAGTTGCGCACGTTCGGCTTCGGCGGCGCGTGCCTTGGCGATGGCGAGGGCGATCTGCGCGGCGGCTTGTTCCGCGCGGTTGATTTCGTCGGGCGCGAATTGGCGCGGCGCGGCGAAGGTGATGATGAGCGAGCCGAGCGGTTGTTTGTCGGCGATCAGCGGGACGCCGATCAGCGCGGCGGCGTGCTTCCCGAATTGCGCGCGCACGTATTCGGGGATGACGTTGACTTGCGCGAGATCGGTGATGACGAGCGTTTTGCCGGTTTGGAGAATGATCTCGGTCGTGTAGATGCGGTTGGGTTCGGGACGCATAGCCGCATAACTGCCGCGCAAGGGACCGTAGGCAACGGACGGAATCGGTTGTCGGCGCGTCTCATCCCACAAACTGAGATAGCACGCGCTTGCGCCGAACAATTCGCCCAAGCGATCCGCGAAGAGTTGGAGCATGGCTTGCAGGTCAACGGCGGCAATGCCGGCGCGCGTAATGTCGTTGAGCAAGGCGAGAAAATTGGCGCGCGTTTCTAATTCATGATCGGCGCGTTGGCGTTCGATTGCCGCGCTGAGAGCATTGGCGGCGGTTTGGAGCGCCTCGATTTCCACATCCAGCCATTCGCGTTACGTCGTGCACACGTCGAAGCCGATAAAGCCCCACCACGTTGCGCCGATAAAAATCGGCATAACCATAATCGAGCGCACGTCT
>CAIKBD010000496.1 GCA_903825565.1 uncultured Anaerolineales bacterium | reverse complement strand
TGGCGTTTCCCCGCGCATCCAAGCGGGCAACGTCGCCGCTGATTCCTCGGTGGTCGGCGCGGGCGTTTCGGTCGGCGTTTCCTCGCGCAACCAGGCGGATAACGTCGCCGCTGATTCCTCGGTGGCGGGCACAGGCGTTTCGGTTGGCGTTTCCTCGCGCAACCAGGCAGATAAGGTCGCCGCTGATTCCTCGGTGGTCGGCGCGGGCGTTTCGGTTGGCGTCTCTTCGCGCATCCAAGCGGGCAAGGTTGCGGCGGGTTCTTCGGTAGTCGGCGCGAACGTTTCAGTTGGCGCGGTGGCAGGTGGAATTTGGGATAACCAAGTCGGCAAGGATGTGGCTTCGGGCGCACTCAATTCTGCCGGTGGTTCCGGCTCCACTTGGGTGGGCGCTTGGAATGTCGAACGGAGCCAGGGCGGCAAAGCGGCATCCACAATTGTCGGACGGGATTGCGATTCGGCAGGCGTTGCCGATTCGGGCGGAGCGGTGTCTGGCGCGAGTGTAGTTTCGCTGGGCGCTTCGGCTTCGATTTCGACTTCGGCTTGCGCGGCTAAGAAATCGGTGAGCGATGGCGAGGGCGCAGGTTTGACGGCGGACGGCATTTCGCGTGGCGCACTCTCGGTGTAGCGTGGGACGCGAATCGTTTGCGGTGCGAGAGGCGAGCGCAAACCGAACAGGCGTTGCGCGGTTTGGTTTGTCGGCTCAATTGCCTGCGCGCGCTGGAGATAGCGCTCGCTCTCCGCCAAGCCGGTTTCTTTCCACGCCGTGCCCAAGATCAAATTGGCTTTGAGGCAAAACGGCAAGGGGTCAAGCAATTGCTCGGCGATTTGGGCAGATTCGCTGAGTCGTCCCATCCGCCACAAGGTTTCGGCGAGCGCGATGCGCGCATCGTAGCGGGTGGGTTGCCCGGCGACGATCACGCGCCATTCTTGCGCCGCTTGCGCGAACAAGCCCTCCTGAGTGTACAGACGCGCCAGCGCGCCGGAGGTCAGCTTCATCCGGTTGCGCGGGCGGTTGTCGGTTTCGTGATAGAGGCGCAACAATTCTTTTTGCAATTCGGGATTGCCGGGCGAGAGTTCAAAGGCGCGCTCCATGTGCCACACGGCTTCCGCGATCAAATGCTCTTTCTCGAAAATGTCTGCCAGCCCGATGTACGCGGTAATGTTTTCCGGGTCTGCGCTCAACACGCGCCGAAACATATCTTTGGCGTCGTCCAATTCGCCTTTTTCGAGCAGGGCTTGCCCCATTTGCTGGTACGCGTCCACGCACTTGGGATAGTACTGCAAGATGTGCTTGCAGATCGCCAGGGCTTCGTCATTCCGATCATTGCGAACTAGATCGCGGACTTGATCGGTGTAGGCAGTGAGCGTGATTTGATCGTTCACGAAAACCTCCGCGTGTATTATGCCCCGATTTAAGCAAACAGTCAACTAGGAAATCAGGCAAGCGATCACACGAGCCGATGCATGCCTTTGAGGTGATCGAGATACGCGCTTAGGTCGGCGAGATCATACTCGCTGACGTGTGGCACGCCCAAGGGATCGGTGATCGCCGGATCACCCAGGAGTGCGCGAAAGGTATTGGCGACGCCGTGCGCAAGCGCGGGTAAATGATAACCGCCTTCCAAGGTAAACACAATGCGCCCGGCGCAAAATGTGCGCGCCATTTCGATCAGCGTGCGCGCAAGCATAGCGTACCCGGTCAGCGTGAGCTGTTCGTCGGCGAGCGGATCGCTCCAATGCGCGTCATAGCCCGCCGAGACCAGCACGAGTTGCGGGCAGTAGCGTTCGGCAAGCGGAAACAATACTTCGTCAAACACGCGTTGGTAGCCGGCATCGCCGACGCGCGCCGGCAAGGGCACGTTGACGGTAAAGCCCGTACCCACGCCGGTCCCGATCTCGCGCCAATCGCCGGTGCCGGGGTAGTGCGGAAATTGATGCGTGGAAAAATACAACGCGCGCGGCGAGTCGTAAAAAATTTCCTGGATGCCGTTGCCGTGATGCACGTCGTAATCTACGATCAACACGCGGTCGAGGTGATGCGCGGCGAGCGCGTGCTGTGCGGCAATCGCCACGTTGTTGAAAATGCAAAAGCCCATCGGGCGCGTGCGTGTGGCGTGATGGCCCGGCGGGCGCACGAGCGCAAACGCATTGTCCACTTCGCCGGCAAGGGTCGCATCCACCGCGCGCACCACTGCGCCGGCGGCGAGGCGCGCGGCGGCAAGCGTGTGCGCGTTCGCGTACGTGTCCGCGTCGAAATTGCCACCGCCCCGCTCATCCATGCGCTTGACGCGCGCGAGGTGTTCCGGCGTGTGCGCCGCGAGAATGTGCGCGTCGCTTGCCGGCGCGGGAGCCAGCGCGACGAGTTGCGCCAACACACCGGTTTCGGCGAGCACGCGCATAATTTCGCGCAAACGCTCCGGCGCTTCGGGATGCCCCTCTTCGGCGTGGGCGAGAAATTCAGCGGCGTACACATAGCCGGTCGCCATCGTCACCCTCCTTGCCAAGTTGTCGCGCGCGCCACCACACGCCGACCGGATAGCCAAGCATTTTGGCGACATCGCCGGTAATGCGAATGAGTGGCACCCAGGCGCACGCGCGCAACTTGTCCGCGATGGAAAACGCGCGCACCATCGGCGCGAGTCGTTTGTACGGTGTGAGGAACATGCCGCCAAATCCGACCAGTAGCAAGCCCAGACCAAGCGGCGGTAACAGCCAAAGGGACACTAGCATTGCCGGCAAGGCAACCAGATACGTGGCATAGCGAATCAGGTGACGCCAGAACCAGAGGTTGGCTTTGCCGTCACCGCGCGCGTACAAATAGTATTGCTTGAAAAACGCGCACAAACTCGAACGCGGGCGAAAGTGCGCAACCGCGCGCGGCGCAAACGCAAAGCGCAACCCGGCGCGGCGCAACGCGAGATCAAAGATCAAATCCTCGCAAAAATCCAACCACTCGGGATAACCGCGCACCTGCTCCCAAGCGGTTTTGCGAAACGCGACGGAACGCGACGAGGGCAGAAATTTGGCGGGCACAATATCCGCAAGCACGGGCAACGTCGTCGCGGCGAGCGCCGTTTCAAACACGCCTTGGGGATCGGGCACAAAAAAACCGGAGACGATCGCGACCGGCGCGGCGGCAGCGGCGAACGGCGCAATCAGTTCGGCGACCCAGGTTGGCTCCAGCCGCACGCCGGCATCGGTCGCGCAAATAATGTCGCCGGTTGCCGCGCGGATGGCAAGGTTGCGCCCTTGCGAAATGTTCGCGCCCGGCACAACGAGGATGCGCAGCGGCAAACGGTCCGCGCGCGCGCGCAACACGGCAAGCGTCGCATCCGTCGAACCGCCGTCCACCACGATGATTTCGTCCGGCGGGCGCGTCTGCGCGGCGAGCGTGTCTAACAAACGCGGCAACGCGTCCGCCTCATTCTTAACGGTGAGGATCAGCGAGATGGTCACGCGATTATTATACCACAATTAACCCAGACCCGGCGTGAAAATTTTGGCGCGCGCGGTCAAGGTTTTGAATCGGGATATTTTAACGAACCGGACGTTTTGACAAACGTCCCTACATCTACGCGTAGGGGCGTTTGTCAAAACGCCCGCCGATCCGTTTCGCGCCGATCCAAAATTGTGGCGCACGCCCTTGACGCGCGCCGGCGCGAGTGCAAAACCTTGTCCAAAATTTTAATCGGTGGTATACTCGCGCCCGTTCGCTTGTTGGACTGAAACCCGCAAGGTGGCGGCGTTCTAGAATTTGGCAAGAACGCCGTTTTTGTTTCGGGATCGTTCGGAGGTTTTCGCGTGATCACCTTGTTCACTGGAATTTATGCGTTCGCCGCGACGCTGTTGGCAATCTACGGCTTTAACATTCTGTTCACCACGATTTTGTATTGGCGTAAACGCCAGGTCGTCAGCGTGACCCCGCCGCTCGAAACCTTGCCGCACGTCACCGTGCAGTTGCCGATCTATAACGAGCTGTACGTGGTGGAACGCCTGATTGATGCCGCGTGCGCGCTCGACTGGGCGCGCGACCGGTTGCAGATTCAGGTGCTCGACGATTCGGACGACGAGACGACCGGCATCGCGCAGGCGCGCGTCGAGTATCATCGCCGCCGTGGCGTCAATCTCGAATTGCTCCGGCGCGCGGATCGAACCGGCTTTAAAGCCGGCGCGCTTGCCGCCGGCTTGGCGCACGCTACCGGCGAATTTATCGCCGTGTTCGACGCGGACTTTGTGCCGCAACCCGATTTTCTCAAACAAACGGTGCCGCACTTTTTCGCGCAACCCAAACTGGGATTGACGCAAACGCGCTGGGGACATTTGAACGACGGCTATTCGTTGCTCACACGCGCGCAGGCGCTCGCGCTGGACGGACATTTTATCGTCGAGCAAACCGCGCGCCATCGCAACGACTTGTTCTTCAACTTTAACGGCACGGCGGGCGTGTGGCGGCGCGCGTGCATCGAGGACGCCGGCGGCTGGCACGGCGATACGTTGAGCGAGGATTTGGATTTGTCGTACCGCGCGCAACTGCGCGGCTGGCAGTTTCTGTTTTTGCCGGACGTGGTTGCCCCCGCCGAGTTGCCGCCGCAGATTCACGCGTACAAGCGCCAGCAATTTCGCTGGGCGAAGGGTTCGACCCAGGTTCTGCTCAAACTGGGACGCCAGGTGCTCACCGCGCCGGGCGTTTCGTGGTTCAAACGCGGCGAGGGCATTTTGCACTTGTCCGGCTATGTCATGAATGTGCTCATGCTGATCTTGCTCGTGCTACTAGTCCCGTTGCTCGCCTGGCGCGCGCCATTTCCAGCGGCGCTCATCTATTGCAGTCTGGCGATGTTTGGACCCGTCGTGATGTACGCGCTGTCGCAACACACGGCGGCGGGCAACGGGGTTTCACGGTTTCGCTTTTTTCCGGCGTTGTTGTTGCTCGGCACCGGCATTGCGTTCAGCAATGCGCTCGCCGTGCTCGAAGCGCTGACGCGGCGCGGCAATCAGTTTCGGCGCACGCCCAAGTTTCGCGTCGAAAGCGAACGGGATGCGTGGCACACCAAACGCTACGCTTTGCCGTTTTCCTGGGAAGCGTTGGCGGAACTGGGGCTGAGCGCATACGCAAGCGTTGGCGTGGTGATTGCCTGGCAACAAGGGTTGGCGTGGACGACGCCATTTCTCGCTTTGTACGCGGTGAGTTTCGCATTCGTCGGCGGCTTGTCGCTGTGGCACTCTTTGCCCGCGCGCAAACGGCGCATCGAGTTGGCGACCGCGCAATAAAAAAGCGACGCACCGCCGCGCGGCAGTGCGTCGCCGAGATTGCCGCAAGTTTATGCGCGCGGCTTCATCGCGCGCGCAATCGCTTCGCGCTCCTCCGCTGTGAGCGTATACGTGGATTGCCCGCCGACGACCGGCTTGCCGTACACGCGCACATCCACGCGCGAGTGGAGCGCGCTCAACACCACGCCGTCCGCGTGCGCGTCCAGAATCGCCACGACGAAACTTTGATCGCCGCCCTTGTCCGCGAAGGGATTAAAGCGCGTGATGCCGACGTGCTGGATCAGGTACGGCAGTTTGACTTCGACGCCGGTCACGCGTTCGTCAACAGCGTGAGTGATCTGTTCGACGCGATCCATCCGCGCGACAAAATCAATCAACGTCGCCTCCAAGTCCGCACCGCCGCGCCCAGTCATCAACAAGCGAAACGCTTGCGCGAGTTGGCGGTACCGATATTCGATAAAGGCAACCCAGCCGCCCAAGCCCAGCACGAACAAGAACAAGAGCAGAATCAGGACAATTTCCACGCACGCCCCCAAATACATTTGGATTTTGGTTTTGCGGTCTGCTCGCATTGTAGCCAAGTACGTTCATCACGTCAAGAGGAAATGAGGATGGATCAGCCACGCTTGCTAATCGCCACGCATAATCGCGGGAAACTGATCGAGTACCAAGAGATGTTCGCCGGGTTGCCGTTCGCCCTGGTCACGCTCGACGAGGTGGGCATCCACGACGACGTGGACGAGACCGGCGCAACGTTTGCCGAAAACGCCGCGCTCAAAGCGACTACCTACGCGCGCCGCAGTGGGTTGCTCACGCTGGCGGATGATTCGGGTTTGCAAGTGGATGCGCTCGGCGGCGAACCCGGCGTCCGCTCCAAACGCTATGCCGCTGGCGGCGACGCCGCGCGCAATGAATTTTTGTTGAGCCAGTTGCGCGACGTGCCGGCGAGCAAACGCGCCGCGCGCTTTCGTTGCGCGATTGCGATCTGTTCGCCGACGGGCACACTCTGGGAAACCGAGGGGACGTGCGAGGGGGAAATTGCATTCGCGCCGCGCGGCACGAACGGCTTTGGGTACGATCCGATCTTTCACGTTGCCGAACGCGGCGTGCGAATGGCGGAATTGACAACCGCCGAAAAAAATCGGGTGAGTCATCGCGCGCACGCGGCGGCGGGGGCGAAACGGATTTTGGCACTGCTCGCGCAAACATAAACCGAGCGCCACCGCGCCGGCTACGCCTTGTCCACCGCCTTCCACGATTTTTGATCCGCCGCGATCACCAACCCTTCGATTTTGGTCATCTCCGCGTACGTCAAGTCCATCGCGGTCGTATCTGCGCCGGTGAAATCCGCGCCATCGAGTTGCGTCTTGGCAAGATTCGCGCCGCGCAGAATCGCGCCCTGAAATTTTGCGCCGACGCACACCGCGCCGCGCAGAATGATGCCGGTCAGATTCGCGTTTTTCAGATTGGCGCTTTTCAAATTCGCTTCGCCGAAATTGGCGTTCGTCAAATTGGCGGCGCGCAAATGCGCCGCGTTGAGTTTCGCGCCGACGCCGTTCGCGCCGGTCAAATCGGCTTCCTCTAAATTCGCCCAGCCGAGATTCGCTTTTGCCAAATTCGCGCCGCGCAAAACGATCCCGCGCAACGACGCCTCACGCAAGTCCACACCGCGCAAATCGGCGTTAGCGAAATCGCGTTCGCCCGCCGCATACCGTTTGAGCAATTCCGGTCCTGTCATTTTTTCACTTCCTTCGGTTGAGTGACGCGCGCCATTCTACACGCCTTACCGCTCGGCGTCAACCGTCTTTGCGAAACGCGCGCTTGATGTTATAATCGCGCCCGATGGCAAACCTTCCCGCTCTTTCCGTGTTTCTGCCGGCGCGCAACGAAGCCGGCAACGTTGCGCCGCTGTTCGAAAAATGCGCGCGCGCGTTCGAAACGCTCGGCGTCGCCGGCGAAATTATTTTCGTGGACGACGGCTCGACCGACGCGACTTGGGACGAAGCGCAAACCGCCGCCGCGCGCTATCCGTTCGCGCGCTTGTTTCAGCATCGCAAATCGCTTGGCTTGACCGAAGCGATGCGAACCGGCTTTCGCCACTGTCGCGGCGCGGTGGTCATTTTTTTGCCGAGCGATCTCGAATCCGATCCCGAACAAGACATTCCCGCGCTGTCCCACAAAATCCGCGAAGGGTACGATGTCGTTGCGGGCTGGCGGCAGGGGCGACGCGATGGCAAAGTGTTGGCGTCCACGATTGCGAACATTGTGTCGCGGCGGTTGTTCGGTTTGCGCGTCCATGACATGAATTGGATCAAGGCGTTTCGGCGCGAGGTGGTGCAAACGTTGCGCTTGCGCTCCGACTGGCATCGCTATATCTTGATCCTGGCGGCGGCGCAAGGATTCACCATCGGCGAAACGCCGGTCAATTATTATCCGCGCACCAAAGGCAAATCGCATTACGGGTTCGGGCGCCTTCCCGTTTCGTTTCTCGATGTGTTGGTCGTGTGGTTCTTGCTCACGTTTTCGCGCAAGCCGATGCTTTTTTTCGGCGGCATTGGTTTGGGCATCGTCGGCGTCGCGCTCGCCACGTTTATCGGCTTGACGATCATTTACCTGGCGAGTCTGGGCCAGCGTCGCCCAATTTTCGATTTTGCCGGCGTATTGCTGTTGGTCGGCGTACTGTTTTTCGTCGTCGGTTTTCTCGCCGAATTGATCGTGAACCAAAATGAACGGATTGAGGAATTGGAAACGCGTCTGCGTGACCTGGGGCAAATAGATGAGCGCGACTAGCCGGCGCGTGCTATTTCTGGCGCACGTTTTCCCGCGCGCCCTCGAGGATTCGATGGGCGCGTTTCTGTTGCACACCGCGCTTGCCCTGCGCGAGGAAAACGTCGCGGTGCGCGCGCTTGCACCGCACGCGCCCAACCTGGCGGATGAGGAAACGCTCGCGGGCATCCCCGTTCACCGCTTTCATTACGCGCCGACGCGCTGGGAGCAGATCGCGTATCGCGGCACGATGCACGAAATCGTCGGGCGCGGGCTGGGCGGCGGCATTTTGTTCGCGCTATTCAACCTGGGTTTTCTCGGCGCGGCGCTGCGGCAAAGCGTTGCGATCCAGCCGGCAATTTTGCACGCGCATTGGTGGATTCCCGGCGGCGTGATTGGCGCGTGCGTCGCATGGGCAACCGGCGTGCCGCTCGTCATCACCACGCACGGCACGGATGTCGAACTGCTCCGGCAAAAACGTTGGGCGATCCCGCTGGCGCGTTTCGCGTTTGCGCGCGCGCGCGCGGTAACGTGCGGCTCGCAGTACTTGCGCGCGCAACTGCTCGCGCTCGACGTGGTTGCGCCAGCGCGCGTCCACGTGATCCCGATGCCGATTCATTCGCAATTTGAAACGCCGAACCCAAGACGCGAAAATCCGGATTTTGAAATTCTGGCGGTCGCGCGGCTGACCGCGCAAAAATCGCTGGACACGCTGATCGCCGCGGTGGCGCTTGTACGCGAACGCGGGCTGGCGGCACGCGTCAAGATCATCGGCGACGGACCCGCGCGCGCCGAGTTGCAAGCGCGCGCAGATGCTTTGAATTTGCAAGCCGCCGTCACGTTTCTCGGTACGGTGTCGCGCGCGGAATTGCTGGCGCATTACGCCCAGTGCGCCGTTTTTGTGTTGCCTTCGATTCGAGAGGGGCTGGGCTTGGTGCTGGCGGAGGCGTTGCTCTGCGGCGCGCCGGTCGTCGCGGCAAATTCCGGCGGCGTGACCGACATTGTGCGCGACGGCGAAACCGGCTTGCTGTTCGCCGAACGCGACGCGCGGGCACTGGCAGACGCGCTCGAAAAATTGTGGCGCGACCGCGCGCTGGCGGCGCGGCTCGCCGCGACCGGCGCAACCTGGGTGCGCGCGCGTTTTGCCGGTGCGGCGGTGGCGGCGCAATTCGCGGCGGTGTATCAAACGCTTGCCCGGTAACCCACGAATGTCCGAACTCAAAATGCCAAACGCAAAACGTAATTTCCGAAATGCGCGGCGAATCATCGGCTCTGCGCTCGCCGGCGCAGTGCTGGTATTTCTCGGGCGCGTTCTCGCGCAAACCTGGGATCAGGTCGCCGCGTCCGGCTTCAACTGGGAATTTGATCTGCTACCGCTGATCGTCTCGCTGGGGTTGCTCGTCGTCGCGCGCGGGTTTGCGGTGGAAGCGTGGCGGCGCATCGTGATCGCGCTGGGCGCTTATTTCGAATTTGGCTTCGGCGCGCGCGTGTGGTTCCTCTCAAACCTGACGCGTTACATTCCCGGCAATGTGTGGCAAGTGGCAACAATGATGGCGCTGGTCGAAGAAAAAGGCGTGAGCAAAACAAACGCGCTCTTGAGCCAAGTGATTTACACTGCACTCGCGCTGGCAATTGCCGGCTTGTTGGGATTGATGTTTCTCCTCGTCCGTCCCGATCTCTTGAGCGGCGTCTTGCCCGCGCCAGTGACCGCCGCCGCGCCGCTTGTGATCGTGCTCGTGTTTAGCGCGGTCATCATCGGGTTCGCGTTGCCGATCACCCAGCGCGCGCTCGTCGCGCTCACCGCGCGCGTGATGCGCCGGCAGGTCGTCGCGCCGCCGCCGACCTTCGCGCGCGGACTCGTGCCGCCGATCTTTTCGTTGCTCATGTGGCTGACGAACGGTGTCGCCTTTTTCCTGTTCGTTCACTCGATCACGCCGTTGCCGCTCGACCAATTGCCGGCATTTGTGACGATGAACGCCGGCGCGTACTGGATCGGCTACGTCTCGTTCATCACGCCGAGCGGGCTGGGTTTCCGTGAGGGCGCATTGGCGTTGATGCTCGCCACTTTTTTGCCGACGCCGGTCGCCATCGCCTTGTCGCTCGTCGCGCGTTTGTGGACGACGGCGGGCGAGTTGCTGGGCGTGACGCTGGTGTGGGCGATCCCGGCGCGTCAATAAATCACGCGCCAAATACTGTAGCGCTGACTGTCGAGTGTGGTGGTGAATTGCGTAAGCGGTTGAAACGTGACCGCGCCGCGCGTTTGGGTTTCAAATTGCGCGAGCTCTGGAAATTTTGCTTTGGCGAACGCGTTGCCGACCGGGTACACCACGAATTGCACCTGGCGCGCCGCGAGGTACTGTTCGGGCGCGGCGTCGGGCGCGAAACGAAAATACGTGAACGCGAGTTGCAAGTCGCGTTGCCGCGCATAATAATCGAGCGCGCCGGAGACGCCGGCATAGATCAGCACGTTGGTCGGTTCGTGCGGCGGAACGAGCGGCGCGAGTTCCGCGGCGACCTCGCGTTGCGACGCGTGCATCTTGTAAACGAATTGCATACCCAGGTCGCCCTGCGCGTAACTTGATGCGAGCAAACCCAGCACGACGATCCCCACCGCGAGGTAACTGCCCGCGCGCGAAAATCGGGCGGCGGCGACGCGCGCATCCGCCAGCGCGATGCCGGCAAACACGAGCAACGGCAAACCGGGATACATCAGAAAGCGGACTTCGAGCGTGGTATAATTGAACCACACGAGCGTTTCAAAGAACAGCAGGTAGAGCGCGGACGCGGCAAACAGCAACGTGGTGGCGCGCGTGCGATGCCGCCACACGGTGAGAAGCGCGCCGGCAACGCCGAGCCAGACAATCGGCGCGGGGAACAGCGCGGGATATTGGGTGAGGAAAAATTGCGCGCGTTTCCAAAAATCGCCGGGGGCGAGAAAGCGCAACCAGATGGATGCCATAGATTGCGCGCCGACCAGTTCCAGCGCATTTCCTTCGACCAGCCACCCGCCGACGCCCATCGTCAAAGCAAACGCGCCGGCGGCCGCCGCGCAGAACGCCCAATCGCGGAAATGAATTTGGCGCGCGCGCAGATCGCGCCATGCCGCCACGCCGAACACGAGACCGAGCAGGACGATGCCTTCGGTGCGGGTGATTGCGGCGAGGTACACGCACAGCGCGGCAAAGCGGCAGTGCTGTTGGAGCAGGGCGATCAACACGGCGAGGTACAGCGCGAGAAACAAGGTCGAGCTGAGGATGGACACGCTCTCCCACAAGAACGACGGCGCAAACGCGAGGAATAGCGCGGACAGCCACGCCGGCAGATCGCCAAAGGCGCGGCGCGCAAATTCAAACATCAGGATCACGGCGACGCCGGCGCACACGGTCGAGAACAGGCGCGCGACGATGTAAAAATCAAGCGACGCCGGCGTAATGGCGCGCAAGCCGCCGAGCAAAAGCATGTAGAACGGGTGGAGAATAAAGCGGTCGAGCAGCGCGTCGGGCACGGCACGCGCGCCGCGCGTTTGCAAAATGGCTAACGTGTTGACCGCGTCGAATCCATCCTGCGACAATTCGACATCGTATCGGTTGAGCAAGCCCAGCCGCGTGATCAGTACGAGCGTTCCCAAGACAGCCCACTGCCAGCGGCGGGGACGAAAATAACTTGATACGTGCATCCAATTTATTATATCACAAAAAATGAAACCATTTGGCACATTCCTCTCCACGCGTTACGGGTTACTCATCGTCCTCAGTTTGATGACGCTGTATGCGACGTATTTTTCCGCGCTTTCGATCCAGCGGCATTACGCGTTTCGCACCTACGCGTCCGATATGGGGCAGATGGATCAGGCGTTGTGGAACACCCTGCATGGCAATCTGTTGCAGGACACGCGCGCGAACGGGCAGAACTTGCCGCGCCTCACCGATCACGTCGAGCCGATCTTTCTCGTGATCCCGTTCGCGTTTCTGATCTATGACGGGATCGAGACGCTGTTTGTGTTGCAGTCGGTTGCCCTTGCGCTGGGCGCGTTGGCGATCTACTGGATCGCGCGGCGACGTTTGCAGAGCGAGTGGGCAGGCGGACTGTTCGCCGCGATGTACTTGCTGTTCCCGGCATTGCAAGCCGCCAACCTCGCCGAATTTCACGCGGTCACGTTCGCGCCTGCACCGTTGCTGTTCGCGTACAATTATGGTGAGGCGCGCGCGTGGAAACGTTACGCACTCTTTTCGCTGATCGCGCTCGCGGTGAAAGAGGATATGGCGTTGCTGGTGATTACGCTGGCCATTTATTTTGCATTCAAGCTAAAAGGAAAAAGGGAAAAGGGAAAAGGAATTTCTTTTAGCTTGGGACTTTTAACTTTTAGCTTGACGCCGATTATCATTGCCTTCGCCTCTCTCGCCTGGTTCCTCATCGCGCTCTACGGCATCATTCCGCAGTTCAGTCCGCGCGGCGAATCGGTATATATCGGGCGGTATCCCCAGTCGCCGTTCGCACTCATTGCCGGTCTGTTCATCCCGGCAAAAATCGCGTACGTCGCGCAGTTGTTCGCGTCGGTCGGTTTCCTCGCGCTCTTCGATCCGCTTCCATTGATCATCGGTTCGCCGGCGTTGATTCTAAACTTGCTAAGCAGTTACCCGGCGCAATATTCCGGCACGTATCACTATTCCGCGCCAGTCGCGCCGTACTTTGTGCTCGCGGCGATTGGCGGCGCGGCGTGGCTCAAGTCCAAAGTTAAAAGTCAAAAGTGGCAAGTCGCCAGTATCCTTGCCGCGTTTGTAATTACGCTCGGCTATCACGCGTTAGCCGGCTACACGCCGTTCGGCGGCGCGTACTTTGCGCCCGAAGTGACGCCACATTACCAGACGCTCGCACGCTTCACGCGCCAAATTCCGGCGGACGCCAAAGTTTCGACGACGAGCACGCTCTTTTCGCATTTGAGTCATCGCCGCGTGCTGTATCGCTTCCCAACGATTCTCGACGCCGAGTACATTTTGCTCGACGTGTCCCAGTCCAACATCACCAACCCGATTGATTACGTGATGAATTATCGCAACGCGTTGGCAAACGGCTTTGGCATCCGCGATGCGCTCGACGGGTACATTTTACTGCAACGCGGTTTGCCGCAAAAAGAATTGCCGGACGGGTTTTACAATTTTATCCGGACGTGCCACTGCATCCTGCCGCAATATCCGGCGCGCGTGGATTTCGGCGATCAAGTGCGCTTGCTGGGCTACGACGTGCGGCAGGACGATTGGCAACGCGTCTATGTGCGAACCTACTGGGAACGGTTGCCCGGTCTCGCCAATAATTTCGCGCTCTTTCCATTTTACCCGGACGAAGCGGGCGATCCGCGCGCCGACGCGCAACTGCCGCCGCTGATGCTCCATTTTTGGTACCCCACCGCGCGCTGGCAACCGGACGAAGTGATCGTCGCGGACACGTTACCGCTCGAATTGAACGCGCCCGCCCAGATCGGCGTGGGCGTATTCTTTGGCGCGGACTGGGACACCGCCGAATATTACCTCGTGCCGCAAACCGATTTGCCGGTTTCGACGGAGCGCCGCTGGGTGGCGCTGGGCGAGTTGACGCGTGCAGGCAAAACTTGGCGCGCGCGTTTGCCGGCGCGCTGATTTGCTCTCACTCTTGTCCTGTGCTAAGATGCGCGCACTCGATTTCGGAGTTGGAATTTGCGCCGCATCACTTGGCTGGTCACGTTCTTAATTATATTCCTCATCGCGTTCGGTTTGCGCGTGTTTCGCCTCGATCTGCAATCGCTGTGGTACGACGAAGCGTTCAGCGTGTACCTCGCGCATTTCGATCCGGCGACGCTTGCCGCGCGCACCGCCGCCGATATTCAACCGCCGCTCTATTATCTGCTCCTGAATTTTTGGATTACGCAAGCCGGCGACAGTGAGTTTGCCGTCCGTTTTCTTTCGCTGAGCTTTGGCGTGCTGACCATCCCATTACTTGCCGTCACCGCGCGCCGCCTGTTCGATCACCGCGCCGCCGGTTTCGCGGCGCTCCTGGCAACGCTGTCGCCGCTCTATGTGTGGTACTCGCAAGAAACGCGAATGTACACGCAGATCACATTTCTCTTGCTACTTTCGAGTTACGCGTTATTGCGAACGGCAGATTCACGCCGATGGTGGATCGTTTTTGCGCTCGCCAACATTGCCGCCGTCTACACACACTATTTCGCGTTCGCGGTGATTACGTTCCAAGTGATTTGGATAATCGTTTCAAGTTTCAAGTTAAATCTGAAACCTGAAACCTGGAAACCGGCAACCTTTTCCCTCCTTGCCATCTTTGCCGCGTTTCTCCCCTGGCTCCCGTTCGTCGTCGCGCGCTTTGGACAGGACGCGAGTTACTGGCGCGGCGAGCTCAAACTCGACGAAGCGTTGCGCCACATCCTGATCAATTTCACGCTCGGCGAATCGGTGCTCGAAACGCACGCACAATGGCTGGCGTTGGGCTGGCTGGGGATTTCAGCATTGGGATTGATTGCGCTCGCCATTCAAAATGCAAAATGCAAAATGCAAAATTCGACGCGCGCGATCACGTTTGTTCTTTTGTACGGAATTCTCCCGCTTGCGCTTTTGCTCTTGCTCTTTTCGCGCAATCCCAAATTCAACGCGCGCTACTTGATGATCGCCTCACCCGCATTCTTCCTGTTACTCGGCGCGGGGCTGGCAAGTCTCTGTACGCTCACGCGTCGCGCGACACGTTTCCAGTTTTACGTTTTACGCTTTACACTTTACGTTATTCCCTTTGCCTTTCTACTTGCCACTTGCCTTTACGCCGACGCCAACGCGTATTTCGATCCCGCGTTCACCAAAGCCAGCTTCCGCGAGGTCGTGCGTTACGTCGAACAACACACCGCGCCGGACGAAGCGATCCTGCTGACGAGCGGGCACATGTTCCCCGCGTTCAACTATTATTATCGCGGCGATGCGCCCACCGTGCGCTTGCCGGACGAGCCCACGCTCAACGCCGAACGCGTCCTGGGTTTCGACACGGCGCACGCGTTGAACGCGACGCTGACCGGCAAACGCGGCGCGTGGGTCGTCGAGTGGCAAAACGAAGTGGTGGACCCGAACGGGTTTGTGCCCATGTTCCTGTCGGCGCAAGGCGCGGAAGAAAAAATCACGGGGACGAATTTTTACCAAGTGCGTTTACGCCACTGGATGCTGAAACCAACCGCGCATTTTCCCACCGAACCGGCACCGGCGATAAAACGCGCGGTCAATTTTCAAAACGCGATTCAACTGCTCGGTTACGATGCGCCAACGCCCACACCGGCAGATGCGGGCGCGGCGTTCAACCTGTACTGGCAAGTCCTCGATAACTTTGAAGACGATTACCAGATCGCGGTGCGCGTGCGCGACGCCGCCGGAAATTTGTGGGGCAAGCAAGATCGCCGACCCGCCGGCTATAATTATCCGACGACGCGTTGGAAAAAGGGCGAGCATCTTTTCGGCGCGTATGCGGTGCCTCTGTTGTCGGGCACGCCCGCCGGCGATTATTTCGTCGAGGTGACGTTTTACACCAAGCAGAACGAAAGCGGACTCGACGTGCTTGCGCCGAACGGCGCGCCGCTTGGCAAATCCGTAAAACTGGGGCCAATCCCGGTGTTGCCACCGGAAAAACCGGCGACGCTCGCCGCCCTCAATATTCAAAACACGCTGAGCCAGCCGCTCGGCGCGTTCACCTTGCTCGGTTATCAACTGGGACGCGACAAGGCGAGCGCGGGCGAAACGCTCCCGCTCACGCTGTTTTGGCGCGCGGATGCCAAGCCGACGCGCAATTACACTTTTCGCATTCGGTTCGGCGACGCGCCAAGCGAAGAATTTTCAATTTCCAATTTCCAATTTCCAACATCCGAATGGCGCGCCGGCGAAATCGTGCGCGGGCAATATGCGGTGGCAATTCCGGCGAACGCGCACGATGGCGCAACGCAATTGCGCGTGGTGTTGAGCGATGGCGTAGCACTCGACCTCGCCCCGTTCACGGTTGAGAAAACCGACCGCGTGTTCGTCAAACCAAGCACGCAATTCACGCAAGCGGCAAATTTCAACAACTATCTCGCGCTCGCCGGTTACGATTTGCCAACCTTGAACCTGAAACCCAACGACAACTTGAAACTCACTTTGCACTGGCACGCGCGCGAAAAGATGAACAAGCCGTACACCGTGTTCGTACATCTGCTCGACGCGAACGGCAAGGTCGTCGCGCAAAAAGACGCGCAACCGGCGAACGGCGCGCGCCCGACAACCGGTTGGGTCGCGGGCGAATACATCACGGACGCGTATGATCTCGCGTTGCCGGCAAACAGCGCGCCCGGCAAATACCAGATCGAGATCGGCTGGTACGACGCGCAAAATTTTTCGCGGCTGCAAATCCTCGATGCGAACGGCGTGCCGGCAAGCGATCACCTGATTCTATCAACCGATTTACGCGTGCAATAGTTGAATGGCATAACCAAACTATCCAACTAGCCAACTAGCCAACTATGAAACCCAGCATTTCAGTTTTCTTTCCGTGTTATAATGACGCCGGCACGATTGCGGCGATGGTGATTCGTGCGCTCCAAACTCTGCGCGCACTTTCCGACGATTACGAAGTCATCGTCGTCAACGACGCCAGCCCCGACGACGCACTGAAAATTTTGAGCGAGTTGGCATGTATCCTGCCGCCGGAATTTCGGATCGTCAATCACGAAACAAATCGCGGCTATGGCGGCGTCATTCGTTCCGGCATCGCGGCGGCAAAAAAAGACTGGGTCTTTTACACGGACGGCGACGCGCAGTACGATGTGCGCGAATTGAAACTGCTCGCCGATAAAATTTCGGATGATGTGGATTTCATCAACGGGTGGAAGATCAAGCGGCGCGATCCGGCGCATCGCATTTGGATCGGCTTGGCATACCAGTACTTTGTCAAACTGATGTTCGGCTTGAAGATCAAGGACGTGGACTGCGATTTTCGTTTGATGCGCCGCGAAATTTTCGACGTGGTAAAGTTGGAATCGAATACCGGCGCGATCACGTTCGAGTTAGTGAAAAAAGTTCAAGACGCCGGTTATCGTTTCATCGAGGTACCCGTGCATCACTTTTACCGGCAGTACGGCGAGTCGCAGTTTTTCAACTTGCCGCGCGTCGCGCGCACGCTTGGGGCGCTGGGACGCTGGTGGTGGCGGCTCGTCATCCAGCACGAAGCCGCGAAAGCGTACCGCCCGCAACGCGCGGCGCAAGTCGCGCGGCACAAGGCGGCACGTTGAAATTCGCCGTCAACTATTCCGCCGCGGCGGTTGAACTGGCACGCGCCGGCAAAATCAAAACCGATTATTTCAAGTGCCCCGCGTGGCAGGATCGGCTCGCCGAATTTCAAGCGGCGGGAGCGATCTATGTGCACTTGCCGCTCATCGTCGGCAACGGCAACGGCGACGCGTTCAACCACGAAACGCGTCGTGTCGCCGACTGGCGCGCCATCGAAACCATGCTCGCGCAAACCCAGACGCCGCTCGTCAACTTGCATCTCGCGCCCAGCGCCAAAGATTTTCCCGACCTCCCTACCGATTCGCTGAAACCGGCGCACGTCCAAGTATTGCTCGAACGCGCGATCCGAGATGTGCAAACCGTCGTCCAACGGTTCGGCAAAGAGAGCGTGATCATCGAAAATACAGACGGCACGGAAGAACAGTTGCGCGCGGTGGTTGCGCCCGAATTGATTCGTGGCGTGGTGGCGGCGACCGGGTGCGGCTTCCTGCTGGACGTATCGCACGCGCGACTCGCGGCAATCAACCTGGGAATGGATGTCGCCGATTACATCGCCGCATTGCCGGTCGCGCACACCAAAGAAATTCACGTGACGGGCTTGCAGATGTTTGCCGGCGAATGGATCGCGCGCGCGCGCGAATTTGGCACAAGTGAGCAAACGATCGCGCTGTTTCGCAACCGCTTGATCGATCACTTGCCGATGACGGACGCCGACTGGGAATTTTGGGCGTGGGCGATGCACGAACTCCGCGCGGGCAAGTGGGGCGCGCCGTGGATCGTCGCGTTCGAGTACGGCGGCGTCGGCGCATTGTGGGAAGCGACGACCAAGCGCGATGTACTCCTGGCGCAAGTGCCACGGTTGTATGCAAGTATCAGCCAAAAGTAAATATTGCCATTTGCTCAAACAAGACCTCCATCCCAATGATTCGGAGCGGAACTAAATGCCGAGACCAAATGAAAAGCCGGCAACCCAAAACAGAACGCTGACTTGGTCGGGCGCTGAAGCGCTCATGTATCAACAGAACTTGCTAACTCTGACCGAGCGTGTTATATCCCAAAAGATCGAGAACCGCACGATCCATCAAAATCTGTTCGAGATTCTTGATTGGTTGCCGGCAACATTTGTGGATTTGCTGTTTATTGATCCGCCCTATAATCTCACCAAATCATTCAACGCGCTCACATTCAGAGAGCAATCCACCGCCGCGTACGCCGAATGGTTGGAAACCTGGTTGCCCAAATTATTCCGCACGCTCAAGCCAACGGCATCCGTATACATTTGCGGCGATTGGCGATCTGCCGCGGCGATTCATCTCATCGCGGAAAAATATCTGATCGTCCGCAATCGCATCACATGGGAGCGTGAGAAAGGTCGCGGCGCAACAACCAATTGGAAAAATAGTTCCGAAGATATTTGGTTTTGCACTCAATCCAACGATTACTATTTCAACGTGGATGCGGTAAAACTCAAGCGCCGCGTGCTTGCGCCGTACACGGATGCCAACGGCGCGCCCAAAGATTGGGAACAAACAGAAAATGGCAATTATCGCTTGACGCATCCCTCGAATTTGTGGACGGACTTGACCGTGCCGTTTTGGTCTATGTCGGAAAACACCGAACACCCGACGCAAAAGCCGGAAAAATTACTGGCAAAAATTATTCTCGCCAGCACACGCCCAGGCGATCTGGTTTTCGATCCATTTCTGGGTTCTGGCACGACTTCGGTGGTCGCCAAAAAACTGGGCCGCAGATATACCGGCGTCGAGATTGATTTGACGTATGCGTGCTGGGCAGAAAAACGCTTGGCACGGGTAGAACAGGATCCGACGATTCAAGGATACGCGGACGGCGTGTTCTGGGAACGGAATTCTTTGCAAAACGCAAAAGCGCAACCACGCCGTAGCCGAACGCCAAGGGTATTGCCACTCTTTGAAGAACCGGTTGAGAAAAAGCGAGATGAAAAGTAGAATCTTTTACACCGCCAAGTTCCGGGCGCTTGAAAAAACGATTGTCAAGCTGCTAAACATGCAACCCGATTTTCTTTCGACGCGTACCGCTTCCAGTCCGCGCGCCGTGGGAGACGCGATCCAAGCGGTTCTCTCTGAAAATTTCCAAACGCTCTTGGGTGATTTAGTTGCCGAGTACTCGGCGCAATTTGCGCGCCGCGCGATGGCAGATCTGGCATTCACCGATACCGATGGATTGTATTACGTCGTGGATGTGAAAACACATCGCCTCGACACCCATTTCAATATGCCCAACCTGACTTCAGTGGAACGCCTAACCCGCTTTTATGAAGATGATAAAAACTATTTTGTCGTACTGGTTGTGGCTTACCACGTGCAAGAAACCCAAATCAAAGTGACGCAAGCCCATTTTGTCCCCATCGAATTTTTTGCGTGGGATTGTCTGACCATCGGCGCGCTCGGCTGGGGCCAAATTCAAATTGCCAATGCAAACACCATTCACATCAACGAAAAATATTCACGCAAAAAATGGATGCTCGAATTGTGCGATGTGATGCTAGAATTCTATCCGCGCGAAATCGGCAAGATCACTGAAAGAATCGAACACTTTAAGCGAGTCAAACAAATATGGCAAAAGAAATCCGAGACCTAACTAACGCCGACTGCCTCATTACCGGCGGCCTCGGCTTTGTCGGCTCGAACTTGGCGCGGCGACTCGTCGAATTGGGCGCGCGCGTGACGCTAGTGGACTCACTCATCCCGGAGTACGGCGGCAACCTGTTCAACATCGCGGGCATCGAAGACCAGGTGCGCGTCAACATCGCCGACGTGCGCGATGAATACTCGATGGATTATCTCGTGCAGGGCCGCGATTATCTCTTCAACCTCGCCGGGCAAACCGCGCACCTCGATTCGATGCGCGATCCGTACACCGATCTCGAAATCAATTGCCGCGCGCAACTTTCGATCCTCGAAGCGTGCCGCAAGCAAAACCCGCGCGTGAAAATCGTATTCACCAGCACCCGTCAAATGTACGGCAAGCCGGATTATCTGCCGGTGGACGAACGGCACCTCTTGCACCCAACCGACGTGAACGGCATCAACAAAATGGCGGGCGAGTGGTACCACATTGTGTACAACAACGTCTACGGCGTCCGCGCGGTGTCGCTCCGCATGACCAACACCTACGGCCCGCGTATGCGCGTCAAGGATGCGCGCCAAACATTTCTGGGAATTTGGATCAAGCGGCTGATCGCCGGCGAACCGATTGAAGTGTGGGGCGACGGAATGCAAATCCGCGATTTCAATTACGTGGACGATGCGCTGGACGCGATTCTACTCGCCGCGACAACCGACGACGCGTATGGTCAAATCTTCAACCTGGGTTCCGACGAGACGATCAACCTGCGCGATCTTGCCGCGCTCTGCGTCGCGGTGAACGGCGGCGGCGAGTACCGCGTCATTCCGTTTCCGCCCGACCGCAAACCGATTGACATTGGCGATTATTATGCCGACTATCGCAAAATTCGCGGCAAACTCGGCTGGCAACCGCGCGTGAACTTGCGCGAGGGTTTGAAACGCACGCTCGAATTTTATCGCGCGAACAAGGAAAAATATTGGTAACGCGTGAAACGTAAAGCGTAAATTTTACGTTTCACGGTTTACGCTTTACGAGGAGATTTATGGCGACACCTTTTTTCGACCTAACCAAACAGTACGCCTCAATTCAATCCGAACTCGATGATGCCGCATTGCGCGTGATGAAGAGCGGCTGGTTCATTCTCGGACCTGAAGTGAGCGCGTTCGAAAAAGAATTTGCCGCGTACATTGGCATGCGCCACGCGATTGGCGTTGGCTCCGGCACCGAAGCGTTGCACCTCGCTCTGCTCGCGCTCGACGTTGGCGCAGGCGATGAAGTCATCACCGTGCCGAACACCGCCGTCGCCACCGTCGCCGCCATCGAGTTGACCGGCGCGCGCGCCGTGTTGGTGGATGTGCACGCGGACACGATGCTGACGGACGCATCGCAACTCGAACGCGCGATCACGCCGCGCACCAAAGCGATCATCCCCGTGCACCTCTTTGGGCAGAGTTGCGATCTCGATCCGATTTTCGAGATCGCGCGCGCGGCTTCGCCGAAGATTTTCGTGCTCGAAGATTGCGCGCAGGCGCACGGCGCGACGTATCGCGGCAAACGCGTCGGCGCACTGGGCGACATTTCCGCGTTCAGTTTTTATCCGACGAAAAACCTCGGCGCGTACGGCGATGGCGGCGCGATCACGACAAACGATCCCGCGCTCGCCGAGCGGGTGAACTTGCTCCGCCAGTACGGTTGGCGCGAGCGGTACGCCAGCGCCATCAAAGGGATGAACTCGCGGCTCGATGAAATGCAAGCCGCGATCCTGCGCGTAAAGTTGCGCCACCTCGACGCGTGGAACGCGGCGCGCCGCGAACGCGCGGCGCTCTACACCGAACTGCTGCGCACCGTCACGCCGCCGCGCGAAATGAGTTACGGGCAACCGGTGTATCACTTGTACGTCGTGCAATCGCCGCAACGCGAATCTCTCCTCGCGCATCTCAAATCTCAAGGCATCGGCACGGCGATCCACTATCCCCAAATGATTCATCGTCAAGCCGCATACCAGAACCTGGGTTACGGCGCGGGCAGTCTGCCCGTGTCCGAAAAACTCGAACGGGAAATTCTCTCGCTCCCGCTCTACCCCGAATTGCCGCTGGAGGATGTGCGCGCAGTGGCGAAAGCAGTTAATCAGTTTGGTAGTTGAGTAGTTGGGTAGTTGCATAGTCAAACCGCCTAACTATTTTCGGAGGCTCTCTTGTCGAAAGAAACGATCACCGCCTTGTTGTGGCTCATCCCCGCCATTTTGTTTAGCACAACCGGCGAATTGTTTTTAAAGCGCGGCATGAACGAGATCGGCTCGTTCGATTTTGCCGCAGTGGATAAAATTTTGCCGACCGTGTGGCGGATGGCGCAAAACCCCAATCTGTGGTTGGGCTTTATCGGTTTTATGGGCGGCTCGGTTTTTTGGCTGTCTGTGATTTCGCGCGTGCCGCTCTCCCTCGCCTACCCAATGCTCGCGCTCAGTTACGTCATCGTCGTCGTCGAGTCGTGGGTTTTTCTCGGCGAAGGGCTGCACCCACTCCGCATCATCGGCTCGGTTGTCGTCGGCATTGGCGTCGCGCTCGTCGGTCTGAGTGGAGCGGAACATTGAAACGAGACAAACGACCGCCGACCCCTGACCGCCATCGGCTGTCTGCTGTCGGCGGTCGTTTGTTTGCGCGGCTGGCAATCTCTGTCGTCGTGCTGGGCGCGTTTTTTTTGCGCGCCTATCGCCTCGCCGATAAAAGCATTTGGTGGGACGAAGGTTGGTGTGTGTGGCTCTCGCAAAAAGATTGGGCGTGGATTGCGTTGCGCACCGCCGCCGACGAGCACCCGCCACTCCACTACTGGCTCTTGCATGTTTGGAATTTCATCGCCGGCACCAGCGCGTTCGCCGGGCGATTCGTCTCGCTCGCGTTCGGCGTGCTCACCATTGCGTTGTTGTACCGCATCGGCAAAAAAGTGGGCGGAACGTGGGTGGGCGTACTCGCCGCGTTATTCCTCACAACCTCGCGCTTTCACATCTGGTGGTCGCAAGACATTAAGAATTACACGCCGTCCATTTTCTTCGCCTTCGTCGCTGTCTGGTTCGCGCTAAAAATAATTTCAGATTTCAAATTTCAGATTTCAGATTCAAAACGCGCGCACCCGCAATCTGAAATCTACAATCTGAAATCTGAAATTTACTACGCCCTTTTCGCCGCGCTCGCCATGTGGACGCATTACCTCGCCGCGCTCGTTCTGCTTGCGCTCAATTTGTACCTCTTGATTTTCTTTGTTCGCGCGTTTCAAGTTTCAGGTTTCAAGTTTTCAAATTGGCTCGTTGGCTCATTGCGTAATTGGTTCGTTGGAAATTTGCTCGCCGCCGCGCTCTTCGCACCCTGGATGTACCTGTACCTGCAAAACGCCGCCACGTGGAGCGCCGCGCCCACGTTCGATTTCGCCGTGTTCCTCAAACTTGTCGCCACCGTTTTGCCGCTCGGCGTTACGACGAACATCGAAAATTATTTTTGGCTCACAATCGCGTTGACCACCCTTGCGCTCGTCCCAGTCTTGCATGTTGCGTATTGCGTGTTCCGTAAACGCACACTGAATACTGTTTACTGTTCACTGTTTACTGTTCCACTGTCCCCTGTCCTACTGTTCACTTTGATCGTCGTCTTCCCCCCGCTCCTCGTTTACGCGCTCGCGCTCACGCCCGCCGCGTTCTTCGCGCCGAAAATTCAAGCGCGCTATTTGCTCGTGCTCGCGCCCGCTTACGCGATGCTCCTTGCCTTCGGCGTCACAATCCTTTCGCGGCTTTCTCGCCTTTTCGCGGTGTTTGCGATCCTAGTGGTCTTGCTCGCAAACGCGTTCGTGTTGAACGATTATTACGCCGACCGCTACTTGCGCGACGATTACGCGACGTTGGCAAATACAGTCAACGCCAGCGCGCGGCAAGGCGACCTGGTTTTGCTCGACACCGATCAGGAATGGCCCACGTTCCTGTACTATCTGCGCGCGCCGCTCGATTGGCTCGGCGTGCCGAACGGCAAGGCAATGACGCGCGACGACGCGGACGCACTCGTGCGCCGCGCGCTGAATCGCAACCAAGCGATCTGGCTCGTCGCGATCCCGGATGCGCTGGCGACCGATCCGCAAAAATGGCTCGAAGCGCGCATCGCGCAGGAATTGCCCAAACAACTCGAACGCCCGGTCGGCGACAAGCGGCTCGCGCTCTACGCGCGCGAACCCCGCGACGGGGTGCGGATCGCACCGGAGAATTTCGCGCCGCAATTTTCACGCGCCGAACAATTCGGCGACGCGTTGCAACTCCTGGGATTCGATCTGCCAACGCGCGAGCTCAACGCCGGCGACACGGTGCGCGTCACCACGTACTGGCGCGCGCCGAATCCGGCAACGACCACCCTGCGCTTGACCGGTTTGATCACGACGACGTTGCAAATGCCGCCGAGCAACCTCTTGCGCTATGAAAACGAGTTTGACATTCCACCGAACGCGCGCGGCGAATTTCCGCTCGTCGTCGGCAACAGCGAACTCGCCAAAATTTTCGTGATGCCGCGCCTCACGCTCGCGCAAGTTGGCGCGATCCCGCAGCGCGCGGACGCGCGGCTGGGCGACGCGATCCATTTCGCCGGCTATGATCTGCCGCAGACTCAGTTTCGCGCCGGCGAAACAATTTCGCTCACGCTGTACTGGCGCGCGGTGCGCCACGTTGCGACGAGTTACACCGTGTTTGTGCACCTCGTCGGCGCGCAATTCAACCCGAAACAAAACAACCCGCTGTGGGGTCAGGTGGATCGCTTGCCGCGCGAGGGCAAGTCGCCCACCACCGTTTGGCAAGCGGACGAAATCATCGCCGACGCGTACCGCGTGCCGATTGATCACGCCGCGCCGCCCGGCACGTACCAAATCGTGATTGGGCTGTACGACGCGGCGACTGGCGCGCGCCTACCCACCGATGTTGGCGATTCGATCACCGTCGCCGAAATCCAAATCGTTCCTTGATCGCCCGATTAACCGATTGACTATTCGCCCGATTTCTCTATACTTGGCGCGGAGGTTCGAGATTGAAACGCTTGTTGCCCATTTTATTTTTGCTCTTGACCGCGTGCGGTTCGAGCGCGTTGCTCGACAACGTGTCGCTGACGCCGGATGGCATCTCGCCGTTCGCCGGCAGTCCGAATCTTGCGACGACCATCCACTATGCCCTGGGACGCGACGCGACCGTTTCGATCTATCTGCTCGACGCGCAGGGCAAGCGGCACGAATTTCGCAAAGATCAACCGCGCGCCGCCGGCGCGTATGACGCGCAGTTTGGCGGCGCG
>CAIKBD010000495.1 GCA_903825565.1 uncultured Anaerolineales bacterium | reverse complement strand
GCAGGTCGGTACGCGATCATCCTGCCGACCATTGAGCGTAATTTGCCCGTGCTCGAAAAAATGCTCAAGGACATTTTTAAGGACTGACGATGAGTCTCTTTGATCGGATCACCGCGCTGTTCAAACGCGCTGCACCAACACCGTCCAAAGACCTGACTGGGTTATCCCAATTAGGCAGGTCTTCACGCGCGGGCGCGTCGGCGTACTTGGAACAATTTCGCGCGGAGACGGACCGCGCGAATAGCGTGAAGCAATGCCGCGCGATGTACGCGACCGACCCGCGCGCGAATGGCGTGATCGGCGCGCTCGCGCGCGATGCGATCAGTGGCGGCTTTGTCGTGCAATGCCCCACCCATCCCCAAGCGGAAGAACTCGCCGCGGCGCTCGTCGAGCGGTTGGCGTTACCCACGCGGCTCGACGACTGGGTGCGGCTGACGCTCGTGGATGGCGATTCGTTCATCGAGGTGGCGATTGACGCGGCGTTGCAAATTGTGAATGCCACGCGCAAGCCCACGCTGTTGACGCGGCGCCATAGCAACAGCGCCGATCAATTCGATAATCCCGCGCGCGCGTTTTGGTACGCCGACGAAACGTACATCACCGATCCCAATACGGCGAGCGTGACCTGGTTTGCCGAGTGGCAAATCATCCACGCGCGCTGGGCGCACAACGAGGGTTCGCGGTACGGCACGCCGCTGTTTGCCAGCGCGCTCGACGCGTGGAAGCGCATTAAGGAAGGGGAACTGGATATTGCGGTGCGCCGCAAGACGCGCGCGGGGATGAAATATTTGCACGTCGTCGAGGGCGCGGGGCGGGATGAGCTCGAAGAGTACAAGGACAACAACAAGGATGCGCTGGACAATCCCTTTGCCGCGGTCGCCGATTTTTTCAGTAGCAAGCCCGGCAGTGTCACGGCGATTGGCGGCGATGCGAACCTGGGCTTGATTGACGACGTGTTGCATCATATTCGCACCTGGTGGTTAGCGTCGCCGGTGCCCATGTCTCTGCTGGGCTATGGGCAGGATTTGAACCGCGACGTGCTCGACAAGCAAAAGGAACAGTATGACGAAATGCTCGTCCAGTTCAAGCACTGGGTAGGCGAAGAATTGATCAAGCCCCTACTCTACCGCGAATGGCTCTTGCACGGCATTGTGCCAGAAGGTTTGGCGTATCAAATCGCGTGGAAATCCAAGACGCGGCTCACACCCGAAGCGTTGATGGCATTGGCGAACGCGGCGTTAGCGTTGCGCACGCTCGGCTTGGATGATGTGGCGCTCAAAGCCGTGCTCGTCAAATATCTGCCGGATGTCGAGGTGGGCGAACTGTTGGCGATGAGTCCGAGCGAGCAAATCGCCGGTGGACTGTAAGTTCACGCGCGCGCGCCATTCCTCAATGAGCCAATATGCCAAAGACGACGAATCAAATTCCGTTCCGCGCCGTATGGCAGGCGCAACAACGCGCGCAACTGCGCGTGCAACTGTATGCGACCGGCGAAACGCATCGCATCTTGAGCGAGTTTACCACGACCGCGCGCGGCATTGTGCTGGCGGCGGCGGGTAGTCGGGACAACCTATTTGATGGGTTGGCGCTCTATCGTGCGCAGAGCGCACTTGTACGTGAATGGTCAAAGACATTCGACCAATGGAAAAAGTTCTTTAACAACACACGAAAAGATTCAGCCCAGTTGCCATTCGAGACGCTGCTGGTGTACCACGACCAAATGGTCAAGCCGGCAATCGCGGCAAGTCAAAATGAAAAAGTAAAAAGCGAAAGGGCGGAGCGACTCCGAACTGATTCAGACCTCGATTTGTCTTGGTATTGGTGGAGCGTGGACGAGTCGGAGTCAAGTATTTTCAACGAAGCCGCACCCGATGGTCCCAACGATGTGAATTTCGTTTTTGCGCCGCAACTCCAAGCGGTGTTGAACGCCGCCGATCAGCGAGTCTACAAAGACGGATTGCGGTTATCGCAAAGGATTTGGAAACTCGATCACGATTCGCGCAATGGCATCAATGCCGTGCTCTACAATGGCGTGGCGCAACAAAAGAGCGCGTGGGACATTGCGAAGGATTTGGAAGGGTACTTGGGCGCGAGCCAGGATTGCCCACGCTGGACGAGCACCCGGCTCTACAAATTGACGAAGAAGGACATTGCGGCGGGCAATCGCGCGGG
>CAIKBD010000494.1 GCA_903825565.1 uncultured Anaerolineales bacterium | reverse complement strand
TTTGAAAAACTCGCGCGCGGCGCTGACATTCGGATCGGAAAAGAGATGCCCTGTTCCAGAACTAATTTTGTCCATAGTCATCTTCTCACAATTTTATTCTTACGCTGTAAAGAGTCCAAAGGTCATGCTTGGGCAAACGTCCAACAAAAAACTGCCACGAACGATTCGAATTCACCCACTTTAGTGACCCAATTATGGACTACATCGTCGTAATAAGCAAGTGCCGCCGCCCCCATGACTCAATTGGCTCGTTGGGGCTGACCAATGCCAGGATTGTGACTGGTTTCAATCGGTCCGTTGGCAAACTGCTCGGCGCGTTCAGCAGGAAAATGTGAATGTCTTACGCTGGCGCAAAAAATGGCTGTATCGCCAAGTCGAACAGAAAGTGCGCGACCGCATCAACGACCGCGTGATCACACTTGCGCGCGAATATCATTTAACCCGCGACGATCACCTGCGGCGAAGCCAGGCGCGACAGCGCCGATCAGGTCGCGCCCAAGTCAAAAAAACTATGCACGTGTGCAGGATACCAAGTTGCAGCTAAACTGGATTTAGACTGACGAGCGCAACACCCAGGTCGCGTAATCGGCTGAGCGTGCCGTACAACGCGGCTTGGTCGGCGAGCGAACCGACCAGCATCGTAATGGGATGATGGTCGGTCGTGAAGGTGTGCTTGATTTCAAATCCTTCAAACATCACTTGCCACTGTTCGTCCAAATGACCTTCCACACAAATTTCGTACTGCATCTCACAATCCTGTTTTGCGAATATACTCTTGCACGTCCACATTAAAGACCGTGTCCTCGACCGTCAGAATAAACCACGGCATACCATCGTCCATCCAAATCACCGCGCCTTGTTGCTCCACGGGTTTGCCATCGCGAATCTCTGGGTCGAGCGCGTGATTGAGCCACAACACTTTCGATGTGCTTTTGGAATCGTGATAACGCATTGATTCTAGCCACGTTATGAGTCCTGTTTTCGCGTCAAAGCGCACGACGATGTGTTCCTGGGTTTGATTGAACGGCACAACCAGAATCGCGGTCGAATCGTCTACAGGTTCCCAATGCACGCGCGGGTCGGTGAGATAAATTGCGGGAAACTTGCTGGATTCACACCACAATGCAAGGTTCGCGGCTTGGTCAATTTTCTCGCCTTCATCTGTGCCAATGAACTGAATGTCCATAAATCCCTTGTCATCAATGTAGCGTTCGTTCGCTTTGATGATAGGCAAGCCAAACCAGGTCAATTCGATATAGTGGCGATACGCTTGTCCCGCGATGTGCGTAAAACGCAAGCGCGCGGGAAACGTTATTGGTCCAACGGGGCGCATCATCGCGCGTCCCGTGATGACAACCGAAGTAATGGCAGGGATGTTTTCGCCGTAGACGACGCGATAGTATCGCTCGACGGGTGCGGGCAAACCTTTGGGCAACGGAATAGTTTTAAGTTCGGGTGAGCGTTGCTCAAACGTCGGAAACGAACTGGGTTGAATTTGCAAACCCAGCCAACCGATAAATACAAGTGTGGCGATGATACCGACAACAATCAACAAGATTTGTAACATTCGATTCCTCCAAGTGTTCATTGAATTTCTCCAATTCTATGCAATTACTGTTTCCGAAAAATTGCGGAATAGCGCAATCGTAAACCCAAGCGCGATGAGCGCAATCAAATCGAACGAGACGCTCATTCCGATAAATTGACCGATGCTCATCAAGCCAGCCAGGTATTGCATCACGCCCATCAACGCTAGTTGGAGATTGAGTACCAGCGTAAAGATGAGCAAGACAGTTGCGAAAAGATAACCCACCGATTCACGACGCAAAAGTAAGATGCCGCTAATCAGCATCGCGGGTGCGAGAATTCCCAGGTCAATGCCAAACGTGATGACTGTCGTGTAATGTCCCAGCGTTGCAGGCAATTTGCCCGCGAGCGTCGTCGGTATCAAATCCAAGCCGCCCCAAATAATGAGAAAAGCGACGCCGATGAAAATCAGGAAAATCGCAATTGCTCGGCGCGGCAATCGTTCGGAAAAATGTTTGGGGAATGCGCGCGCATCAAACAAGGTGAGCGCATAAATCAGTCCGAACAAACTCGCCGCCATCAACACAATGTAAACGAGCAAGAGATTATTGTACGCCGCGCCGAATGTCATCGAGAAATAGTTGTAGAAAAAGTAGAGCAGTGAGCCCGTCAACAACAATCCACCACGCAACGAGCCACGCCGATAGAGAACGGCGCTGAGAATCAACAATGGAATTCCAACGGCGAGAATGTAAATGTCCTGGTCTCGAAATCCTTCGGCAATCAAGGTCGAATCGTAACGATACAATCCGCGTCCAGCAAGTTGCACCGTTTCGCCGTGAATGGTTGTGAACGCGAACGGCTTGCCTGCATCATTCCAAAACACACCGACTCCTGCGGCGAGCGCGGCAAGCAAAACAATTACCCACGCCAGCACTATCAAAGTGGTTGAGACTTTCATCAGAGCATCCTTTCAGTGTGATTACACTTGCACGACACTGGGCACGAGCGATTGCGCCCACGCGCCAATCTTGTTCCAATCGCGCAAATCTTGCTCCTGCGCTTTCATCGTTTGCGCCATCCAGCGTTCGAGCCAGGAAAGTTTGGCGTATTCCATTTTTCCCGCAAAGAAACCTTCAATCCTGGGATTGACACTCTGCCGTGCGTCCGCCGCGTACAATTGCCGACCTTGCTTGCTCGCTTCGCTCTCATCGAGGTTGAGCAAATGCACGGTGAAAAATGCCGTCGGCACTTGATTTAATTTCGCTTGATTCTTTTTGACAAACTCGACCGCTTCGGGCAACCACTTGCCGATGCGCACGCCACTGCCGACAACGACGGCTTGGTATCCATCAAGATTCGTAATCGCTTTGATGGGACGCACATCCACTATTGCGCCCTTGTCCGCTAAACTTTTGCCGATTGTTTCGGCGACTTGCACGGTCGAACCCGATTTGGTCACATACGCGACGAGAACCTTGCTTGCCATTTTCGTATTTCCTCCAAATGTGTTTTGCGGCATTGCGATGTCTGGCTCACGCGTCGCAACGAACGTGAGTCCACTACACGCGAGCACTATCCCGCCGATGCCTGCGCCTACCAGTTTCAAAAAATCTCTGCGAGTTAATTTGGGCATCATTACCTCTTTAAAATAACCACAGATTACACAGAAAAATTAAAACTCTGCGCTCTTTGCGTCCTCTGCGGTGAAATTTTCATTCGCCTGCTAGTGCGGCACAGCCGAATGAATAATCTATAAATTAAATTACGCCCGCAGTGTAACATTCACACGCGGGTTTGTCAGGACGTAAAAGTGTAATCTTGGGAAAAACAAAAAGGGGAAACGATTACTCGAAAGTAGTATCGCTAGAGGAGACCCAGTTCGTGCGCGCGCGCCAACGCCAACGTGCGGCTCGTGACGCCGAGCTTGCCAAAGAGGTTGCTCGTGTGTTTCTTGACCGTGTTGAGCGTAATGACCAACTTGTCCGCAATCGCTTGATTGGAATACCCTGCTTGAATCAAACGCAAAATTTCCAACTCGCGTTCGCTGAGCGATTCGATTAGATTTGCCGAGGGCGATTTGGGAAACGCTTCAAGCAAACGATTGCGATAATCACTTGCGGGCAGTTCGCGCAACAAATCGGCAATGACTGGACCTGGGTTCAAGAATGACCGCACGAAATTTTCCGATTCACCGAACGCGAGCATTTCCTTCAACGCATCAAGCGCTTCGGCGCGACGACCTGCGCCTGCCAACGCGCGCGCGCGCCACAATGCCACTTGGAACAAGCGTCCGATGCGTCCCGACGATTTGAGCAGTTGATACAACTTGTCCCACACCACCAACGCATCCGCAAATTTTTCTTGTACCGTTAGAACCTGGGCAAATGCTTGATAGTCATCCTGGCGAATGAATGGAATCTCGTCGTGAATGGACAGCCCGCACGTTTGCAACCAACGACTTGCCGATGCCACATCGCCACGCGCCACATCGAGTTGCGCGATGAATGCATTCGCCATTTCCGCGCCCCACGCCGAAAACATAGTGCCGATGATTTGCTTGACCTCTTCCATCGCTTGTTGCGCCAAGGCAGACTCGCCCAGGTCTTGATATACAAATGCCGCGCCCATCAAACCAATGGCGAGCGCATCACCTTGACGCCATTCGCGGCAGAGTTTTTCACCTTGCTCGCTGTATTCGCGCGCGCGGTCGAGATGATTCCATTCGCGTTCGATAACGCCCATCTCGAAAAAAGTGAAACCGCAAAAAGGCATATCGGTGCGTCCAACACGTCGCCGCACAAAATCCAAGGTGCGCTCGCATATCGCCATCGCTTGGCGTAACTGTCCGCGCTCGCGATACAATTCCTGCCAGCCACCCAGGTTGAATGTTGCGGTGTACAGGTTGCCTGTCTTTTCGCTCACACTCGCGGCGCGTTCGTGCGCGTCAATTGCGGCGGCGAAATCGCCCGCATAACGCAAGCCGTGTGCCAACAACGTCAGTGTCCGCGCGCGAATCACATCATCGTTTCGCGGAATATGTTCGAGTGCGAATTGTGCATTCTCGATAGTGTGTTGATACGCGCCGCGAAAAAAATCGAGATAGGCGCGATGCGCGGCGATATAACCCAGGATGATTGTCCTGGCTTGTTCATTCGATTCTGTAGCAGACAAGGTTTCGGCAAGTGCGAGATATTCGTCGGCTTGCGTCATTTGTGCGACGAACGACAATGCCCACGCATAATGCAAACACAAATACGGACGTTGTTTAATCCACGCTTCAGGTAGAGCTTGCATCCATTCGAGAACCTGGGATGCGCCCGCGGTGCTCAAAACATGGGGCGATAATTTTTCGACCAGTTCAGCCGCGCGCGCATTATCGTGCGATTCCAACGCGTACGCCAATGCTTCGCGTTCCAACCCTTGCGCGACGCACCAATCTATCGCGCGTTGATACAGCGTCGGGATGAGATGCGGTTCTGATTCTTTCAATCGCATCTGCAAAAATTGCGCGAACAAGTGATGATAGCGAAACCACTGTTGCTCGCGGTCGAGCGACACGAGGAACAAATTCGATTGTTCGAGTCGCCGCAACATTGGCGCGCCGATGTTTTCGCCGACAACGCTATTGCACATTGACGCAGAAAATCGGTGCAAAATTGAGGTGCGTAAAAGGAATTCGTACAGTTGCGGTTCTTGGCGCGACAATACTTCGTCGAGCAAATAATCGGTCAAGAAACGATTGCTCGCTGTGAACGCGTTGATGAATTCGTGCTTGTCGTTTTCGTTTTCGAGCGCGAGTGCGGCGAGGCGCAACCCAGCAATCCAACCTTCGGTGCGTTCCGATAATGCCACCACATCGGCGTTGTTCAAACCCAGCACCATCAAGCGATTCAAAAATTCGTCGGACTCGATTTGCGAAAATTGCAAATGCGCGGCGCGGATCTCGGTGAGTTGTCCGCGCACGCGCAAACGGGACAATGCCAGCGGCGGGTCTTGACGCGTCGTCATCACCAAATGAAAATTGGGCGGCAGATGGTCGATGAAAAAATCGAGCGCGCGGTGAATATCGGGATTGGTGATAGTGTGATAATCGTCGATGACGAAAATAATTTGTTCGTTCAATGCGGCAAGGTCGTTGACGAGCGAGCCGAAAATCGTTTCAAGCGGCGACGCTTGCGCCGATTCGATTACCGCGCGCGCGACGCCGCCAATTTGCGGATGCATCGTTTGAAGCGCAGAAACAAAATACGCGGCAAATGCAGAGGGCGTGTTATCGTTTGCATCGAGCGCGAGCCAGCATTTTTTGAAATGCTCAATCGGCGCCGAGGTGTTGAGCCAACTGGCAACGAGCGTGGTCTTGCCAAATCCTGCGGGCGCAGACACAAGCGTCAAGCGATGACCGTGTTGCACACCATCATTCAATCGCTCGATGAGTTGCGAACGATTGACGATATTGGCGCGTGCTGATGGAATATAAAATTTGGTGGCGAGGAGTTGGTCAGGCATAAGTATCTGATGACGCGATGATAGATGGAGAAGAATGGTTTGTCAAATGCTGGAAAATTCCGTACCTAGCCACTTGACCAAGAGTAAACCCGCCCAATGGCATGGGCATGCACTCAATTTTCGAGTTGTCATACGGAAATTCTTTCATAAGATCGAAATGGAGGTTTTAAAATGAAACTGTCTCGGCGGCTTGCTTGGAGGATGATGTTGAGCGGAAGCAAGCGGTTGACATTCTTGCAAAGCCAACGCTACATTGAACAGGTTTCAGCGTCTACGTGGATTGGACTCCTCGGTGAAATCGGTTTGCTTGGGCAATCGGTTATTTGCAACAAGTCAACATCCAGTCTGAACGCACATAAAAATGCCGAACCAAGTCAATTTGATTCGGCATTTTTGTCGAGCATTGATTCGATTATTTATCTACTGGACCAGTTGCGCCCAGCCGTCCGAGATTGCTTTCGCTGCGGCGTCGAGTGCAACAAAATCCTTGGGGAATTTCACGGCTTTGTATGCATCATCCGGCGGGAATTGACTCTTGACCGCATCGGGAATCTTGACGGTTGACCGAATTGGATGCACGAATCCGTTCGCGTAGTTGATTTGTCCTTCGTCCGAGAATTCGAGCTCAGTCAACAGCTTTGCGGCATTGGCATGTGGCGCGTTCTTGGCAATGAACTGGATGTAGAGTCCTGCCACCGAGCCATCTTGCGGAATCACAACATCAAGGTTCATCTTCAGATCGCGCTTCCAGCCCAGACCGTCAAAATCCCAAGACAGTGAAATCGGACATTCGCCCTTTTGGATGTTAGAGGTGCTTGGGGTGATGGGACGAAGTGCGCCCGCCGCTTTCAATTGCTTGAAATAGTCAACGCCCGGCTTGGTATTCTTTTCGTCACCGCCCTTGGCGACTGCGGCGGCAAGCACCACCATGTTTGCTGTGGCGGACGAGCGCGGGTCTTTCATGCAAATGGTGTCTTTGTACTCGGGCTTGAGCAAGTCATCCCACTTTTGCGGAACGTTCTTGACCTTGTCCTTGTTCACCGTGAACGCGATGGCGCCCCAGTACGCGGCTGCCCACTTGCCATCCTTGTCCTTGGCATAGTCGGGAATGTCCGCCCAGAATGCATTCTTGTACGGTTGCGCGAGATCGTTATCCAACACCGTCTGCGCGAAGTTGAAACCAAGATCCGTCACATCGGCGACCGGCGCGTTCTTTTCGGCTTTGAGTGCGGCGATGATCTCGCCCGACGACATATCGGTATCTTTGTGCTTGATGCCATACTTGGAATCCATCAATTTCCACATTCCGGCATAGTTGACCCAAGTATCCGCCAAGCCGTAGGAGGTGATTGTACCTTCTTTCTTGGCGGCATCAATCAACGCTTGCGGAATTGCCGGCGCTGGTGCAGCGGCACCCTTGATCGTGTTCCAGCCACTCACGATGTCGTTGATCGCTTTCGAGAAACTGTTCAGACTCTTGGGGAAGTACAACTTGCCGTATGCACTTTCGGGCAACATCTTTTTCGCGACGTCGTCCGGCAGTTTCACGTCTTTGCGCCCAGGATGCGCATATCCTTGCGCGAACATGATCTGACCTTCATCCGAGAAGAGGAAATCCTGGGTTAGTTTGGCAGCGTTCGGATGCGGCGCGACGGCGTTGATGTACTCAGCGAACAACATACCGACGGTAGCATCTTTCGGAATGATGACTTGCAACGGCAGTTTGGTCGCGTCGCGCTTGGCGAATCCGTCGAAATCGTACACGAGCGAGATTGGACATTCGCCCTTTTGCACGGCGGCGACGTTCAGCACGACACCCGCGCGCAGGTTACCGCTGTCGCGCAATTGCTTGAACCAGTCGAGACCGGGTTTGACATTGTCCTCACCGCCGCCATTCGCGTACGCGGCAGCCAACACCGATCCCGTTGCGTACGTCGAGACCGCCGGATCGCGACTGCACACTTTATCTTTGTATTCGGGCTTGAGCAAGTCATTCCACGTTTGGGGCGGATTCTTCACGATGTCGGTATTGACGAGAAAACTGATCGCGCCCCAGTACGCGACCGCCCACTTGCCGTCGGCGTCTTTGAATTCGGTGGGAATCTTGTCCCAGTTCGCGTTCTTGTACGGCATCGCCAGATTGTTCTCAAGCAGTTTGCCCAAGAAATCATAGCCGATGTCCGCCACGTCCATCACCGGCGCGTTCTTTTCGGCAAGGAGTTTGGTGATCTGTTCCGCGCTCGTCATGTCCGTGTCGGTGTGCTTGACGCTATATTTTTTCTCGACGGCTTTCCAGATGTTTTCGAGATTAACCCAATCATCCGACATACCGTAACTGATAACCTGTCCTTCCTTCTTCGCCGCGTCCAGCATGGCTTGCGAAGGACCCGCCGGCGCAGGCGCGGCAGTCGGCTTGGGCGCATCCGTGGGTTTCGGCGCGGCAGTTGGCTTGGGCGCGTCCGTGGGTTTCGGCGCGGGCGCCTGAGTCGGGGCTGGTGGCTTGGTCGGTTCCGGGGTAGGTGCGCATGCAACCGCAATGATTGCTAGGATCATGAGCAACCCCAAAACGAAAATGCGTGTTTTCATTTCTCCTCCTGTGAAGATTGGAACGTGGAAATTAGAGATTGGAAGTTGGATGGACAAACTTCCAACTCCGATCATCTAACATCCATTTTGCGATTCTCGATTTCAGATTTACAGTTTCGATCACTGTTCTCCTTCGATCACCTCCCATTCCTTGAATTCCTGTCCGTTTCGATTCTCCATCATTTTGCTACCGCGCGCCGAGCGACTCTGCCGGGCGACCGCCGCGGCCGGCGATCCAAATAATCAAGAGCGACGTGAGCCACGCGATCACGAAACTGATCACCGCCAGCGCGCTGGCTTGGCGTCCGTCAAAGCGCGTGAACTCGACGAGATAGATCGGAAATGTTTTGAACCGCGTGCCGACGAGCAAGTTCGCAAGCGTAAATTCGGCGAAGACGGTCGAAAATACGAGGAGACAGCCGCTGATGATCCCGGGCATAATGTTTGGCACGATCACGCGGAGCAATGTCTGCCCCAACCCGGCGCCCAACGATTGCGCGGCTTCGGTCAATCCGTGAATGTCAATCGCGTCGAGCGCGTTTGCGACCGGGCGGTACATAAACGGCAACGCGATCACCATGCACGCGGCAACGAGAATACTCGGCGTATTGATCAGCGGCAGGGGCACTTGGGAATAAAAGCGGATCAGCGCGAGCGCGAGCACAACCCCGGGAATGCCGAACGGAATGATTGTCAAAAATTCGATGAACGGCTTGCCGCGCGGCACGCGCATGTGCGCCCAGTACGCCGTCGGCGTGACCAATAATGCGAGGGCGAACATCGTCGCAAAGGAAACGATGAACGAATTGGTCAGCGTCGTCTCAAACGCGGAACGGCTCGTGACCTTGTCCCACCATTCGAGCGTCAGCCCTTCGGGCCACAGCGTTCGATCCCAGCGCACCGAAATCGAAAAGAGCACTGTCGCGAGAAATGGGACGATCATAAACATCAGGAACAGGGTGAGAACGACAATGCGCCAGATGCCGCGATCATTTTTCACCGCCCCTCCTTGCGCGCGCGTCCGCCGAGCCACTGATAGCCGGCAATGCACAGCGTCATAATTGCCAGCGATAACATCGCGAGCGCATCCGCGAGCGCGGGATCGAGTTGCACTTCCCCGCGCACGAGCGCGGCGATCTGCACCGTGACGAGATTCACGTCGGGACCCGTGAGCGTCCACGCGGTGGCGTATGCGCCAAACGAATTGGCAAACAGCAGTAAGAATCCGCCCAGCAACGAGGGCAACAAGATCGGCAAGGCGACGCGTAACCAGTACTGCGCCGCCGACGCGCCGAGGTTGATCGCGGCTTCGCGCCACTCGCGCCGCAATCCCAGAAGCGAAGGGATGATGAGCAAGATCATTAGCGGCAATTGAAAGTACAGATACGCAACCGCGAGTCCCTGAATCGAGTAAATCCGAAACAAATCGGGATACAAAGTGATCCCGATCATTTTGAGAATCAGCGTCACGATGCCGGTCGAACCGAGAACGACGATAAACGCAAACGCGAGCGGCGCGCCGCCAAAGTTCGTCGTCACATCGGCGAGCGCGGTCAGCGCATTGCGAACCCAGACACTGCGCGTCGTGATGATCGCATACGCGACCAGCGTGCCAAACACGACGCCCAGGAAGGCGGTGGCGGCGGAAAGTTGGATGCTATTGCGAAACGATTCGATAAAGATGGGCGTAAGCGCGCGCTCGAAATTCTGAAGCGTGAACGTATCGCGCGCGGTAAGACTGGAACGCGCAAGCGTAAGCACCGGGATGATCTCGAAGGCGATGCCAAAGAGAAAAAACGGCACGAGACCGAGCCACGCCCAGAGTCCCTTGATCGATTTTCGTGAACGCACGCGATTTGTCATGAGCGCCTTGTCCTACCCGATACCATCATCCGCAGACTATCGCCGGCACATTCCGCGCGCACCGGTGCGGCACATGGATTTGTCGCACCGGTGGGTACGAGCGATTCAACTACTCGCCAACAATTTGAACTCGGACGGTCCGCTCCCGCGCCCGCACCTGATCGAAATCGGCAAAATAGATCCGCCCAAACTCACCCAAGAGCATGCCACCATCCACAACGGGAACCGATTGCGACCGCCCCATGATAACACTTCGGAGGTGCGCATCCGTATTCAGTGACCATGAAGGGAGTTCATCTCTGCCCGCCGCCGCTTCGATATGCTTTGGTCCGGGATGCAAGTATTGACCCTCAGTCAGACAGGTGGGAATGATTTTCGTAAGCACATTCACCAAATCTTGCATCAACAATTCCGTGCCCCAGTAATTGACGTCATCCGATGCTTCTTGAATCAGCACACTGCACGTCGTATGCTGGGAAAAAACGAGCAGGATTCCGTTCTGGATCTTTGATTTCTGTAGGACGGCTTCCACTTGCGCCGTCACGTCATGGAAAGTTGGTCTTTTATCCGATTGGATTTTGAAGCACTCGTGATACACTGCCATCGCCTATCCTCCAGCATCAATGACGCGCCGCATGTCCCACGCCGCGCGGACCGCACTGATCATTTCTTCGAGCATGGCAAACGGATCCTTCGCCAGAATGATCCCGCTCGTCGAACCTGTGCCTTGCGCACCGCCAGCGATCACATTGTAAACATCTTGCCCGCAACTAATGCCGGCTCCGTGAAGCACGCGGATTTGGGAATTGATGTCCCAAACGATTTGGTTGATCTGGGTGATCGCTTGCTGATCATCATCTCCGCGCTTGCCTGTTCCGATTTGTTGCGGCGATTCGGCGATGATGATATTGGGTTCCATCCTGGCAATCACTGCCGCGTCCTCAAGGTTGTCCGCGCACACGATGGTTGCGAGTCCCACATCGTCGGCACGCTTGATGGTGCGTTGCAAAACGTCCAGGGGTAATTTTTTTTCGGCGTGGTTCAGCAAGACGCCTGTGGCACCTGCCGCTTTGACCGCTTCAGGCAGGACAGACCCCACACCTCTGCCAACTCCCAGCGCATCCATGTGTTGCGCAAAGATCAACGCCCGTTTCATTTCTTGCGCCAGCAACCGAATATCAACGCACTGCGGAGTAACAATAATCTGGACTTGGAACTTTTCACTCAACGCGTCGGCATGTTTGGCAAGGGCAAGCATCTTCTCGCCATACAAATATGCCTTGGGTCCAATTTCAAAAAAGGGCGGTGTAATTGTCAGTCCCTGGTACATCTAGTCATCCTTGAGAACGCTCACACAACTACAGCATCAATGCCGAGTAACTTGGCGACCTTTTCCAATTGCCCTGCCAGATTTCCGTACGCCAAGCCCATGTGATGCGGACCGCCTGCCATCAGCCAAGCATCGCACCACGCTTGAATATCGCCGCTCTTGGGTTTGAACAACATTTGCGGCGCGGCAACCGGGCGCGGCTTGATCGCAAGCGATTCGCCTTCCGCGATCACGAAACGCCAATGGTCTTCGACACAAATCAACGAGAGCAATGTCACCGCGCCGGGCTTGTACGCAAACTCGAATCCTGCGCCGCGACCATGCAAACCTTCGTAATAAATGCTCGACTTGACCGCGACCTCGTCCGCCATCGCCGGGTTGCCGTGCCCGTCGTGCGAAAGAATCACCGCATTGCGATCAAAATCAATGACGTAAGGTTCGATGAACGTCGCCGCGCCGGACAATTGCTGTAATGCGAGCATCGCCGTCGCATGAACGATGTCGCCTTCGGTTGTCGTGGGAATGCCGAGTTCGCACAGACGCCCGGTGCCATACGATGCAATGATGCCGACGCGCGGCATGTTGAGCCAGATGTAATCGAATGACGCGAGCGAATCCATTTTCTTTTCGCGCGCGACATTTTCCAGCGCCAGTGCGAGCCGGCACGACCGCCCGAACGACGGCGCATCAATGTCGATTTTATAGCGCGCCGATTCGCTCTTGACCAACGCTTGAACCTGCGCGTCCGAAATTTTTTCCATCGCCGCGGCTACGGTTTCCGGCTCGATGGGCCAGCACACGGGCCCCACATGCCGCCGCAATGAAAGTTGATCCGCCATCATATCGGTCGCGCCTTCAAACGTGCCGGCAATCGTACCGATACGCGCGGTCTTGAGCCGACGCACTGCGCCCGCCGCCGCAATCCAGTCGGCAAGTTTTTGCAAGCCCGCCGGGTCTTCGATGTGGCTGGTCACCGTCCAAAATTTTTTGCCGATGCGCGTCAAGGCACTCGTCATTTCCGGCACGCCGGCGAAACCCGAGTTGACCATGATCAAATCGAAATCGGCATTCTCCGGCAAAAAGCGAATCTGTTGCGTATTCCACACGACGACCGGGGCGGTGGTGTCCAGAAATGCGCGCGTGGGGATGATGCCTTTGGTGTATGCCGGTTGCGCGGCGACGATCAAATCCACGCCGGCGGCGTTGAACATTTGCGCCGCTTCTGCCGCTTGATCTTCTTCCTCGATCAGTTTGGGCACGACGACATCCGCGTATCGCCCGACAATGCTCGCAATGCGATCCACAAATTTTTGCGCTTCGGGTCGCATGTGTGCGGTTTTGTTGTAATCGTCCTCAAGCAACGCGGTGACGAGTACGCCGACTTGCGGTTTGATAGCCATAACCTCTCCCTCCGATTTATTTTTCAATTTCCAATTATTTCGATGTTTCGACTTGCATGTCGCACGCGCATAACGTTCAACGCCGAATCAAAACTCCACCCAGGTTCATCGCCCATCAATTCGGTCTTGGGTAACTCGACGCCATCGGCGATCACACGCGTCGGCTCGAACGTCAGCCGCAATGTCTCGCTCGCCTGGGCATCGAACGTGCGATAGCGAATGTTGAGCGGCGCATAGTCAATCGCCTGCACAGCCGACGACGCGCGCAAAAGATGATCGCTATCACGCGGCGCAGTTTCCGGCAGCGCCGCCATCCCGTCAATGAAATGCGGCACGTAATCAAAATAACCATCGGTGAACCAACATTGGTTGTAATAATCCGGTCGATCAATCCCGACGGTCACCGTGCCATCATCGCTTGCCATGTACGTTGCCCAGTTGAATGAACGCAACGCGCGTTCGCGATAACTGGCATCGCCGGCTGTTTCCGCCCACAGCGCGCATACCGAGGCGTACCGCACGGTATGACTGCCCATCACGTGCCAACAAAATTTCTGTTCGTGGATCGGCGTGGCGGTGTAGAATGGCGCTGCCCCCAGGTTGTCGCGCACCCAAGCGAGCAATCGCGGGACATCGTCACGCCAGTTTGCATCTCGCGCTGGATTCTGCAAAATGTACCGTGCCGTTTCTAGCGGCGAGAGTTGATCGCGATTCGCGTTATCCGGGTCGAGGCGAATGTCCTCGAAATATCCCTTCCACATGCCATTCCGCATTGGATATTGCAAAATCCAATTCCACACGGCATCGCGCGCGTGAATGTATTTGGCATCGCCCAGCCGAATCAGCGCGTCGAACAAACGCACCGCTTGAATCATGTCGCCGGTGTATTCTTCGATCACACGCCCATCGCGCACGTCCACGCGAAACGGCAACGGCGAGTGGGTGGCATCGCCGGCGCGCATCTTGGCGACGAGCACCTTGGCGCAATGCCGTGCGGCATCGAGATAGCGCGTCTCCTCGGTCAGCTCGTAGAAATCGACGTAGGCGCGTGCCGCTTGCGCAATCTTGTCCGGCTCGGTGGCGTACTCGCCATCCGCACGCGCGCCAAAATAAATTCCAGTCCCAGGATGCGCCGACGCATACGGCACTCCGCCCCATTCGAAATGTGTCGGCGTGTGATACGCCAGCAATCGATCCAGCATCGCGCGCGTAAGATCGATGAATGCGCGGTCGCCCAAGTATGGAAAATATTTCAAGAGCGTCGTCACCGCCCAAGCAAATTTGCCGGCGGGATTATCGGGCCAAATCGTCGGACGCAGCGGGTCGGTCCAGAAACACGAATATTGCATGTACCACGGCAAATCGTTGCGCGGATTGCGCGGGCAATGCTTGATGAAATTCATCGCGAGCCAAATCACGCGATCATAACTTGCCCACGGTTCGAGGCGCTCGTGTTCGTCGAGCACAATTTCGTGATTGTTAATGTAGATCATCGCCCATACAATCGATCGTACACCGAAACGTACTGCGCAAAAGCCGCGTCGTATGCCGCGCGCGTGACAACGTTCGGTTCGATGCGTCCGCGCAAGCGCACCATCGCCGCGCACGCATCGGCAAGGTTTGTGTGCACGCCGCACGCAACCGCCGCGAGAATCGCATCGCCCAGCACAGCGGTGTCTTCTTGTTCCAGCGTGACGACCGGCAAGCCCAGCACATCGGCTTTGATCTGCAACCACAGCGGACTTTTTGCGCCGCCACCGGTCGAGCGCACTTCGTGCACCTCGACGCCCAACGCGCGCATCAAATCCAGATTCCGCTTGAGCATGAATGCAATCGCTTCCAGGATCGCGCGCGCGAAATGCGCTTTGGTGTGACGTAAAGTAAAGCCATAAAAGACGCCGTGCGCGTTCATGTTGTACTCGGGACTGAACGCGCCCATAAGGTGGGGAAGCATCGTCAGTCCTTCGCAACCTGGGTCAACCGTCTGGGCAAGTTCGCCAAGCCGATCATACGCGTCGCGATTCTGCTCGCGTGCGACTCGCATTTCCTCTTGCCCGAATTGATCGCGGAACCAACGCAATGCCATGCCGCCGGTATTGCACACCGGCACAAACAGAAACAAGTCGTGCGCATCGTGCACATACACCGGCAATTTACCGGTCGCATCCAAGTGTGGCGCGGGCATCGTCGCTTGAATCGCGAGCGCCGCGCCGGTCGTTTCCGAAATCACACCGAGCCGAATATTTCCCGCGCCCACTGCGCCCGCCGCTTGATCCATGCCACACGCGACGACTTGAACCTTCGGCGACAATCCGAGTTCGCTCGCGGCATCGGGACGCAGAGTGCCGACAATGCCACCGGGCGCGACGGGCTCGGACAATTGCGCGGGGGTGATGCCGATAAAGTCGAGCATCTCGCTCCACCAGCCGCCACAGCGAATGTCCCACAGCATCGAGGTACACGCGACCGCGCCATCCGTCGCAAAGCGGCCGGTCAAGCGCTGCAACAAATAATCTTCGACGAGGATAAATTTGTGCACCCGCCTGAAAATTTCCGGCTCGTTTTGCTTGAGCCACAGAATTTTGCACGCAGTCCACGTCGGCACGATTTCCGGATCGCCGGTGATTTCGTACACGCGTTTCAAATCGAAATGCGCGGCGATTTGCTGCGCCTGCGCCGTAGCGCGATTGTCGAGCCACACCAACGCACGACGCAACGCGTTGCCCTGCACATCAACGGCAATCGTCGTTTCGCCTTGCGACGACACGCCAATGCTAACGATGTCTTCACGGCGCACATTCGCCTTTGCCAGCACACGCCGCACGGCGCTCACACATGCGCGCCAATATTCCGCCGGATCGATTTCCGCTTCGTCCGCCGATGGCGTAATGAGCGAATATTCTTCGTTGACAATTGCGCGCGCGTTGCCGCGTTCGTCGAACAAGCCGGCTTTGAGCGAGGTGGTGCCGGCGTCAATCCCCAGAAACAACATCACTATTCGATTCCGAATTTCTGCGCGACTTGCTCAGGGTCTTTGCCGGCTTTGACAACTTCTTTGAGCGCATCGAGAAAGCGTTTCGGTTCGCGCGCCTGGACGACGTTGCGCCCAAAGACCACGCCGCGCGCACCCGCACGAATTTCACCGGCGGCAAGCCGGAGCGCATCAATCTCGCGCGGCGTCTTGCGCGCGCCGAGACCAAAGATCGGCACGGGCGTCGCCGCCACGATTTTGTCGAAATCCTTACCGGTGTAAAACGTCTTGATCATGTCCGAGCCAAGTTCTGCGGCAATGCGACAACCGATGGCAACTTGCTCTTGCAATTGTTCCGGCGCAAGGTCTTCGGCACCTGCCGGATAAAATTCGCCGACGAGTGGAATACCTGCGGCGCGTTTTTCCACAATGTGCTTTGCCAACACAGCAATATTGTCCGCGTCCATCCGCTCGTCGCCGGTGTGAAGCGAGAAACCCGCCAGCGCAATGTCCGCACCCAATGCAAGCGCATCGCTGGCGGAAATCATCGGCACGCTGTGCGCGGTTCCGTATTGCCATTGCGTGGCGTACTGCGTGCCCCAGTTCAAGCGCACGATGAGCGATGGCGCGTTGCGTTGCGCAAAGACATCGGCGCAGTGCGCCGGCATCCCCGGCGACATCAAGATCGCGTCGGCATCAACGATGCTCTGCACCACGTGCGGCAGATCGATCAAGCCGGCGAGCGGACCGTTGTACAACCCGTGATCCACTGCGACCACAACCACATTGCCCGAAGAAAATAATCGTTTCAGTCGAATTTGTTCGCCAGTCATAAAACCCCCAGTAGTGAGTAGTCAGTGGTCAGTGGTCAGTAACCAACGTTTCAACGGAATACTGGATACTGATTACTGCCTACTGCCTACTGACTTGCCATTACTTGACACGCTTCGGGATCGAACGCGAGCCACACCGGCTGATTGTGCGACAGCGCGGCGCGATTTGCCGCCGTCACATCGGCGACGACGCGCGTGCCGCTCACATCCACCGCGATGCGTGTGATCGGTCCCAGGAACGTGATCGTTTGAATCGTGCCTTCCAAAACATTTTGCTGATTCGAACTTGGCGCGGCAGAGTGAATCGTAACGCTCTCCGGGCGCACCAACACGACGACTTGATGCGAGGCGCTGAGATTCGATGGCACCGGCGCGCGCAGCATCATCGTGCCAAACTGAACCTGCGCGCGGTCCACCACGACGCCATGCAACTGATTCGCCGTGCCGATGAACGCCGCGACGAAGCGCGTCTTGGGTTGGCGATAAATCTCTTCCGGCGTTCCTAGTTGTTCGATGAGACCTTGGTTCATCACGACAACGTGATCCGAAATGGAGAGCGCCTCCTCCTGATCGTGCGTCACATAGACTGTCGTGATTCCCAGGTCGAGTTGAATCTTGCGAATCTCGCCGCGCAACGCCACACGCACCACCGCATCCAGCGCCGATAACGGCTCGTCGAGCAACAAGACGCGCGGGCGGATCGCCAGTGCCCGCGCGAGCGCAACCCGCTGTTGCTGACCGCCGGACAGTTGATGCGGATAACGCTTGCCGGCATCCGGCAGTCGCACGATAGCCAACATCTCGCGCACGCGTTCATCAATTTCCGCTTTGGGATGCCCCGTTACCTCAAGCCCAAACGCCACATTATCGCGCACGGTCATGTTGGGGAAAAGCGCGTACGCTTGAAAGACCATGCCCGTGCCGCGTTTGTTCGGCGGGACAATCGTGATGTCATCGCCGGCGAGCGTGATCGTCCCGGCATCTGGCATTTCAAACCCGGCAATCATGCGAAGCGTCGTCGTCTTGCCGCACCCCGAAGGACCAAGCAATGAAACGAACTCGCCTTTTTCGACCGCGAGATTGAAATCCTTGACCGCGGCGACTGTGCCAAAAAGTTTGGAAACATTTTTCAAATCGAGGTATGCCATAGTGATTCCTTCTTAATGCGCGGCGACAACTTCTTCCGTTGGTTTGTGTCCGCGTCCGCTCACCCACAAAATCGCCAGCGAGGCGATCCACGCTACGGTGAACGAAATCACCGAGAGCGCGGCGGCGACACGTCCATCACGCTTGGTGAATTCGACCAGCAACAAGGGAAAAGTCTTGAAACTTGCGCCGGTGATGAGATTCGCCAAGGTAAATTCCGCAAACACAGTCGCAAAGACAAGTAACGCGCCGCTCAAAATTCCCGGCATAATATTTGGCGCGATCACGCGCACGAGAATCTGAAACGTATTCGCGCCCAGGTTCAGCGCCGACTCGGTCAGCGTGTGCACGTCGATTGCCATCAAGCTATTCGATACGGGGCGGTACATGAACGGCATCGAGAAAATCACGCAACCGCTGATAAGCAAAAACGGCGAGCGCGCAACCGGCTGAAAATTGTACACGCGAATCAACGCGAGCGCCAAGACAACCGCCGGAATACCAAACGGGAGAATCATCAGCAAATCAAGTAACGGTTTGGCGGAAGGCACACGCGTGTGAACCCAATACGTCGTTGGCACGATAAAAAACAAGCCGGCAAGCACGGCGGAAAACGAAACGATAAATGAATTGGTCAGCGTGATGCTAAAGTAGGGATGATCAAACGCGGTCTGGTACCAGTCAAGCGTGTAGCCCTCCGGCAAAATCGAAACATCCCATTTCGTCGCAATCGAGAACATGTACGTTGCAATGATCGGAATGATCATGTACAAAACAAAGATGCCGATGAGCACGAGCGAAAAGATCGAATTTTGTTTTTTCATTTTGCCCACCGCCGCGCGCGACTATTCGCCACTTGATAAATCGCAATGCACACGCCCATGATGAGCAAGGAGACCATCGCCATCGCGTCGCCCGCGCCGGGATCGTGCAACACTTCGCCGGTGACGGTGAACGCGATCTGAATCGTGACGAGCGTGATGTTCGAGCCACCCAACGTCCACGCGGTCGCGTATGCGCCAAACGCATTCGCAAAAAGCAGGACGACGCCGGCAATCAACGACGGCGTGAGAATCGGCAAACCGATACGCCGCCAGTACTGCCACGAATTCGCGCCGAGGTTGTGCGCCGATTCCCACCACTCGCGCCGCAAGCCGGCAAATGCCGGGATGATCAACAGAATCATCAGGGGCAATTGAAAATAGAGGTACGCCAGAATGAGACCCGAGTACGAATAGATGCTAAACGTCGGATAGAGTTTGAGTCCCAGGTACTGTTCAAACGCCAATGTGACGACGCCGCTGGAACCCAGGATCACGATGAACGCAAACGCGAGCGGCGCGCCGGCAAAATTCGTTGTCACGTCGGACAGCGCGAGCAGGGCTTCGCGGAGGCGCGGCGAGGGCAAATTGAAAATCGCATACCCGATGAGCAGACCAAAAATCGCGCCGAGGATCGCAGTAATGCCGGAAAGTTGGATGCTATTCCAAAATGAGCGGACGTAAATCGGCGTGCTGATCTTTTGGTAATTGCTTAATGAGAACGCGCCGGCCTTGTCGGTGAAACTACCCAGCAACAACAAAACGACTGGCACGATTTCAAAGACCAGGCAAAAAACGAGAAACGGGACGACGCCCGCCCAAGCGGACAGGTTTTGACGTGGACGACGGGAAGAAAAGGACATCCTCTCTGATCTCCTTGAACAATTCGATTATCGCATCAAATGTTATGAATGTCAATCGTTTTTGTTCTGATTTTGTCTGTTGACAGCAAAAAAGGTGAATGATATAATGCAAATCAGAACATCGGAAATGAGAAAGAGTGCAGATGCCTCTCACCGCCCACCAGCGCCGATTGAAAATCGCGCAACAGGTTCAAGAGCAAGGTTCGGTGCGCGTCTCCGAATTGATGCGTACGTTTCGCGTGACCGACACGTCGATTCGGCGCGATTTGGAAATCCTCGAATCGCAAAATCGTTTGCGCCGCATTCACGGCGGCGCGGTAGCAACGGCACGTTCGCAAGCCCCGCAATCCTTCCAAACCAAAACGCGCGAGCACCCAACTGAAAAAACGCGGATTGGCGTTGCCGCCGCCGCGCTCGTCCACGCCGGCGAAAGCATCATCCTCGATTCCGGCACAACGGTACTCGAAGTGGCTTTGCATTTGCCGCACAATCATTCAGTTCCAACTCCATTAACGGTGGTCACCAATTCCTTGCCGGTGATTGCCGAACTGCAAAACTGGAGCTCGATTCATTTGAATTTGCTCGGTGGAATTTTGCTCCCTGATTTTCAAGCCACCGTCGGACCGCAAACGATTGCCAACCTTCGCCGCATCCAGGTTGATAAAGCATTCGTCGGTTGCGATGGCTTGACCCTGTCGCACGGTTTGACCACACCGCATATGCTCATCGCCGAAGTCGGTCGCGTCATGGCAGAAGTGGCACACGAAGTCATCGCGGTCGCCGATTCGAGTAAACTGGGGCGGGTGGGTTTTACATCAATTGTGACACTGAGCCACATTCAGAAATTGATCACCGATGCCGGCGCACCCACCGCTTTGCTCGACGAAATTCGCGCGGCGGGGATTCAAGTGATCGTGGTATAACTAGACCATCAATCTATTTCAATTATGGAGAAACCATCGTGATCCAACTCACCGACGTTACCCAATTCAGCGAGACCATCCGCGCGAATACCGGCGCGGAAAAGTTTTTTCAGCCGGGCAAACCCATCTATGTCAGCCGCGCGCCGGGTCGGCTCGACTTGATGGGCGGCAACGACGATTACACGGGCGGCTTGGTTTTTGAGACAACGATCCGCGAAGCGACACGCGTGGCAGTTCAACGGCGCGACGATGCGAGTGTGCGTTTGCTCAATCCGCAAATGCACGCGCAAGACTGGCACGCGTTGGTCGAATGTTCGCTAACCGATCTAGCGACGGACACTGGGATGCGCTCGCTCGATCAAGTCCGCGATTTCATCAACGCTGACGCCAAGAAACAATGGATCGCTTATGTGATCGGCGCACTCTATCTTTTGAAGAAGGAATTCCCAACACGGATCACGCGCGGCGTTTCGATCTTGCTCGAATCGGACGTGCCGCTCGGCAAAGGTGTCAGCTCTTCCGCCGCGCTCGAAGTCACGGCGATGAAAGCGATTGGCGCGGCGTTTGGCATCAAAATCGAAGGACCGCAACTGGCGCTGTGGACGCAGTGGGTCGAGAACGCCATCGCGCAATCTGCCAGCGGGGTGATGGATCAAATCACGGTCGTGCTGGGCGATCAAGATTATTTTGTTCCGCTCGTGTGTCAACCGTGTCTGCCCGAGCCACTCGTTAAACTGCCGACGCCAATGCGCATCTGGGGTATTGATTCCGGTGTCCGGCACGCGGTTGCGGGGATTGAGTACGAAGCCGCACGCGCCGCAACTTTTATGGGGTATCGCTTGATCTGCGATTGGGAAAACTTGATGCCAATGTATGACGACACCGGCGCGCTCCCGCGTTACACCGAGCCGCGCTGGAATGGGTACCTGGCAAATCTCGATCTAGCAACGTATCGCGCCAGGTACGAAACCCGCTTGCCGGAGAAAATGCGCGGCGCGGATTTCACCGCGCAATATCCCGTGCACATCGATCCCTTTACGCCGGTCCGCCCCGAAGTGGATTATCCCGTGCGCGGTTGCACCCGCTACGCCGTCGAAGAAAATTATCGCGTGCATTTGTTTGTCGAATTGCTGCTGAATAAGCAAACGCCGTTGACGCCGCGCACGCTGGCTCTGCTCGGCGAGTTGATGTACGAATCGCATCAGGGCTATACCGAATGCGGCTTGGGTTCGGAGGCAACCGATTTGATCGTGAACCTGGTGCGCGCCGAAGGCAAGTCGAATGAGTTGTACGGGGCAAAGATTACCGGCGGTGGCGCCGGCGGCACTGTCGCGATTTTAGGCACGACCAGCGCTAGATCCGAAGAGGCGTTTCGGCGCGTCGTCGCCAATTTCCGCGCCGCGACCGGCCGTGAACCGTACATTTTTGACGGCTCTTCTGTGGGCGCTGATCGATTCGGGATCGTGGAACTGGCGGTTTGACAAGCAATTTCAAGACTCTAAATTTCATTTGCTTGGACGCGAACGAGCGCGGAGAAATAAATCATCCGCGCTCGTCTGTATCCAATTTTCTGTGCCGCACCCGAAAGCGTGACGCCCACCCAGCGGCAAGCGCATTTTTGCAAATGCTTCGGACATGAGTATAATCGGCACAAGCACAGATAGAACCTCGCGCCGTTTTGCCAGCCCGCGAGATATTTCGAGCAAGCCAAGAGCCGTTTCAAGCCCGTAAAGCGACTATCCAGTTGCAGGTACTCGTGGTGATAAACCTTCTGAGAACAGAACCCAGGATGCCAGTGCGGGCATCTCAGGCACGCGGAGTATCTTTGAAACGCCCGCCCCGATCAAGATATTTCGGCGGGCGTTTTTTGTTTTCTGTCCGCCAGGGTTGCAGACGAAGCGATCAACGCTCCGGGTGTCAAGGAGCCGGCGGCGCTTTGCACGACAATGGCTTGCTCGCCAAGTTGGGGCTGATAGATCGCCAACCAGGGCGTCTCCAAGTATGTCAGGGCTAACGCTGTCCAGAGCCAAAGCGGAAGTTTACCACTGAGCACAATGCCCTTGTCCCGCGGCAAAAGCGGAACAGTTAGTCCGTTTGCCTCGGTATAATCCAGGTACGCGTCGCGCACAACGAATTCGACGCGCGTCTGATCCGGCGTTTCGTGCAGTGTGACTTGCAAAGATGAATCGGCGGGCACAGTTCCGTTATTCAGTTTCGGCGGCGCGATCCAACCCAGCCGTGCATCAAACTGATACAAGGGCGCCGGCTGTGCGGTCGCGGCAAGCGCGGCGTACAGCCAATTGGGTCCTCGTCCATACACGCCGAGCGGTGTCGCCGTCGGCAGATAATCCAGCACGCGTTCCAAACTGGCGGGAATCCAATTACCGTCGGTATCGAATGTGTCCAGGGTTCGTCCCAAGCGTTCCAGTTCGACGACTAGTTCAACCGGCGCTAATCCCAGGTGATGCGCGCGCAATTCCGTTTCCGAGTATTGAAAGACTTGGGCGATCCGATGGACGAGCGCCTCAAAACATGCGCCCGAAGCCGTGCGCCCTCGTTCCAAGCCGGCAAGGGTACCGCGCAAAATCAGATCGCCGGCATCTAGCTGATCGCTTCCAGCCAGATCGGAATCCAAATCGGCGATCAGACTCAAGCCATGACGTTTGATGCGGGTGCGCCAGGTTTCGCGCGCCGCATCGGCGGAGCGCGGAATTAGTAAGAGCGCATGGGTGCATTGTTCGAAAATGGCTTCTTGCCAAGCGGTGGGGTTGCCGCCGGGATCGACGATGAGCGGCAAATGGCGCTGGGCAATGTCGCGGCAGATTTGCGCGACCCATTCGCGCGAACCGTACCCTTTAAGGCGAATCGCGCGGACAAGTATTTGTTCGGCTTGATTCGCCCAATCTCCTTCTCCATCGGGATAAGCGCGGAGCACGTAATGCGGCACATGCCGCGACCGCAAAGCGCGTGACAGACTGTACGCCAAAACCGATTTGCCCGCATGAGGTGGGCCCCCAATCAGAATGGCTGGCAAAATGCTCACAGAATCTTCCTCCCCCAAAATTTTGGTGACGACGATGGGCGGTCAAGCCCAAGTGGTTACGTTTGCGCTCGACTGGTTGCTGGAGCAAGGCGAACCGATTCGGCAAGTGGTTGTCTTGCATCTCGCGCCAGACGATCTGCGCATCCAAAAAGCGCTCGACCAACTCACGCGCGAGTTCTCAGGCGCGCACTATGCCGGGCGCGGCGGCGAACCGATCCGCTTGCACACTCTGCCTATTGGCAACGAAGCCGGCATCTTGCACGACATCCGCACGGACGCCGACGCGGAAATTACTTGGCAAGCCGTCTATCGGCTGATCGCTCAACTCAAGAATCAGCAACACGCGTTGCATGTGTGCATCGCGGGCGGGCGGCGCATTATGGGTCTGATGGCAATGAGCGCGGCGATGCTGCATTTCGATCACAATGATCGGCTGTGGCATTTGTTCGCGCCGGATGACTTGCGCCGCCGCGCGTATGAAGGCGCGGTGATGCACGTCGCGCCGGCGGATGGTGTGCGGCTGATTCAGGTTCCCATTTCGCCTTGGGGCGCGTATTTTCCCGGCTTGCACGCGTTGGTGGATGCAACACCCGCGCGCGTCATGAACACGCAACGCGAATGGGTAGAAACCGATGAGCGCGCGCGTTGTCGGCGCGTGACCGAGCGTTTGACCGAGCGGCAAGTCGAGGTGTTGAAACTGTTTGCCGTCGGGCAGACGCCGCAACAAGTTGCCGAAGCGCTCAACATTACGCTGAAAACAGTGGACACGCACAAGACGGCGATTCTGGATCATTGTCGGAATGAATGGCAGACGCCGGCGGGCGGGCGGCTCGACTATCATTTCTTGCGCGACAAGTTCAAAACCTTGTTCGCGACATAGCGTAACACAAATGCGCTACGCGCGCATCAGAGAAATCTCTGGTCCAAATTCGGAGGTATTTCCGATGTGCGCGGGGCAAGAATCAGTTAAAATGGCTATTGGTTACTCCACGCGAAAAATACTGGGAGGCAAAACAAATGAGTGCTGAATCCAAATTGCAAGACCAAGTATGGCAAGCCGCGCTGGCGGGGCTGTTGCATGATGTAGGCAAGGTGTTACAACGCGCACGGGTTGATCCGTGGAATCCACCCAGTGATGTGGTGAGCAAAGGGCAACCGGTCCATGCCATGTGGACAGAACGCTTTATCAATTTGTTGCCCACCAAAGAATATCGCGAGGCGGCACTGCCGGGCACCTACCATCATGATTCCACCAAGTCGCCTGCAACCGACAATCACTTGAGTACGGTGATTGAACTGGCAGACAAATTAAGCGCGGGCGAGCGAGCTGATGCTGAAACCAAAGAAAAGCAACCCCCGCAACAACTCGTCACGATTTTTGACCGGGTGGCTTTGCGCAAGGGCGGAGAACCGCGTGCCAAGAACTACTTGCCGTTGCAATTGCTTGCATTAGATCACGCCGTGCTTTTTCCGCGAGAGGCAACGCCCGCGCAAGCACAAGGCGAGGCGTACGACAAATTGCGCGATGCGCTCGAATCTGCCGCGAAACAAAACATCGCCGATCCGCTAACCTATCTCGAAAATATGTTGGGCGCGATGCAACGCGCGACCTGGTGTGTGCCATCGGCATATTACTATTCCGTGCCGGATGTGTCGTTGTACGATCATGCGCGAATGACAGCGGCGTTGGCGGCGTGTCTTGCGGATTGGGATCAAACCGCGGTGAGTGATTTGCTCGGCGCGGTGCGACGCGATTTTCAGAACAAGCCACTGCCGGGCGATGATGCGTTAATGAATCAGGATGCCGCTTTGCTCATCGGCGGCGATATTTCCGGCGTGCAAGATTTTATCTACACCATTACCGCCAAAGATGCGGCGCGCACTCTGCGCGGGCGGTCGTTTTATCTGCAACTGTTGACCGAAGCCGTGTTGCGTTTTGTCTTGCGCGAGTTGGGCTTGCCGTACACGAACGTCATCTACTCTGGCGGCGGCAACTTTTTCGTACTCGCGCCAGTGAGCGCGCAAAAGGAATTACCGCGCATCCAACGCACAGTCGCGCAAAAATTGTTGGCGCATCACGGCGCGGCGTTGTACCTCGCGCTGGGTGCGACCCCAGTGCCTGCGTCCGGTTTCAAACGCGGCAAATTCAAAGAGCATTGGGATGCGATGCACTTGGTGTTGGGTGCGGCAAAACAGAAACGCTATACCGAACTGGGCGATGAATTGTATCCCAGGGTGTTTGAGCCCATCGCGCACGGCGGCAACAAAGAAAAAACTTGCGCGGTGTGCGGAACAGAATCGGAAGATGTTGCGCCAATCCAAGACGATGAGAGCGGCGGCAAGATTTGCGCGCTGTGCGATTCGTTCGGCGACCTGGGTTCGCACTTGACGCCAGCCCAATTTATCGCGTTGGGATTTTCCGAATCCCAGGATACCAAACGCCTTGATGCGACGAACGCACTGCGCGCCTTTGGAATGCAGTTCGAGTTTGCCACGTCTGCGCGCGATGAGATCACGTTCACAGAAAAAACTGAACGCGCGGTTGTGTGGGCGTTGGACGACGCCGAAAAATTTCCAACCGTTAAAGATGTGCCAACGGCGCAACTGACACGCTATACCGTGAAGCGGATTCCGCGTATGACGTTTGACGAGTTGCAGGAAAAGTCGCACGGCATTCCGCGCCTCGGTGTTCTGCGAATGGACGTGGACAATGTCGGCGATTTGTTCAGCAAAGGGTTTGGTGAAGAAAAGGAAAAAGATAAAGACAAAGACAAGGATAAAGAAAACCTTGCGACTCTCTCACGAATGGCGGCGTTGAGCTTTCAACTGGGCTTGTTCTTTGAGGGCTGGGTCAAGCAAATTTGCGCGGAACAATCCGAGTTGATCTACACGGTGTACACCGGCGGCGATGATGCGTTTCTGATTGCGCCGTGGGATATTGTGCCAAACCTGGCGCAACAAATCGCAAAAGATTTGGCGGATTATTGCGGGCACAATCCCGACGTGCATCTCAGCGCAGGGATGACGTTTATTGGCGGCAAGTATCCGTTGTACCAAGCCGCAAAGGACGCGCACGATGCGTTGATGCAAGCGAAAGCATTGGACGGCAAAAATGCGTTTGATTTCTTGGGGCAAGCGTACACCTGGAATGAGTTTGAAAAGGTTTGCGCGAAATTCGAGCGGTTGGAAAAACTGATTGTCGAAGAGGGTGCGCCCGAAGCGATTTTACAAACATTCCGCCAGTTCGCACAGGACGAAGCGCGCCAGTCCAAAAAACTCAAACTCAAACCGGTGTGGGGCAAGTGGATGTGGCAGGGCGCGTACAAATTAACTCGCGACGCCAAACGCGAACAGAACCGTAACCCCGACGTTGCGAAAGAATTGCTCGCCATCCGCGACGAGTTGAGCGCGAACGAGTACCGCGAAATTGGACAGTGGGGCGTCGCGGCGCGGTGGGCGCAGTTGTGGTTGCGGGAGAAATAACAATGCAAATCAAAGATAAATCAGAAGGGTTCCACGCTGATTGGTTTGTGATGCAATTTGAAAAAGGGCGCGAAGGTCCCACCTTGGATTTCAAAGCGCGTTTATACAAATTCGACGATGATGATAATGCATCTGAATTTGCGCGTGATGTTATCGCATTTGCTAATATCGCCGCACGCACGAATCAAAAGTGTTTCATATTGTTTGGTGTGGGCAAAAAGGACCAAGGTCAACGAATATGGAACGATGTGCGTGGTCAGTTTCCCGGCAGAAAAAAGCCGCAAGGTTGGGACAACCCGAACGTCTGCATCCATGAAAAACAGGTGGATGGGGTTCAACAAGTTTTTTACGATGCCTTGTCCCATTGGATTGCGCCAGAAGTGCCAGACCTGGCATTACAATATGCTGAAGTTGATGGTGTGTTTGTCTCTTATTTGGAGATCAAGCCAACCCTTGCGTCACGTCCCTTTGCTTTCAAACAGTTTCACCAAAGAAAGGATGGCAAGCAATTTAATACTGGAGATGTGTTTGTCAGAAAGGGTGCGGCGACCGCACGATTAGCATCCTCCGAAGTGCCATTCTTGTTTCAATGGAATAGGGTGGCTTATCTGGAATTAAAGGATTGGCGAGAGATTATTCATGCACATCTAGTGGGTGAATTTGAGAAGAAACAAAACCTCTCGCCCACATTCCAGCCAAGAGCTAGTAATTTGAATATGACTGCTTTTGATGCAGTTATGCAATCGTTGGATATGAGGAAACGAATTGTCGTTGTGGAAGGTGAAGCGGGAATTGGAAAAACAGTTTTATTACACCGTATTGCGTACGCACTTGCCTATCGGCATAATATAGAACTCGTTGTAAACCGGGAGCGGTTTGCAGAATTAGATCCGAGTGCCACGACCAGAGACACAATTTCAAATATCGCTGATGAACTTGAAGTGGTCCCACCAATTCCAGTGCCAATTTTCATGACGCTTCGAGCAACATTTGCCACGCCCAATGATTTGGCAAACGATATCGTGGCGCAGATTGTCAAATTGACCGGCAAGTCCGAGATCACAAAACTCGATCAGATTTTCATGATTCCTGGGTCAAGATGGATTATTCTATTTGATGGTGTGGACGAGATTAGAAACAGACGAGAGTTTGCGCCACATTTCGAGTCCTGGATACTTCGTCTGCCAAACAACGTTCAAACAGTAGTTACATCACGTCCAGCGTTGGTAACATTTAATTCAGCGGAAACAGTAAACATTAATGTTGAAGCATTAACTCACGCCGAGTCGCTTTACTTGTTGCAAGGTAAGATTCCAGAAGATGAAGAGGCAAGCGAAGTCAAATCTAAAATCATGGATTGGATTCAACATCACCCAGGATTGTTAGACATATTAATCTGCCCACGTGCGCTGGATGGGTTGATCCAATTACTATATCCAAGCGTTTCTCAGGATCAAAGTTCAGATGATCGAGATCGCGTTCAAGTATTAGAGATGCGAAAACCCAATCTATCACAACAAGGGAACGCCGAAGTTCCTGATATCGAGGTTCCTCCGAATGAAGGAGAGTCTACAGCCCCAGAAATCCAGTTAGACGAACCCGGTGAAAAGTGGGTTGCGCCTCAATTGGCATTGGCACTGCAAGCAATCACAGAATATATGCGTAAAGAAGAAGTCAATCGAAAGCGTGTTAGCGGAGACAAGGCACAACGAATTGCTGATCAGGCGCGAATCGAACTCGACGAAACCGCGTGGTTGTCCAATTGGGAAATGAGTGGTTTCGATCATCTCGAATGTGAACGCAAAGGATGGATTACGAGACAGGCATGTGAATGGAATGAGGATATTGGTTTTATTCGCTATGCCTACCCTCGACACTATCGGTTCCTCTGCGATTTACTACGACACTATTTCTGTGCCGAGTATGCCTATTCTATGCGGAAAGACGATGATGAGGTAAGAACCAAAGTTTTGCAACAGGGGATTGCTCGACTTGCCACGCAGTCGGTGCTTGGACTCTTGAATCAGATTCGAATCGAAAATGGTAAACCGATACTAGAAATTTCATAAAGGAGGTTCGTATGTCAAATTCCAAAGTGCAAATCGTGATGACCGCTGATGCCAGCGGCGCGGAACTGGTGACCTTCGCGCAACAAACTGCCGATGCGCTCGTCATGCAAAATCTGACCCGCAGTCAGATTCGCAGTATCTTTACTGAAGTACGGCAAATTGAAGCACAATGGGGCAAGCCCGATGCCGTGCGCCGCTTGAGTATGCTCAAACCCAAACTGGCGTACCAAGCCGCGCGCGCCAACAGCGTGAGTCTTTTGCGCGATGTGTTGGGCGATGCGATTGATCAAGTCCTCGCATCGCCGGCTAACGACAAAGCCGAATTGGACAAACGTTTTGCGCGTTTCGTTGATCTGTTTGAAGCGATTCTCGCTTATCACCGCGCCAAGGGCGGAAAAAATTAAGGAGGATGATCATGTCAGACATTAAACTCTATGGACGCATCTTTATCAAGACCAATATCGAAGCCGTAACGGGCTTGCACATTGGCGGCTCATCCGTCGGGCTTGAAATCGGCGGCGTGGACAAGGTGGTGATTCGCAATCCACTGACCAAGCAACCGTACATCCCCGGTTCGAGTTTGCGCGGCAAGATGCGTTCGCAAATCGAAAAAACGTTGGGCTTGCGTCAAAACAACAAAATCGGTCAAGTAACGATTCACACGTGCAAGAAACCGGAAGATTACAACGCGAACGGTGGTTGCCCAGTGTGCCACGTTTTTGGCGTGCCCGGTGAAGTGGAAGCGACAGGATCCACGTTGCTCGTGGTGCGCGATGTCGCATTGACGCCCGAAAGCGCGAATGATCTTGGAAAACTCAAAGCCGATCTGCCCTTCGCCGAACTCAAAACCGAAGTGGCGATTGATCGCGTGACGAGCGCGGCAACGCCGCGCACGTTGGAGCGCGTGCCAGCGGGCGCGATCTTTGGTCCCGCCGAATTCGTGTTTAGCATTTACGAGCGCGCCGATTTTGCGCGGCTCCAGTACGTGCTCGAAGCGTTGCAGTTAGTCGAGGACGATTATCTGGGCGGCGCAGGTTCGCGCGGAAGCGGCAAAGTTAAATTTGCGAACTTGCATGTCACGGCGCGCGGCTCTAAATCGTATGCCGACGAAAAACAATTTGAAACGGAATTTGCCAGCGTCCAAGCCCTCAATCAAAAACAAAAATTCGATGATTTGATCAAGTGGGCGCAAGATGCGATCCCAGTAGGATAAACCTATGCAACTCGACCTGTGGTATATCAACGGCACGAGTTTTCATTTGGGCAGACACGGCTTGGAGCAGGAAGAGAGCGGCGAGCATTTTGCGTCCGATTCGCTCTTTGCGGCAATCGTCGCGCGGATCGTCGCTTTGCGCGGCGCGGCGGAGGCAGAACGATTTGTGAACGCGCTTAAATCCGATGCGCCGCTGTGTGTCTTGTCCTCGGCGTTTCCGCGCGCGGGTGACATGTGTTTGTTTCCCACGCCATTGGAACTGCCCAAGCCAACAAAACCTGGCGCACCCAAGCACAAGGATTTGAAAAAGTGCAAGTACGTGTCGCGCGCGATCTTTGATGCGCTGATTGCCGGCGACGAGTTAGCGAATTGGCTCACGCCGGAAAACAAACTGCAAGGCGGCACGGTGTTGCTTGCGCCCGGCGATAAAAAGCAATTGCCGCAAGACGCGCGCGCGGATGAAAAAATCTGGACGATTGAGAAACGCCCGCGCGTCAAAGTCGGTCGCGCGGTGCCCAACTCGCAAATCTATTTTACCGGGCGCGTCGTGTTTCAAAAGGACTGCGGCTTGTGGTTCGCGGTGCGTTGGTTGCAACGCGATCCTGAAATCGAACAACTGCTCAACGATGCGCTTGCCGATTTGGGCGACGCCGGGATTGGCGGCGAACGCAATGTCGGATTCGGACAGTGCAAGATCGAAAAAACCGGTACACTCGATTTGCCGGACGCCGATGGCAAATCCTGGGTTTCATTGAGCCGTTACTTGCCGGTAAAAGATGAAATGACCGCGCTCACCAACGGCGTGGCATACGCGATTCAAACGATTCCTGGGTGGGTGCAATCGCCGGGCAACAAGCCGGAACGTCGCCGCACGGTACGAATGATCGCCGAGGGTGCGGTGCTGGGTGCGGTCGCGCGTGCGGTGCCAGGACAAATCGTGGATGTTCAACCCAAGTATGCAACTGAGGCGGATTCGGAAATAAAATCTCGACTGGATCATCCAGTTTGGCGCAACGGGCGCGCGCTCGCGATTGGGTTTGCCGGAGGTAAAACAAAATGACGGTTTATGCTGTTACGCTAAACACACTGACGCCTTTGCACATTGGCGACAGCGATGAGTTGAGGCAGGACTTTGATTTCGTGGCGCATTCCAACGGGCGCACGTATCGTTTGAATGAGGATGCGATCTTGCAAGCGAAGGAAAAATTCTTGCTTGATCGGCAAGGCACGTACAGATTGCCGGGTAAATTGCTAGACGATGCCGATTTCAAAAACGCCGATTTCTTTCGTTACATTTTGCCCGGCGTGCCGCGCTCGAAAAAGATTGATGCGCGCGTCAAATCGTTTATCAAGGACGTGCATGACCGACCGTACATTCCCGGCTCGTCGCTCAAAGGCGCGTTGCGAACTGCGCTCGCGTGGACGGGTTGGGATGAAGTCAAGCCGCGATTGGATCGCGCGACGATTGGACGAAGCAAAAGTTGGGCGGGGCAACCGCTCGAACGCAAATTGTTTGGTCCCGACCCGAATCATGATGTGTTGCGCGCGCTTCACGTTTCCGATTTGGCAAGTTCGGCGAATGCGAACGCGAGCATGATGTTGGTCAACGCGCAGGTGTTGACGAAAAAAGGCGCGGGGTCGCCGGTCGAGTTGGAGGCGGTCAAGACGAAAATCGAATTTCACGGCACGCTGACGATAGACGAGGTGTTATTTAGCGAGTTTGCCGAGCGCGAGTTGCATTTTGCGAATCGCGAGCATTGGTTGAAAGAGTTGATGCCGCGCGTGCAAGCGCACAGCCGCGCGCGCATCGAACAACTTGCGGCGTGGTACGAATCGGCGGATAATGGCGCGAGCATCGCCCAGTTTTTCCGCGACCTGGCAAAGGTCAAGTTCGGCGCGCATCGCGCGGTGTTGCAACTCGGTTGGGGCGCGGGCTGGGACGCGAAAACGTTTGGCGCGCACTTGCAAGAAGACGCGCGCTTGTTCGAGCAAATCGTCGCCGATTTTCGGATGCATCGCGCCGCGCCAGGTTCGCCGCCGCGCAAACCCGGCGATCCGTTTCCGCGCTCCAAACGCGCGGTGATGAATCTCAAAGAAGCCAAGCCCTATGCGCCGCTCGGCTGGGTGAAGGTGGAGCTGAAACCACAATGAAACTACTGACTTTTCTGGGCACCGGGCGGTACGATGAAACTGTGTATGTGTTGGATACGCGCGAGCAATCGGCGCGCTACGCGCCGGTCGCCTCGTGCGCGTTTTTGCGTCCCGACGAGTTGATTGTGTTTGCGACCAAAGACGCCCAAGACGCGCATGGTGATTCGTTGCGCGCGGCGGTCTCTGTGCCGGTGACGTTTGTGCCGATACCACTTGGCGCGAACGAACGCGAACTGTGGGAGATTTTTGAATGTATCGGCAACGCGGTGCAACCGCGTGACCAAGTCGCGTTTGACATCACACACGGGTTGCGTTCGTCGCCGCTGATTGGTTTGCTTGCCGCCGCGTTCTTGCGCGCGGGTCTGGATGTGAATGTGCGTGCGGTGCTTTACGGCGCGTTCGACGTGGGCAAGGTTGTCTCGCCAGGTCGAACGCCGATGTTCGATCTCAGTCCGATGCTGGCTCTGCTCGAATGGGCAAACGCGGCGGACCGCTTTAATCGCACTGGCGATGCGCGCTATCTGGCTAACCTCGTCGAACGTCAACGCAAGACCTCGGCGCTGGCGGCGAAGGGCGATCCGGAACAGTTACGCCAAATTGGCGCATTGGGTAATCTCGCGAGCACGCTCTCCAAGATTTCGCAAGGTGTGCAATTGATTCGTCCACGCCAGGTGATGGAACAAGTGGCAGGATTGTCCGAACGCGTGGAACGCGCGCGCCCGGCGATGGAACGCGCGGCATCGGCGCAACCATTCAGTTTGTTGTTGGAACACGTTATTGAAATCTACAAACCGTTAGAACAAGTAGCGGTACCCAATGACACTGTCCGTACACAGGTACGCCAAATGCTCTTTACTGAACGAACGCTGATTCATTGGTATGCCGAGCGCGAACTGTGGGCGCAAGCCATTTCGCTGGCGCGCGAATGGTTTGTCAGCTGGGTGATGTTTCAGTTGGGTGTGCTGAATACGACGCAACTCGACGCGCGCGAACGGATCAGTCATGTCGTTGGCGCCGAGGCCAGTGATTTCATCAAAGCTAAACAAGCCGAAAAACCATTCACGCCAATTTTCCTTGCCGCCGTTCCCCAAGTAGAAACCGTGTTGGCATTGTGGAACCCGCTGACCGACGCGCGCAATGATGTGTTGCATGCCGGGATGCGCGATGAGCCGGGCAAGCCGGATGATCTGATTAAACAAATCAAACAACATATCGAAACACTGGACACGTTGCCGTTGGGTGAAGCATGATCCTCCTCTCGCTCGTCGGCGAACAGCCGATGCCCAACTTGCTTGTCGCGCGCGCGCTCAAGCCGAGCGTGTGCGTGTGGGCGCACACAGACCGCACCAAACCGATTGCGGAACGGTTGCGTCAACTGCTCGATCCGACACCAACGGCGTTGTTGTCCGTTGCGTCGTACGATGTCGCCGCGATTGAACAGCAATTGGAAAATTGGCTCGCCACGCAAACTCACTCGAATGTGGTGTTGAATCTCACCGGCGGGACCAAGCCGATGGCGTGGGCGGCGGAACGTGTTGCCGCGCGTCACGCGATTCCGTTCGTCTATTTGCAAACCGAAGGACGCGCCGCAAAATTGATGCGTTATCAATCCACGGGCGACGCGCTCAAATTGATCGAGTCGCGCGATCTGCCCGCGTTGATCCACAGCGAGGATTATTTGCGCGCGCATAATTTGTGGGATTGGCGAATCAAGGTCGAGCCGCGCCGCGATCCGTTTGAGGCATTGGTCGAGCCAATTTTGCGCGCCGCGTGCGATCAGGTGTTGGCGAACGTGGATTTCAATGCGTTCGAGGTGGATTTTGTTTTGCGGCGCGGCAATCACATCGGCGTGGTCGAATGCAAATCGGGGCGGCAGAAGATGACGTACAAGAAACGCGCCGGGATCGATCAACTGGTCATCGCTTCGGATAATAAATATCTGGGAACGTACACCGAACGCTTTTTGATCGTGGACAGTTTGTTGACGCCGAATTTGTTGGCGCTTGCCGATGCGCGTAAAATTCGGGTCGTTGCCTTATTGTCGGCTCCGGCACGCCAATACAAAAGTCTGTTGCCATCGGAAGAACGCCAATTGATTCAAGTCATCAAGTCCAGTTTGGGCGAATCCAAATGATTGGATGATTCAATCGGTTTCAATCAATCGAACGCTACGGTGAGCGTTCCCTACGTTCGCAATGATAGAACTCGAAATCCCAAATCCAAAATCAGAAATCGAAAATCCAAAATGCTCCTTCTCAACTTTACCCATCCGCTCGCGCCGGAACAAATTGCGCGGGTGGAACAATTGACCGGTCAGCGCATCGCGCGCGTGATCGAAGTTAAAACGCAGATTGATCCGCAAGCCGACCTGGTTCCGCAAATTGGCGCGCTGGTGGATCAATGCGCGTTGTCGTCCCAGGAATGGCAGACGGCGAGTCTGTTGATTGTGCCGCCGGCGCTGAATTTTGTGGCGGTGGTCTTGCTTGCGGAATTGCACGGGCGGTGTGGCTATTTTCCGGCGCACGTGCGCACGCGCCCGATTGCCGGCGCATTGCCGCCGCGTTACGAAATTGCCGAGGTGCTAAATGTGCAAGCGGTGCGGGATGCGGCGAGGATGAAGAGATAGTGAATAGTGGGTAGTAAAACAGTGAGACAGTATTTTCTAACCACTGACCACTAATCACTCGCCACTGACTTGGAGTTGGAAATGATCAGTCTGGTACTCACCCTGCGTCCGCGTGAAAAGTGCGGACTGCCGCCGGCGTTGGGGCGCGCGGCGCATAGCGCGTTATTGCGCGCCATTGCGGAACACGATCCCGCGCTGGCGGAACGTTTGCACGCGGATAACGGCGCGCGTCCGTTCACCTGCTCGTCGTTGATCGGCAAGCGCGGGAACGGCGCGGTGTCGCCGGAATTGCCATACACGTTGCGCTACACCGCGTTGACCCAGGACATTGATTTTGGATTTTGGACCGGCGGATCGCAGATCGCGGGATCGCCGATTGCGGATCGCGGATCGGAGATCGAAAATCCACGATCCGCCATCGGCGATCCAAAATCCGAAACCCGCGATCCGCGCAATCCACCGTCCACCATCGAACTTGACGGCGTGCGGTTCGACGTGACGGCGGCGACGTGCGACCCGGCGCAACAATCCTGGGCGGCGCGGGCTTCGTTCGAGGAGTTGTCGGCGCGATGGTTGCTGGCGCGCGAGATGCCGGCGTCGCGCATCGGTTTGCAGTTCGCGTCGCCAACCGCGTTCAAGCAGGCGGGCAAAGCGCAGTTGTTCCCCTTGCCCGATTTGGTGTTTGGCAGTTTACTGGAAAAGTGGAACGCGTTTGCGCCGGTCGCTTTGCCGGACGAGACGCGGCGCTTTGCCGCCGAGTGTCTCGCGGTGAGCCGGTTCGATCTCGAAACGCACGCCGCCCCGTTCAAAGACGCGGGCGCGCTCAAGTCGGGCGCGGTGGGCAAGGTGACGTTCGTCGCGCTGAATCATGATCGGTACTGGCTCTCGATCATCAACCTGCTAGCGGATTTCGCGCTGTTTGCCGGCGTGGGCGTGAGCACGGCGCTGGGGATGGGACAGGCGCGGCGGATCGCGGATTTGTGATCGCGGATTGCGGATCGCCGGATCGTAGATCGAAAATCCGCGATCCGCGCTCCGCCATCCACAATCAACTGAAAGGAGGGCGCAATGAACGAGCAGGAGATGAAGGAGCGGACGAAACAGTTTGCTTTGCGTGTAATCAAACTGGTTGCGGCATTGCCGGAAACACGCGTGGGGGAAGTGATCGGTAAACAGTTGGTGCGGTCGGGCACGTCGGTGGGCGCGAATTATCGCGCGGCGTGTCGCGCCAAGTCGAAAAAAGATTTCGTATATAAAATCAATGTGGTCGAAGAAGAGGCGGATGAGTCGTTGTTTTGGCTAGAAATGATTCGTGAAGCGAGTCTCTTGCCAGCGAATCGGGTTGATGCGTTGTTGAAAGAGGCGGATGAGTTGACCGCGATTATGACGGCGACTGGACGGACGGCGAAACAGCGGATGCGGGCAGGGCGCGGATCGCCGGATCGCGGATCGCCGGATCGCGGATCGCCGGATCGCGGATCGTAGATCGAAAATCCGCAATCTACAATCCGAGATTCCAAAATGCCTCCACTTTATTTGATTGAGCAGGGCGCAAAATTGAATCATGACGGGCGGCGGCTGATTGTGAGCAAGCAGGACAAGGAGCTGTCGTCTACGCCGTTGGCGCACGTGAGCGAAATTGTGGTGATGGGGAATGTGGGGTTGACGACGCCGGCGATCAAGTTGTTGCTTGCGGAAAATATTGATGTGGTGTTCTTGACGCAGGACGGCGATTATTGCGGGCGGCTGGTTGGTTCGGCGACGCCGCATGTGTTGTTGCGGCGCAAGCAGTATCGCTGTCAGGAGGAGGCGGCGTTCGGCTTGACGATGGCGCAGAGAATTGTCGCCGGGAAAATTTCGAACATGCGGACGTTGTTACTGCGGCACAATCGTGAACGGAATGACGCGGCGATTGCTTCGGCGGCGGAGGCGTTGAGTGAGGCGCTGGGGCGCACGCCGCGCACAACGACGCTCAACGCGCTGAACGGTGTGGAGGGCGCGGCGACGGCGGCGTATTTCGGGGCGTGGCGGCGTTTGCTCAAGCCGGAGTGGAAGTTTGAAAAGCGCGTGCGGCGTCCGCCGACGGATCCGATCAATGTGTTGCTCAGTTTCGGCTACACGCTGTTGGCGCGCGCGGCGCAGAGCGCGGTGGAGGCGACGGGGTTGGATCCGTATGCTGGTTTTTTGCACGCGGTCGAGTATAATCGTCCCAGTCTCGCGCTCGATCTGATGGAAGAATTTCGCGCGGTGGTGGATGGGGTGATTCAGTGGGTGTGTAATGGCGGGCAAATTGCGCCGAGCGATTTTACGCCGGGTGATGCGGCGCGCCCCGTGGTGATGGGGGACGATGCCAAGCGCAAGTTTATTCAGCAGTATGAAAATCGAATGAACGAGGCGATTTTGCATCCACGCCAGGGTGAGCGGTTGGCGTTGCGGCGGTGTGTGTTGGCGCAGGCGCGCGGCGTCGTGGATTGTATTCAGCGTGCGACGCCGGACTATATGCCGCTGTTGTTTCGGTGATTGCCGGATCGGCGGATCGCGGATCGGGGGATCGCGGATCGCCGGATCGTACATCGAAAATCCGCAATCTACAATCCAAAATCCGGCAATCCGAGATCCGAGATCCAAACATGTTTTATGTGATCAGTTATGATATTCCCGATGACAAGCGGCGGTTAAAGATTGCCGATTTGTTGGAGGGGTATGCAGCGCGGGTGCAAAAGAGTGTGTTCGAAGCGCATCTGGAGGCGGCGCAGTATGCTGATCTGCGAAAGCGGCTGAATCGGTTGATCAAAGCGGAGGAGGACAATGTGCGGTTTTATCGGCTGTGCGGGGAATGTCGCGCGGCGGTGGAGGCGATTGGCAAGGTGGGTGTGACGCGGGAGCCGGAACTGCTGATCGTTTAGGCGGCTGGCAAATGCGAACCCCTGGGCAACGGGGGTGCGAAAACGGGGCGAGGCGCGGGGGGGATGCGCGAGCAAGCGAGCGGTGGGTGGAGATTGCGGCGGTTGGATGGAAATGGGGGGCAGAGATGGGAAAAAGGAGCGTGATGTAAAGAAATAGCGAGGAAATTGGAGCGAATCGGTTTGGGAAATGTAGGGGGAGAGAAAACAAAAACGCCCGCAAGGGCATTAAGACGATTTTGCGCGCGACGGCGCGTAGAAACAAGAGTTCTTCCGAGAGAAAACAAAAACGCCCGCAAGGGCATTAAGACGCGATGGAGTTCTCCGTGCAAATGGAGACAAGCGCAAACGGAGAGAAAACAAAAACGCCCGCAAGGGCATTAAGACGTAACAGCAGTCAACAATTCCTGTACCATTGGGTCGTCTAGAGAGAAAACAAAAACGCCCGCAAGGGCATTAAGACTCTTTCGGGTCCCATGTGCGCCAGTGCGGTTGGAACAGAGAGAAAACAAAAACGCCCGCAAGGGCATTAAGACTGACATTTTGATTCGCTGTTTGCTGGGATTGTGTTTTGCGAGAGAAAACAAAAACGCCCGCAAGGGCATTAAGACGGTACTGGCGGCGTTTGAGTTGCGTGAAACGCAACTCACGAGAGAAAACAAAAACGCCCGCAAGGGCATTAAGACGTTCCCCCAGTTCGCAGTCAACGAATTCGCGTGCATATTCGAGAGAAAACAAAAACGCCCGCAAGGGCATTAAGACTTCTGTCAGATTGATGCGTCCGCGAATCGCACACGGCGGGAGAGAAAACAAAAACGCCCGCAAGGGCATTAAGACTGACCGCTCCGATGAAATCCGATCACGCCGTGTAGTTCGAGAGAAAACAAAAACGCCCGCAAGGGCATTAAGACT
>CAIKBD010000493.1 GCA_903825565.1 uncultured Anaerolineales bacterium | reverse complement strand
CACAAATCGAATTACGTTATACTTATCTTAATCACCATTTAGACGAGTAAAAATACCGTCCGATTTCCGAACTCTGCCAAACCGAATTTTGCCCCACTGCCCCGCTGGAGGTTTTCAAAATGGAACTCACCATTGGCGAAGCGATGCAAAAATTTCTGAGCGACCGTGCCGTAGGTCAATCCACGCAAACGATTGAAACGTACGCGCAAGGCATTCAGCGCTTCAAAGAATTTCTCGAATCGGTGCGCCACTCCCCTACCGACACGGCGCGCACCCTTTCGGTGGATCACGCGCTCGAGTGCGCCAAGTGGCTGGTCGAAGAACATGCGATTGCAAAGGCAACTTTGCGGACGTATCTCAGCGGCATTTCGCAATTTTACGCGTACCTCTTGCGCGAAAAGATCGTCGAACTTTCGGCGTCCGATGTCGAGCGGATGCGCGACGCGTATCATCAGTACCGCAAAGGCGGCGGACGCCCTCTCCCCAAACTGCCGCCCGATGAAGCCGTGCTTGCCTTGCTCAACACGGCGCAACACGCCAAGCCACAACCGAATCGCCTGCGCCTTGAACTCGCGCGCGTGCGGAACATTGCTTTGCTCGAAGCGCTGCGCGCGTCCGGGATGCGCGTCGGCGAACTGGTCGGCTTGCGCCGCGATGATCTCGATCATCGCCAGCACGCCGCGCGCGTGACCGGCAAAGGCGACAAGCAACGCATCGTCTATTTCGACGACGCCGCGTGGCGCGCGATTGCGGATTACCTGAAATTACGCAACGACGGCGAACGCGGGCGCGCGCTGTACCAACTGCCGGTGTTTGCGCGGCACGACCGGCGCGCTAGCACAAAAGTTCTGCCGATGACGACGGACTCGGTGCGGATGGTTTTCCGCGAGCTGGCGAACCAAGCCGGGATCGAAATTGTCATGACGCCGCACTCGCTGCGCCACGCGTTCGCCACCAAAGTCCTCGAAGCGACCGGCGATCTCGCGGTGGTGCAGGACATGCTGGGGCACGCGTCGCCGGCGACGACGCGCATCTACGCCAAGGTCTCATCGAAACGGATGCGCGAGGCGCATCGCACGGCATTCGGCTACACCGGCGCGGAAGAATTGCCGGCGAATCCGCCGCGCGCGACTGTCGGCAAAAGCAAACGCACGCACACCGCGACCGACACCGGCGAGAAATAAGCGCCGATGTCGTCTTGCATAACCAACGCAGGGCTTTTCAAAAGTCAGGCGACCCTCATCCCAACCTTCTCCCTTTGAGGGAGAAGGGGTAAATTCCCTCGCCCCTATTGGGGAGAGGCGATAGCGCGTCGTCTGTGCGACATTCTGCCGCGTTATGGACGCGCTAGCGGGGTGAGGGGTGATGTCAAGCGACTTTTGAAAAGCCGTGGTAACCAACGCTCCTGCCATTGACCGCGCCGGCAAATCTCTCTATAATTCGCGCCAATCGCGGATGCGCGTTCCGCAATCCGGCGACGATCTAATTTCTTGACGATGAGGAATTGGCATGGCTAGATATTTCTGCTTTGTTTTGCTTCTGACCACCGCCCTGCTCTGCGTAGTTGCGGCGACGCCGCCCGCGCAAACCCTGCCCGGACTTGCGGTGCTCGACAAGAACAACTCCCCGATCTCGAAACTGATTGACGGCGACGCGATCAAACTGCGCGTGAAACTTGCCGCGCCGGCGGAGCAAGCCACGCCGATCAGTTTTCGCCTCGAGCCGGACAATGTGCCGCTTGCCGAGTGCGGCGTCGCCAAATCGAGCGACGCGTGCCAGACCGACGAACTCTACGCGCTGGGTTGGGCTTGGAGCCAGAGCGGTCAAGCGCAACCCAGCCGCACGATTCGTGCCGGCGCGTTTTCAACGCCGATTCAAATTGCGCCGCGCCCGGTGGTGATGGCGCACGGCTTTGGCTCGTCGGCAGAAGCGTGGACGGAATACACGCGCGCCAACGGGTACCTCGCCGCGATGGGCGTGCGCGGTTTTGCCGTGGGCGATGGTCGGGTGCCGGGCAAACTGAACCTGGGTAGTCTCGCCGATCCGAAAGCCCAAACCGGCACGATTCGCTCCAACGCCGAAACCTTGCGCGATTACATCGCCGAAGTGAAAAAGGCGACCGGCGCGCAAATGGTGGATTTGATGGCGCACAGCATGGGCAGTCTTGTCTCGCGCTATTACATTGACCGCGTGATGCCGGGGCGCGATGTCGCGCAGTTCATCATGCTGGGTCCACCGAACCTGGGAACCGATTGCGCGAATCTACCGTCGTCCGTCGGCTATTATATGCCCGCCGTGATGGAAATTCGCCCCAGTTACGTGCGCGGAATTTTCAATCCGCAGATCACGCATCGGCACGGCGTGCCGTTTACGATAGTCGCCGGCACACCGATCCTCGAACAAGTGCAGTCTCCGTGCACGGCAGTCCCGTCCGATCTCGCGATTGCGTTCGACAGCGCGACCGGCATCGCCGCGCCGTTCAAGCAAACCGGCGTTTGGCACATCGATCTCAATTCATCGGCGCAAGTTTTTCAAGAAGTGGTCAAGCCGTTGTTGCAACGCCCGGCGAGCGAGTTTCGCGCCGAGCCAGACCCCGCGCCGCCCGCGCGCCCGGCGGACGATCTGCAATTCACGCGCGTGTTCGCCGGGCATCTTGCGCCGGGCGCAAGCGCGACGCACACGATCAACCTCGACCAGGTTACCGTTGCCAGCTTCGCCTTGTTCGACGCGACGCGTTCGCTGACCGTGACGGTGCGCGGCGCGACCGGCAACGTCATCGCGCTCGATCCGGTGCGTAACGGTTTGATCGTGGTGGACGATCCCGAAACACTCGTGTACTTGGGTTATGGTTTTGCCAATCCGCGCCCGGGTCCCTGGCAAGTGACCTTGCAGACGACGAGCAAAACCCCGAGTAGCGGCGCGGATTATGCGATCACCGCGCAACTCAAAGGCGGCGCTATTTTGCGCGCCCACGCGACGCCGCTTTTGCCCAGGCACGATGAGAGCGTCCAACTCGTCGCCCGCTTGGAACTGGGCGGCGCGGTTGTGCCGATGCGCGACGTTCAAGCGCGCGTGCGCAACCCGGCTGGCGCGACGCAAACGATCGCCCTGACAGCGACGGGCGATGAATGGCGCGCGCTGTGGAAGCCCGCCGCGCCCGGTTTGTACAGCGTGGATGTGATCGCGAATGCGGTCGCGCCGGACGGAGCCGTGATCGAGCGGAGCGCGTTTCTATCCATCGAGGTTCAGCCGACGCCCGACCAGGTGCAACAGAGCCAAACGATTTTTATCGGCGGGATTGCGCTGGGCGTGGTCGTGCTTGGCATTGGCATTGTCTTGTGGCGGCGGCGTGCCCAGCATCGCAAGTATTGAAAATTAACAAGACATTTCGATCCATCATTGACCGAACATCGGCTATTGTGCTACAATATAACCCGCTCCGAACTGGAATTTGGTACGACAAGAGGCAAATAATGCGAACTGTTCTCAAGTTATTGGCAATGACCCTGCTCGTTCTGCTCGTCATGTTCCTGGCGTTTGCAGTCGGCTTTGGCGTCAATGTGTATCTCGTGCAGACTGCGCCCAAAACGGATATTCCGCGCAGTTTCAACATTTACTGGGAAGCGTGGCGCGTGATCCAAAATGAGTTTTACGGCGATGTGCCTAACCGGCAAACTCTGGCGCATGGCGCGATTCGCGGCATGTTGCAATCGCTCGGCGATCCGCACACGGTGCTCGTCGAACCGGCGCCCGCCAAAGCGGAGCAAGCCACGCTTAAAGGCGAGACCGGCGACGTGGGCTTGAACCTCGACGTGCGCAATCATGTTCTCACGATTGTTTCGCCGATTCCCGGTTCGCCGGCGGACAAAGCCGGCTTGCGCGCAGGCGATCTCATTCTCAAAATTGACGATAAGGAAGTGCCGTTCACAATCACCGCGCAAGACGCGCAAACCCAGCTGCGCGGTTTGATCGGCACCAAGATCATGCTGACCGTGCGGCGCATCGGCGAAGCCAAACTGCTCGAAATCGAACTCACGCGCGAGAAATATCCGCTACCCACCGTCGAGTCCAAGCTGTTGCCCGGCACGACGCTGGGGTACATCAAGATTACGCTGGAGAGCGCGGAGACGGCGAACGAGTTTGCCAAGGCGCTCGACGCGCTCAAGGCGCAAAAAGTCACCGGCTTGGTGCTCGATCTCCGTAACAATCCCGGCGGCTTGTTCCCCGATCCGGTGCTCGATATTGCCGGGCAATTCCTGAAGAACAACGATGTCGTGCTGTACGAAAAATATCGTGATGGCACGGAAAAGGATTATCGCGCCGGCAGTCGGCGCGGCGCAGTGGATTTGCCGACGGCAGTCCTGGTAAACGGCGGCACCGCCAGCGCGGCGGAAATTCTCGCGGGCGCGTTGAAGGATTACAAGCGCGCGCCGCTGATTGGCGAGCCGACGTACGGCAAAGGATCAGTCCAAGTGATTCGGAATTTGAGCGACGGCGCGGCGTTGCACATTACGTACGCCACCTGGTTCACACCCAAGCGCACGCCGCTCGATGGCAAGGGCTTGGAGCCGGACATTGCGATCCCGCTCACCGACGAGTCCATCAAAAAAGGGGTGGACCCGCAATTAGATCGCGCTATCGAATATTTGAAAAAAGGCGCGTGAATTAATTTCAGATTTATGATTTCAGATTTCAGGTTTGGCATTTTCAAAACTGAAATCTGAAATCCGAAATGAGGCAAAGATGATTCGCGGAATGTTGCGCGTGCTCATAACAACGGTCGTTACGATTCTACTCGTCGCCGGCGCATTTGCCGGCGGTTACGTTGCAAGCCATACAATCTTTCCCCCTGCCCCGCCGCCCGATGGCGGCGCACCCGCCGATTGGAAATCCGCCATGTCCGTCTTTTGGGAAGCGTGGAATTATGTGCGCCAAGATTTTTACAAAACGCAACTCGATCAAGACGCGATGGTGAACGGTTCGATTGCCGGCATGGTACAGGCGCTCGGCGACCCGCATACGGCATTTATTGACAACAAGCGCGCGGAAATTACGCGCACCGATTTGCAAGGATCGTTTGAAGGCATCGGCGCGACCGTCGAAATGCGCGAGGGGCGTCTGACGATTGTTTCGCCGATCAAGGGATCACCCGCCGAAAAAGCCGGCTTGTTGCCCAACGATATTGTGTTGCAAGTGAACGACACGATCATCCAAAATATGGATGTGAACGAAGCGGTGCGCCTCATTCGCGGTCCAAAGGGCACCAAGGTCATCTTGCGCGTGCAACGCACCAAACAAGACCCCTTCACCGTCGAAATCGTGCGCGAAACGATTCGCACGCCGTTCGTCGAATCGAAAATGATCGAGGGCACAACCCTGGCGTACCTGCGGCTGAATGATTTTGGCGCAACCGCGCCGGAGGAAATGCGCGCCGCGTTGCAAGACTTGTTGCGCCAAAAACCGACCGGCTTGGTCTTTGATCTGCGTCGCGATCCGGGTGGCTACCTCAATGTTTCGATTGACGTGGCGAGCCAGTTCTTGAAAGCGGGGCAGATCGTCCTCGTCGAAAAAGACAAGAGCGGCAGGCCGCAAGAATTCAAAGCGAAAAACGGGGGCCTCGCGCTCGACATTCCGATGGTGCTGTTGGTGGACGGCGGCTCGGCGAGCGCGTCCGAAATCGTTGCCGCCGCGCTCAAGGATCACAAGCGTGCGACGCTGATCGGCACCAAGACGTTCGGCAAGGGTTCGGTGCAAAACGTGCACACCTTGAGCGACAAGTCGGAATTGCGTGTGACCATTGCACGGTTCTTTAGCCCCAAGGGCAATGAAATTCACCAGGTCGGCGTCACGCCGGATATTGAGATCAAGCTCAGCGACGACGATGTGTTGGAGAAACGCGACCCGCAGTTGGATCGCGCAATCGAATTTTTGAAAACGGGCAAGTGATACGCGCTACGTAATACGGAGTACTGCGTATTGCGTAGTGCGTATTGCGCGCAAGAATAAATTATGGCGGAAAATTTCAAAGTGCTCGCCACCAATCGCAAGGCGACGCACGATTATCACATCGAGGAAACGTACGAGGCGGGCATTGCGCTGACGGGCACGGAGATCAAATCGGTGCGCGCCGGCAGTATCAATTTGCGCGATAGTTACGCGCAGGTGAAGCACGGCGAACTGTGGCTGATGAACGCGCACATTTCGCCGTACGAGCCGGCGAGTCGGCAGAACGCGAACCCGTACCGCGACCGCAAGTTGTTGATGCACCGCAAAGAGATTATGCGTTTGGCGGGACACGTGCAGGAAAAAGGTTTGACACTCGTGCCGTTGCGCGCGTATCTCAAGAAAAATCGCGCCAAGCTCGAAATCGGGTTGGCGCGCGGCAAGAAACTGTACGACAAGCGCGACGCCATTGCCAAGCGTGACAGCGATCGCGAAATTCGGCGCGCGGCAAAAGAGCGCGGATGATTTGCCGCGCAGGCAAGCCCGTGTTATAATGCGCGCCGTAAGAACTTGGGGATGCATGGCTTCGACGGGGAGGGCTGGTTCAGCGTTGCATGTCGTGGGGCTTGACCACGTTAAAACGGGCAAAAGATAACTGCGAACACTCGCGCCAACCTCAACGCTCTTCCAGTCGCCGCGTAAGCGTAGACTGAATTAGCGAACAGGTCCGCAGATTCGCTCTGCGGCGTCCGCGCGCGTTCTCCCCCGAAGGAGGCGCGATGGGCGACACCAAGTCGGGGTGCGCGGATCGCCACGCCGGTAACGATCCGTCAAGCGTAGGGACATCCCTCGTGGTCGTCCTGACACGGCTCGGCGCGCTCATCTCTGTCGGTTGAGCCGGAGCGCGCGAGACGCTAACGCGAAAAAAACCGACTAAACATGTAGTAACTCTGGGTCGAACTTTTCGGACGCGGGTTCAATTCCCGCCATCTCCACCAAGACAAAGAAACGCTCTTTCGGTTTTCCGAAAGAGCGTTTCTTTATGATCGGACAAATTTGCAAATTGGTCCGACGGGTTACATCACCAAACTCATCACCGCTTTTTGAACGTGCAAGCGGTTCTCCGCTTCGTCGAACGCCGCACTCGTCCAGCCGGGCCCGCTCGTCTTGTCAATCACATCGTTCGCCACTTCGTACCCGCGATCACACGGCAAACAGTGCAAGTAGATCGCGTTCTTGTCCGCGCGCGCCATCGTGTCGGTCGTGCAGATCCAATCCTTGTGCTGATCGAAAATCGCTTGCGTCTTTTTCGTGTCATGCTCGCCGACCGGCGGCTGAAAGATCGGCGTCGCGCACCACGCCTTGGGATAGACCACATGCGCGCCTTCCATCGCCGCGTTAAAATCGTTCGAAATCTTGAACGAGCCGCCGGCAGTCGCCGCGTACTGTTCGCATTGCGCGAGGATCGCCGGATCGAGTTCCATCCCTTTGGGGTGCGCGAGCGTCACTTGCATGCCCATCATCGTCGCGTACAAAATCGCCGATTGCGGCACGGCGCGCGGTTTGTGAATGCTCGGCGAGTACGCCCACGACATTGTGAATTTGACGCCCTTGAATCCGCCGAATTTTTCCTTGACCGTCAACACATCCGCCAGCCCCTGGAACGGATGATACACATCGTCTTCCATGTTCAGCACCGGAATATCCGACCAGCGTGCAAATTCCTTGAGCATCGCGTGCGCGCCGCCGTACTCCCAGTCCACCGGATCGCCATAGCACCGAATCGCAATCGCATCGCCCATGCGGTCCAACACGCGCGCGACATCGGAAACGCGTTCGGTGCTGTACGCAACCTCGCGCCCTTCCATCGCCGGCGTGTAAATCTTGTCGGGATCGAGATAGTGCGCGTGCCCGCCGAGTTGGGTCATGCCCGCTTCAAACGAGTTGCGCGTGCGGAGCGATTGGTTGTAAAAAATCATGAACAGCGTCTTGCTCCGCAAAATCTGATCGTGCAAAACGCCGCGCGCGCGCTCGCGTTTCAAATCTTCCGCCGCGTCGAGAATCGTCTCGATCTCTTCGCGCGTAAAGTCGGTTTCCGCGAGAAAGTCACGTCCGCGCAAACTGCGTGTCTTCATTTCAAACTACCTCCTGTTTCTTGTTGCGTGTATTTTCGTGCGTTGGAAAAATTCAGCCCCCGGCGATTGCCGGGAAGAGCATCACCTCGTCATCATCCGCCAACGGCGTATCGAACGCGTCGCGCGCGACCAGCCGCTCGTTGTGGAACACGCGCAAGTACGCGTTGAGCGCGTCGCCGGTTGCCAGCGCGCGGCGAAAGCGTTCCGGGTTGATCGCGATCAAATGCTGCAGCAAACCGCGCACGCTTGTCCCGGCGGGAACGCGCACCGCCGCATGTTTCGCGCCGGCGTAATCGGCGAGCACGTTAAAGTATCGCACGCGCACGACAATTTCGCTCACAACGCATCCACTGCGGGACCGGTGTACGGCTCTGCCCACCCTAACTGCGCGTGCGTCTCCTGCGCCGCGCCGGACGCGCGCGCCGTGCGGATCCGATCCCAGGTTCCCGCCAAGTCCAACCGCGCGAGCGTTTCGCGCGTCGGCAAACCCAGTTCGGCGTCCCAGCCGCGCAACGCGTAATATTCCGGCAACATCACGTCGAGCCGGCACACACTGCCCTGGGCGTTGCCGGACGGCGACGGAATTTGCGTAAACCGCCAGGGCAACACATCGTCCGCGCGCGCGATGCCGTGCAGCGCGTTGTAACAGCGTTGCAAGTTGTAAATGCGTTCGCCGATTACGCGCAACTGCGCCGCATCCAGTGCCATCCCGGTCATTGTGCGGATCGCTGTGGCTTGCTCTTCCCAGTACACTTCCGCCATCACGAATGTGCCGCCCGATTTGCAATTACCGCACGAATCCACGACCGCGCCAAAGTCTTCGCCGTCTTTGACGAGCATCGCCTTGTAACGCGTCGCCAGCGGATCAACCAGTTCGGGCAAGTATTCCGCGCCGTACCGCCGCACCGCTTCGGAGGCATAGCCCGTTTCGTCAATCACCGGAAACGCTTTGAGGTGATCCGCGCCGCGCGACGAGGTGACGTGCGCCAAGCCCATAGATTGTTGTGCGCGCCCGTCTTGCGCGGGAATGGACTGCCCCTTGACGTGCATCGCGTACCGCTCCGCGCCTCTGCCGATGAGCTTTGCCGCGCGCGCCGCGCCTTCGGCGAGCCAATTCCCCAGGTTGCCTTCGCGCCAGGTCATTCGGCGCAGCAGTTCGAGTAGCGTACGATAATTGCCCCAAGCCAGATCCAGTCCGTCACACTCTTCGCGCGCGAGAATTCCTTTTTCGCGCAGTTCGAACAGGAACGAAATCGCGCGCCCGGCGGAAATCGAATCGAGACCCCAGTCGTCGCACAGTTCGTTCGCCTTGAGCACGGCCGGCAAGCAACGATTCAGCACCGCCGCGCCCAACGAATTCAGCGATTCGTACTCGACACTGCTCGTCGTGACGCCGGCGAATTCGCCGCTCGTCACGGTGTAACTTTTGTCGCAATTGACCGGGCAATCGAAACAACCCAGGTCGCGCACCAAATGCTCCGCGCGCAACGTCTCGCCCGAAATTTTCTCAAAGCCGTCGAAACTGCCGTACTGAAAATTTTTCGTGGGGAAACGTCCCATCGGGTGCATCAAGCTGACCAAGCCCGCCGTGCCGAACCGATGCACGCCCGCGAAAAACTCGTTCGTGCGAATTTCGTTGTGCAGACGAAACGCCAGATCGCGATGCGCGACCGGATCGGCGAGCCGAAGATCGCGCGTGCCGCGCACCGCAATCGCCTTGAGATTTTTCGCGCCCATCACCGCGCCGATGCCGGAACGCGCGGCGTGGCGGCTCCACGAAACCATAATCGAGGCAAAGCGCACCTGGTTTTCGCCGGCTTGGCCGATCACGGCCGTTTTGATTTCGGGATCGTGATTTTCGTTTTGGATGAGGCGTTCCGTCTCGTAGCCGCCTTTGCCCCACAAATGCGCTGCGTCGCGCAGTTCGACGCGTGCGTCGCGGATAAATAAATAGACCGGCGCGCGCGCCTTGCCTTCAAACACGATCAGATCATAACCGGCGAATTTGAGTTGCGGTCCGAAATGTCCGCCCGCGTTGGCGTCGCCGTAAATGCCGGTGAGCGGCGATTTCGCCACAAACTCCAAACGCGAGGTGTTCGGCATCAAGCCGCCGCACAACGGTCCCGTCGCCACGATCAATTTATTGGCGGGGTCGAGCGCGTCCACATGCGCGGGCACTTCGTCCCACAAAATTTTCGTGCCGATGCCGTTGCCGCCGAGAAAATTTTCCGCCCACTCGACCGGCAACGCCAGCGTTTCGATGTTGCCGGTTGTGAGATTGACGCGCAAATATTTGCCGGCGTAACCGGCGTAAGGGAAATCACTCATCGCACGTTCCTTTGCCGCGCCATGCCGCCGCGCTCCGCAAAAATATTTTCGGCGGACTGCAAGTCGCCGCGCAAGCGCTCGAACACCACTTGCCCGTTCACTGCCGGTGTTTCGGCGACATACTCCAGCGCGCCCGGCGCGCAGACCCTGACGCACCACGGCGTGCCACCGCATTGATCGCATTTGATCGCGACCGCTTTGCCGAATTTGCCGCGCCCATCTTGGCGGAGCAACCGGATCGCGCCGATGGCGCACGCGCGAATACACTTGCTACAACCGGTGCACAATGCCTCGACGATTTTCACCGCGCCGGTTTCCGGCACGACGACTATTGCGCCCGGCTCTGGACATGCGGCGACGCACGCCTTATCATCGCACGGCGGACACACAATCGGCAGAAAGAAATTGCGCGCTTCATTTTTCAAAACCTGGATGCGCGCCAAAGCGGGATTCACAACGCGTTCTTGTTCGAGCGGACAAAACACTTCGCAAGCAACGCACCCCGTGCACTTGTCGGGATAGACGCGAATGATCACGAGATAATTCCTCTGCCCTCTTCGATCAAATCTAGGCGCGCCAGCGTCGCGCCGAGCGGACGCCCGTCGCGATCCCAGCCGCGCAAATCGTAATAGCGGTCGAGCATCGCGTCGAAATCGAACAACTGCCCGACGCGTAACACGTCGCCGAGCCGCGTGCCGCCGGTCGTCGGATCGGTTTCGCTCACGCGGAGCGGTAACGGTTCGGCGGTAAAGCGGCGCGGCAAATGATCGTCGGCGCGCGTCAATCCCTCACGCGCGTTGTACAGCCGTTCGAGGTTGACGATCCGCTCGCCGATTTCGAGCAACGCATCGCCGGTTGTGGACATTCCCAGCGCGTCCAAACCGGGCGCGAGATCGTCCGGCAAAAGACTGTACTCTTCCGTCGTGCTGAATTTGCAGATGCCGAGCGCATCGGTGACCGCACAGTAATGCTCGCCGTAGATGACCATATCCGGCTTGTACATTTCGTCGGCGGGATCCATCAATCGCTCGACGATTTCTGCCGGAAAAATTTTGCGCGCCGTGTCCCAGTTGCCGCCGACATCCATCGCGGGCAACGCGTACAAATGATCCGCGCCGCGATTCGAGGTGGCGTGACCCAGACCAAACCCTTTGGCAAAGCGCGGCTCTTGGCGCGGCAGTTCGAGACCCTTGACGTGCATGGCATAGTGTTCCGCATCGTTGCCGATGCGCGCCGCCGCGCGCCGCGTGCCCTCCGCCAACACCGCACCCAATCCCTCGCGCCGGGCGATCCGTTCGATCAGACCCAGGATGCTCGCGGCATCGCCCCAGTCGAGCGAAAGTTCGGCATCGGACAGAATGGCGCGCGCATGGCACTCCATTGCAAACGCAATCGCCGCGCCGGTCGAAATCGTGTCCAAGCCGTATTCGTTGCACAACGCGTTCGCGCGCAAAATAATTTCGGGATCGCCGTTCCAGCACAGCGGGCCGAGCGCGTCCGTCGTTTCGTATTCGGGTCCCTCCACTTCGATCCCGTCGGTGGTGCGCGAGAGCCGCGAACAGCGCAACGGGCACACGGCGCAGCCCAGCCGCTTGACGCGATACGCGCGCAACGCCGCCGCGTCCACCGCATCAATGAAGGGCACCTGACCGAGTTGATGATTTTGCGCCGGCAGATCACCGCTCAAGTTTTTGGGGCGCATCAAAAACACAGTGCCGTCTGCGAGCAAACTTTGGTTTTTCGGATCGCGGATCAAGTGTTGGCTGGCGCGTTTCTGCGCCGCCGCAAATGCCGGCGGTGTCGTTTGATGTGTCGTTGCGCGCACGCGGATCGCCTTGAGCATTTTCGATCCCATCACTGCGCCGGGCCCGCCGCGCGCCGCGGCGCGCCCGTAATCGTTGATGATCGCCGCGAGCCGCACGCGGTTTTCGCCGGCGATACCGATGCACGCGACGCGCCCGTTGCGCCCGGTGTGCGCTTCCGCGCCGAGCAATTCGTCTTGTGTAACGCTCGTCGGCTTGCCCCACAAATGATCCGCCGCACGAATCGCCACCGCGCGATCCGTCACATCGAGAAACACCGGCGTACGCGCTTGCCCGGTGATGACGAGCGCATCGAACCCGGCGCGCGCCAACTCGGGCCCAAAATGTCCGCCGGCGTTGGCGTAGCCATACGCGCCGGTGAGCGGCGATTTGAACGTGACGTGGTAGCGCGACGCGGTGGGCCACGGCGTGCCGCTGAACGCGCCGGTCGTCACGATCAAACAATTTTCCGGGTCAAACGGTTGCGTCGCGCGCCCTACCCGGTCGAAGAGAATTTTCGCGCCGAGTCCGCGTCCACCCAGAAATTTTTTCTGGAGCGGCGCGTCCGTTTCGGCGTATTCGATTGTGTCAGTCGAAAGATTAATAAACGCGGTCAGTCTCATGCGGCGAGTGATCTCCACACGATCTCGGTCAGGTCGAGCGTTTTGATCCGCGCGCGCGCTTTGCGCGCGGCATTCGTCAACGTGCGTTTGCATTGTTGGCAAGGCGTGGCGATAACGCTCGCGCCAGTATCCAATGCCTGGGTCAGGCGACGCGCGGCAATCGCGCCGACTAGTTCGGCGTCTACCGCTTCCATATTGCCGCCGCCGCCGCAACACAACGCGTTCGCGCGATTGTCCGCCATTTCGATCAGTTCTAAACCTGGAATCGCGGCGAGCACTTGGCGCGGCGGCTCGTAGACACCGCTGTTGCGTCCCAGGTCGCAGGGATCGTGGTACGTGACGCGCTCTGCGAGCGGCTGCAAATTCAACCGCCCGTCGGCGATCAGCTCGCCGAGAAACTCGCTCGCGTGCCGCACCCGGAGGTTGAGCGGCGCGTCGAGCAAGCGCGGATAATCGTCGCGCCACACGTGGTAACACGAGGGGCACGCGGCGACGAGCGTATGCGCGCCGAGCGCGTGCACCATCGCCAGATTGTGGCGCGCGCGTTCGCGCGCCGCGGCTGGCTGACCCAGCCCCAACAATGGAAAGCCGCAACACTGTTCATCGCCGCCCAGCGTCGTAAACGCGACGTTCGCGTGCGCGAGAATTTGCGCGAACGCTTGCGGGATGCTTTGCGTTTGTCCGTACAACCCGGCGACACACCCGACGAAATAAACGACCTCCGCGCCGGCGTGCGAATTGAGATTGGCAATCGGCGTTTCCAAATTGTCTTGCCACATCAAGCGGTTTTCCGGCGGATCGCCGGTGACGTTTTGAAATTTCGCCAAGTTGGCGCTGATCGTTTTCAGCGGAAACGCCGCGAGTTGATTGTCCGCCGCGAGCCGCTCGCGCAGATCGAGCCAGAGCGCGCACGTGTCAATGTGCGTCGGGCACACTTCGCGGCAATGTCCGCACAGCGTGCATTGATAAACGCGGCGCGCGTGTTCCGTCGTCGCGCCCTGCCCTGCCGCAACGTGTTGAGCAATCGCAATGCGCCCGCGCGGACCTGTAGACTCCCAGCCCAACGCGTGCGAGATCGGGCACACGGTTTGGCAATAGCCGCACCGCGCGCAGATGTGCGTTTCGGCGAGGATGCCGGTGTTGAACGATTTCATCGCCACGCGCCCCCCACCCGCCGCGCCCACGCCAACGCGTTCATGCCCAGCGAAAAAATTAGCGGCGACAAGATCGGCGACGCAACAAAAATCTTGTCCGGGTTCATCCCGTTCGTCGGATCGAGTTGGCGTTTGCGTGCGCGCCGTTCCGCCAACTCGTGCGCGGGCATGGCGCGATGCCGGTACGGCGCGTTCCAAAATCCGATCCCGTACGGTCGCCCGCCGCGCCGAAACGCCAGATCGTACAACTGCTTGGTCAAACTCAGATCGAAAATGTACGCGAGTTGCCGGCTTTCGTCGCTGGGATAGACTGTCATGACCGTAAATTCATCTTGGGTAACTAGCGTGCCATACGTCGCCAGCGTCACGCGTTGCCGATTGGCGAGGTGCGCCACATCCGCGCCGTACTCCGCCAAGCGATCCGCGCGGAGCCACGTTTCGGAACCGAGCACGGTCGGTCCCGCGCGCTTGACGCGGAGCGCGGCAAAGCGTTCGCCCCACTCGCGCGCGGCGAGATCGTCGGGCAAAATTTCGCCGCCGAATTTTTGTGCGATGGCGTAAACATTCTGCGCGCCTGCGGCGATGTGATTGGCGTCGCCTTCGTAGGTGATCAACAGCATGGCTTGTTCGGTTGGCGGCGCAAACCCGGCGGCGCGCAACAAGCGCAAATGCGCGGCATCGGAGAAATGGAGGTTGTACGGCGTCGGCGCAGATTGCGCGAGCGCGCGCGCCACGTTTTGCACAGCCACGAGATCGCGCAACGCCACCAAGTGCTTGCCGGTTTTTTCGGGCGCGCGGCGGATCGCCAATTCGATTGCAGTGATGATTCCCAGCGTCCCTTCTGATCCAAGGAACCAACTCAGCGGCGGATCAGAATCGCGCGTCGCGTGATGCGCGCGCCCGTCCGGCAAAACGACATCGAGCGCGATCAGTTGTTGCGCGAGTCCACCGAATTGCAGACTGCCGATTCCAAATCCTTCCATGCTGACCCAGCCGCCCACCGTCGCGGACGGCGCGCTCGTCGGGTACGTGCGCGTCGCCAAGCCGCGCCGCCGCAATGCCGCATCGAGTTCGCCCCAGCGCGTCGCCGGCAACACCGTCGCCGTCAAGTTTTCTGCGTTGACGGAAACGATGCCGCGTAGCGCGTTCAGATCGATCACGATGCCGGCGCGCGTCGGGACGCTATTCCAGTACACCGTCGTCGCCGCGGCGCGCGGGGTGATCGCCAGTTGGTGGGTGCGCGCGCCGCGTACCAGCGCGGCAACCTCATCGGCATCGCGCGGGCGTGCGACGCACTGCGGCAACGTGCGCGCTAAAACCATTTCCAGGATTGGCGGCACGAATGCCAGGTCGCGGCGATAAAACGCGCGCTCGAAATTATTCTCGGTGTAACGGTCGCCCAGGAGTTTTGCCAATTCGGGAAAATGCAAACTCGGCGGCGTGGCAAGGTGGACAGCTTGGGACATGTTATTTCGGCTTGTTCTTTTCGATTTCCGCGCGAAACCATTCGACAAAGCCGGGATCGGTGCAACGCCGCAACGCACTCAATTGCTCGGGTTCACGCATTCGCACGCGCACGATCCAGCCCGCGCCGTACGGATCGCGGTTGATCATGCCGGCGTCGTCCGCCAGCAACGCGTTCGCGCCGATCACTTCGCCGCTGACGAGCGCGTACAACCGCCCGACCCATTTGCCGGACTCGATGGTGCCAATCGGTTTGCCCTGCTCCAATTTGCGCCCGACGCGCGGCAGTTCCACGTAAACGATTTCGCGCGCCGTCGCCTGGGCGTAATGGCTCAACCCAAATGTAACGGCGTCGTTTTCGACACGCGCGTATTGATGGTGATCGTCGTAATACAGTTCTTCGGGAAACTCATAACCTTCGATTTGCATCGGACTACTCCAGGGACAAGGATAAAAAAAGTTGCGCTCAAACTTTCAAACGGGGATCGAACGCGTCGCGCAAACCGTCGCCAAAGCGGTTGACTGCCATCACGGTGATCATAATGGCGAGACCGGGAAACGTCGTGGCCCACCATGCCTGCCGCAGATAACCGCGACCCTCGCTCAACATCAAGCCCCATTCCGGCGTCGGCGGCTGTACGCCCAGGCCCAGGAAACTGAGCGCGCTGATATTGAGGATTGCCCACGCGACGCCGAGCGTCGCCAGGATGATCACGGGCGCGAAGACGTTCGGCAAAATGTGCAAGGTGACGATGCGGAGTGTCCCGCACCCGGTCACACGCGCGGCATCCACGTACAGATTTTCCTTTGCCGAGAGCACACAGCCGCGCACCGTGCGGGTGTATGTCGGAATGTGCGAAATGCCCACCGCAAGCACGGCGTTCCGCAGATCGGGACCCAGCAACGCGACGATTCCCAGTGCGAGAAAAATACCGGGGAATGCCAACAGCATGTCCATCGCGCGCATAATGATCATGTCGAGCCAACCGCCGGCGTATCCGGCGATCAGCCCCAGAGTAACGCCGAGCACGCTGGCGAACAGCACGGCGGAGAAACCGACGGCGAGCGAAATTTGCGCGCCAAAAATCGTGCGGCTCAAAATGTCGCGCCCGAACAAATCCGTGCCGAAAGGATGCGCGGGATCCGGCGCGCTGAAACTGCCGCCGGTGCCCATTTCCAACGGATCGTACGGCGCGAGAAATGGCGCAAGAATGCTGACCGCGATCAAGATGCTCAGCACGCTCAAACTGAGCATCGCCGCTTTTTTGCGCTGGAGCCGTCGCAACGCCAGGCGCGTCGGGCTTTCGATGCGGCGGACGTTTGCGGTGGCAGGCGTTTTGAGATGGGAGTGTGCGCTCATAGTCCTCACTGATAACGAATGCGCGGATCAAGCAATGAATAACAAATGTCCACGAGCAAATTGACGACCATGTAGATCACGGCGATCAACAGCACGATGCCTTGCACGACCGACAAGTCCTTGTAAATGATCGCGTCCACGGCGACGCGCCCCAACCCTTGCCGCGCGAACACGGTTTCGGTGACGACGGTGCCGCCGAGCAAAAAGCCAAACTGCAAGCCGGCGACGGTGACGACCGGCACGAGCGCGTTCCGCAAGGCGTGGCGAATGAACACGGCTTGCTCTTTGAGACCTTTCGCGCGCGCGGTGGTGACGTATTCCTGCCGCAACACTTCGAGCATACTGGAGCGCACCAAACGGCTGATGACTGCCGCCGAATTGAAGCCCAGCACGAGCGTCGGCAGGATCAAGTGCTTGGGTGTGCCCTGCCCGCCGGACGGCAACCACTCCAAGCCGAGACTGAACGCAAAGATCAGCAACAGCGCGAGCCAGAAACTCGGCATAGACACACCAATCACGGCGAGACTCATCGCCGCGTTATCAATCCACGAATCCTGATAGACCGCCGCTAAAATTCCCAGTGTGAGACCCAGGATGATCGCGAGCGCCATTGCCGCGAACGCGAGTTCCAACGTCGAGGGTGCGCTCTGCGCGATGATCTCGGTGACGGGACGATGCGTGAACAGCGAGCGGCCCAGATCACCATGCAAGAGATCGTTCAGGTAACGCAGGTACTGTTCATGCAACGGCAAATCCAGCCCCAACTGTTCGCGCAACCGCGCCACCGCTTCGGGGCGCGCGCCGGACTGGGCGAGGATCACTTGCGCCGGATCGCCCGGGATCAGGTGGAGCATTGAAAAGACGATCAGCGTCAAGCCGAATAAAACCGGGATACAGATCAACACGCGACGAATGACGTATTTCATAAGAACGGCTCGCTTGGTCTCAAAGGCGGATGCCTAGTGCATCTTTAACAAGGTTTGTTGTGCGCTAGACCTGTCAGGTTTTTAGAAACCTGACAGGTCTTTCCAGCCAACCTGGCACAACCAGTTCGTTAATTCTGCGCTAGTCGTCCAGGGTTACATCGTAAAAGTACGGGAACCAACCATGCACGTCAAAGGTCAAACCCTTGACTTTGGCGCTTGCGCCGTTAAAGTTCGTGTAATCGCGAATCGGCAACACCAACGCTTGCTCCATCGCCAGGCGTTGCACTTGGCCGTACAATTGCAATTGCTTTTGCACGTCCAAGGTTGCCGCGGCATCGTCGAGCAGTTTGTCCAACTCCGGCGATTTCACTTTCGACCAGTTGTTGCCCCCGGCGGAGTGGAACAGCACGCTCAAGTACGCCGGGTCAGTCGCGCTGAGATTCCAGGGCATCAAGTGATGCTTGCCTTCGTTCGCCGCAGTGACGGCGGCGGGGAAGGCAACCGTCTGCCCTTTCAACTCAACGCCGATCGTTTTCAACTGCGCTTGGATCATTTGGCTCGTCTCTTGCAAAAAGCCCCAGGTCTGCAAGTACGTTTCGAGCGAGAGTCGTTTGCCGTCTTTCACGCGGATACCGTCGGGTCCGGGTTTCCAGCCGGCTTCTTCCAACAACGCTTTGGCTTTGTTCGGATCGTACGGATACATCGCCTCTACGCTCTTGTCGTAGCCCATAGACGCCGCGCTCCACGCGCCATACGCGACCGGCGACAGATCGAAAAAGATCGTCTTGACAATCGTCTTGCGATCCACGCCGTAGAGTAACGCTTGGCGCACTTTGAGATCGTCCGTCGGCGGGTTAGCCACGTTGATGAACGCGAGCAACGGCGGACCCGGAATCTTGGCAATCGCGATCTGATACTTGGAATCTTTTTGCAACCGCGCGGCATCCTGCGGTGGAATTTCACCCATCACTTGCACCGCGCCGGTTTCTAACGCGGCGGAACGCGTGGCCGCGTCCGGGTAAAACTTGAAGACGATGCGATCGAGGTACGGCGCGCCGGTGTGTTTGTAGATCGAGGGACCCCAGTTGTAATCCGGGTTCTTTTCCAGCACGATGGTATCTTTCGCCACGAATTCTTTTTCGGAGAATTTGAATGGTCCCGTGCCAACTTGGTGCAT
>CAIKBD010000492.1 GCA_903825565.1 uncultured Anaerolineales bacterium | reverse complement strand
TAGCGCAAGTCGTGCCCTCTTTCAGGGCTTTTCAAAAGTCAGGCGACCCTCATCCCAACCTTCTCCCTCAAAGGGAGAAGGGGTAAATTTCCTCGCCCCGATTGGGGAGAGGCGATAGCACGTCGTCTGTGCGGCATTCTGCCGCGTTATGGACGCGCTAGCGGGGTGAGGGGTGATGTCAAGCGACTTTTGAAAAGCCCTGGCCGGTTTCGCCGGCGATTGACACACGAACGCATGTTCGGTATAATGAGGGCAGTGAGGCGACGATGGAGATTCAGCAAAAACTCGATCTGCTTGGCGGCGCGGCGCAAGCCGACATTGCCTGCGGCTCGTGCGGCGAAGGTCAAACGCGCACCCGCGACGATCTCGGACGGTGGATTTATCCGGCGGTGATGCCGAACGGCAAAACGATCAAAATGCTCAAGGTCTTGCAAACGAACGCGTGCGAAAAAGATTGCTTTTACTGCGCGACACGGCGCGGGCGCGACACACAACGCACCACGTTTCAACCGGAGGAACTCGCCGGCGTGTTCGATCAAATGCAACGCGCGCGGCTCGCCGAAGCGATCTTTTTGTCCAGCGGCGTCGCCGGCGGCGGCACCCGCACGATGGAGCGTATGATCGCGACAGCCGAATTGTTGCGCGGCAAGTACCAATTTCGCGGCTATTTGCATTTGAAATTAATGCCCGGCGCCGAACCCGCCGCTATCGAACGCGCGCTCCAACTTGCCGACCGCGTCTCGGTCAACCTCGAAGCGCCCTCCTCCGCGCACCTCGCCAAACTCTCCTCGACGAAACGCTACACCGAAGAACTACTCGCGCCCCTGCAAGCCGCGCGCAAGTTGATGGCGAACAATCCCGCACTCGCGCATAAAACCATGACGACCCAGTTTGTCGTCGGTGCGGCGGACGAAACCGACCGCGAGATCACCGCGCGCACCGCCCAACTCTACCGCGATCTCCGGCTGGCACGCATCTACTTTTCGGCGTTTCAGCCGGTTGAAAACACGCCGCTCGACGGTCGCACGCCGACGCCGCTCGTCCGCGAGAACCGCTTGTACCAAACCGACTTTCTCTTGCGGCAGTACGGCTTTACGTTCACCGATCTCGTTTTCGACGCGCGCGGCAACTTGCCGGTCGAAGCGGACCCGAAATGGATTTGGGCGACGCATCACCCAGAATATTTTCCGCTCGAACTGAATCGCGCAAGCAAAGAAGAATTGTTGCGCGTCCCGGGGATCGGTCCTCTCTCTGCGCAACGCATCGTGCAATTGCGACGCACCGCCAAGTTTCGTTTCATCGAACAACTCGCGCGCGCCGGCGCGGACGAAAAACGCGCCGCGCCGTTCATCCTCCTCGACGGCAAAACGCCGGCGTATCAACTCGCCCTGCTCTAAGCCGCAAGTTTTTCTCGTTCGACTTTTATCCGCGAACCCTGGCACTTGCGTTCCCGCCAGGGCAAGTGTCACACGAATCTACGCTAATTTTGTTTTTTTGTTCGCGTCATTCGTGAGATTCGCGGATCGTTTTTGGGTTTGGCGAAGATGTGGCAAGCCGCGGCCGTTTTAATCGCGCAACAGCCGCGACGAGTTGGCGAACACCGCCACGTCCGGCAGGGATTGCGCCGCCGCCGCGAGCACCGGCGTCAACACACCAATCGAAGCGAGCGACAAGCCGGCAAAGTTGAACAGCAAGCCGAACGCAATGTTCTGTTGAATCGTTCGCAAGCCGCGCCGCGCAATTCGCACGACTGCCGGGATTTGCGCCCAGTCGTCCGTCATCAGTGCAATGTGCGCCGCCTCCATCGCCACGTCCGTCCCCGCCACACCCATCGCAATCCCGACATCCGCTTGCGCGAGCGCGGGCGCGTCGTTGATCCCGTCGCCGATCATCGCCACGCGACGCCCCGCGCGTTGCAAGCCGCGCACAAATTCGATCTTGTCCTCCGGCAACATCTCCGCGCGAAATTCGACACCCAAGTTTTGTGCGAGCGCCGCCGCGACACGCGTGTTGTCGCCGGTCAGCAAAACGAATTGGCGAATCCCCATCGCGCGCAATTGCGCAAGCGCGGGCGACACCTGCTCGCGCACGACATCGGCAACCGCGATCAAGCCGGCGAGATCGAAAAGTGGAGAGTGGAAATTGGACACGGCGAGAAACATGACCGTTTTGCCGGCGCGCTCCAATGCTTCGGCGCGCGGCAAAATGCCGTCGGTGAATGTCGCGCCGCGCGTCTCCATCAACCGCCGATTGCCAAACGCGATCTCGCGTCCATCCAGCCGCGCGACGATCCCCTGCCCCGCGATCACCTCGAACGACGCCGGCGTTTCAACCGCGATGCCGCGCGCGCTGGCTTGCTCCAAAATGGCGGAGGCGAGCGGGTGCTCGGAAAATTTTTCCGCACTCGCCGCATACCGCACCAAATCCTGGGCTGAGATCGTCGCGCTCGGCTCGACATCCGTCACGCGCGGCTTGCCAAACGTCAGCGTGCCGGTCTTGTCCATCACGAGCGTGTCCACGCGCGCCAACGCTTCGAGATACAAACCGCCCTTGATCAAAATGCCTTGCCGCGCCGCGCGCCCCACACTCGCGACGACCGCAAGCGGCGTGGCGAGCGCGACCGCGCACGGGCACGTGACGACGAGCACGGCAATCGCGTGCGTAATGTTCTGCGTAAAAATGTACGTGAGTACCGCAACGGTGAGCACAATCGGCAAATAGATCGCACTGTAGCGATCCGCAAATTTTTGCGCGGGCGATTTCGCCGCCTCCGCCTCTTCGACCAGGCGAATGATCTTGCCGAGCATACTGTCGCGCCCGACGCGCGTGACCGCAACGCGCAACGCCCCGCGTTGATTCACGCTCCCGGCAAAAACCGGATCGCCCGCGTGTTTTTCGACCGGGATGGATTCGCCGGTGATCGGCGATTGGTCCACCGCGCTAACGCCATCGCTCACGGTGCCGTCCGCCGGCAAGCGTTCGCCGGGGCGCACACTCACCGTATCGTGGACGTGCAGTTGATCCACCGGGATTTCGATCTCGGCGCCGTTGCGAATCACGCGCGCAGTTTTCGGCGCGAGCGCGATCAGTGCGCGGATCGCGGCGCGCGACTGTTCAGTCGTGAAATGTTCGAGGAAATGCGCAATGCTCATAAAAAAAACGATGAGCGCGGCGGACACAAATTCACCAATGACGCTCGCGCCAACAATCGCGACGGTCATCAACAGATCGGCGTTGATCGCGCGCGCGCGCACCGCGCCGAACGCGCTCCGGAAAATCGGCAAGCCGCCCAGCGTAATAGCGGTAAGAAGCACCGGCACGGGAATTTGCGCGACTAGCCCGCTCACGATCCCTAACCGCTCGCCGAGCAGACCGCCGAGCGCGAGCACGGCAACGCCGGCGACAAACGCCAAGCGCGCGGTCTCGGCAAGCCGCGCCGGGTGATTGGTTTGAGGCGGCGCGGCGTCCGGCATTTCGGCGCGATAACCCAGCTCGCCAATCGCACTGGCGAACATCGCCGGCGACACGCGCGCCGCATCGTACGCCACGACGCCGCGTTCGGCGGTTAAAAACACTTGCGCCGATTGCACGCCGTCGAGTTTGCGCAAGCGTTCCTCGACGTGAAGCGCGCACTCGGCGCAATCCATTCCGCGAATTTTCAATTCGATAGTGGTGGCGGACATTCAACCCTCAAGTTCAAGTCAAACGTGAATTGCAGGGCACAGTATAGACCGAATGAAGAGCGGCGTCAAAAGGATTGCGCGCGCGGCTTGCGTTTTGTTATTGACACAAATACGGGAACACGCTACACTAACGCCATGCTACCTCTAGACCTGATTGCCAAATTGACCGCCGCGACAAGCGCAGAACCGGTGCGCGTAACAGCGACGGCGTGCTTGAACACGCAACACAAAGATCGCCGGTGTACGCTTTGCCTTGCCTGTCCGACGAACGCGATCCAACTTCACGATACCCAGGTTGCGTTCGATGAAACCCGTTGCGTCGAGTGTGGCTTGTGCGCCGCCGTGTGCCCCACCCGCGTCTTTGCGCCGCGCGAAAACGATGCGGCGATCCTCAACGCGGTCGTCAGTTACGCCAGTCTCGAATTTGCGTGCGCGCGTAAAACCGAACTCGGCTTTACACGCGCGCCGGAAGTGAGCGCGGTGCGCCAAGTGAATTGCCTCGCGCGACTTGCGCCCGAAGTGCTGATCGGACTCGCTGTCGAACATCCAACGATCTGGCTGAACGACACGCCTTGCGCGCAATGTCCCATCGGCTCCGCGCACACGCAGATCGTCGCCGCGCGCGACGCCGCCAACCGGGTGCTCGTCGCGTGGGAGCGGAGCGCAGTGCACTGTTACTCCGACGCGGGCGGCGCAGCGCCGTTGCTGGGTGAGCCGCGCCGCGTGCCGCGCGCCATCGGCAAGACGGAACAAGTATCGCGTCGCGAATTTTTTTCCATGTTCTCGCGCAACCTAGGGCGCGCCGCCGGCACCGTCGTCGCTTCCGCGCTGGGCACGCGACCGACGGACGAAGCGGACACCGCGATCTCAACTCGCCAATTTTTGGCGCGCGCGACGGCGAAACTGGGCGCGCCGAAAATGGCGCGCGTGCCGTCCGAACGCTTTGCGACGGTGCAAGTTTCCGCCGCGTGTTACGCGTGCGGCTTGTGCGCGAAAATTTGCCCGACCCACGCGTTGGAATTTCGCGTGGACACCGGCTATTATGTGCTTGCCGCGCAAACGCGCGACTGCCTCGGCGAAGCGTGCGGCTTGTGCAAACTGTTCTGCTCGGTCAAGGCGATCACGCTGACGCCGGGCATCGCCGCCGAATCGCTCCACGCCCGCGACGCGACGCACCTGCGCGCCGGCGATCTGACCGTGTGCGGCAAATGCACACAGCCGTTCGCCGTTGAACCCGGCGAAATCCTGTGCCCGCCCTGCCGCGCCGAGCGGCGCAACCGCGCCGCGCTGATGGACGAGATTCGCAAAATCCACTTACCCCGCGAGGAAGTATGATTCACGCAACGCTCTGTTTTCTCCTACGCGGCGATCCGCCGCCGGAGATTTTATTGGGCCGCAAAAAAACCGGTTTGGGCGCGGGCAAGATCAACGGCATCGGCGGCAAAGTCGAGCCGGGCGAAACACCCGTGAGCGCGGCGGCGCGTGAAGTGCGCGAAGAAATCGGCGTGGAGGTCGCGCTGGCGGACCTGGAATACGTGTGTCACATCACGTTCGATTTTCCGGCAAAACCCGAATGGGATCAGATCGTGCACGTCTATCTCGCGCGGCACTGGCGCGGCAATCCGCGCGAAACGGTGGAGATGGCTCCGATGTGGTGCGCGCTCGCCGACATTCCGTTCGCCCAAATGTGGCAGGACGATCAGTACTGGTTGCCGCGGGTCCTTGCCGGCGAAAAAGTGCGCGCGGAATTTACGTTCGCGGACGACAACGAAACCATCGCGGCAATGCGCGAAGCAGACTGGGCATAGAGCGAAATTATGACCGAATCGAAACGAGATTCTGACTCGTAACGGCTAGAATAGAATCAACCGAATACAAATTCTCCGAGCGCGCCGCTCTAACGAGTTGACTCCACGAGCGTCGCGCCGAACCTCGCCAGAGGGATTTGCTTTGGCAAATCGTGGGCACGCAAGGAAACGCGCGCGCCTCCGCAATTTTGGAAAGGAGACTTTGCCACGCGTGCGCGCGCGGCCGGTCTCTTTGCGAGATCGGCATTTTTTTACGCCGCGCCGCGTGGCAAAGTTTTTCAGGATCGCAATTATGCAAGATACGTTTGGTCGGCAAATTGATTACCTCCGCATTTCGATTACCGAGGCGTGCAATTTTCGGTGCGTGTATTGCGCGCCCAACGGTCACACTGCGCCGAACTCTGCCCCGCTCACGGTAGACGAAATTCAGCGCGTCGTGCGCGCCGCCGTCGCGCTCGGCATCACCAACATCCGCCTCACCGGCGGCGAGCCGTTGTTACGGCGCGACATCATCGCCATCGTGCGCGCCATCACGGCAGTCGCCGGCGTCCAAGACCTCGCGTTGACGACAAACGGTTTTTTGCTGGCGCGGCTCGCGCGCGATCTCGCCGCCGCCGGGTTGCGCCGCGTCAACATCAGTCTCGATACACTCCGCCGCGACCGCTTCACCGAAATTGTCGGCGTGGACGCGTTCGATGCCGTGTGGGCTGGCATCCACGCGGCGGATGCAGTCGGTCTTGCGCCGCTCAAGATCAACGTCGTGGCGATGCGCGGCATCAACGACGACGAGTTTTCCGATTTCGCGCGGCTTACGCTGGAGCACCCGTGGCACGTGCGCTTGATCGAACTGATGCCGGTCGGCGGCAGCGATGCGGCGCGCGACTTTTTCGCCAAGCATTTTATCTCGGCAAACGAATTGATCGCGCGCTTGCCGGAATTGGCGCGCAGTGATGCGCCGCGCGGTAGCGGACCCGCGCGCACGTACCGCTTGCCCAACGCCCAAGCGACGCTGGGTTTCATCACG
>CAIKBD010000491.1 GCA_903825565.1 uncultured Anaerolineales bacterium | reverse complement strand
GGCGAAAATATCAAACTGACCAAAACCGAGTACGCGCTGTTGCGGCTGTTGGTGCAACACGCCGGCAAAGTGTTGACGCACACGCAAATTTTGCGCGAGGTGTGGGGTGTCGGTTACACGAACGAAACTCATTACTTGCGCGTCTACATCGCGCATCTGCGCGAAAAGCTGGAGCAAGACCCGGCGAATCCCGAACTGGTGCTAACCGAGCCGGGCGTCGGCTATCGCTTGGCGGTGGAAAATTGATCGTCCTGCGCCCGCGCGCCGGCGCGCCCCGAAAATTTTTCGCGGCGCGAAAAAAGTGCGGCACAGGAAACCCTGTGCCGCACTCCAATTTTCAACCGATTGTCCGAGCGCGCGAGTGATTTATTGCCGCGTCGCTTTTTCCTTGTCCTCTTGCACCAATTGCCGCCGCAAAATCTTGCCGACGGTGGTCTTGGGCAGTGAATCGCGGAACTCGATCACGCTGGGGCGTTTGTAGCCGGTCAGCCGTTCCTTGCAATACTCCATCAATTCTTCGACGGTGGCGGTTTGACCCGGTTTCAAAACGACATACGCCTTGACGCGTTCGCCGCTCTTGGGATCGGGCACGCCGGCGGCGGTGGCTTCCAAAATCTTGGGGTGCTGGTACAACACCTCTTCGACCTCGCGCGGGTACACGTTAAACCCGCCGACGATGATCATATCTTTCTTGCGATCCACGATCTTGAAATAGCCGTCTGCGTCCATCTCCGCAATGTCGCCGGTGTAAAGCCAACCGTCGCGCAAGGTTTTCGCCGTTTCCTCCGGGCGATTCCAATAACCCCTCATCACTTGCGGACCGCGCGCGATCAATTCGCCGGACTGTCCGACCGGCATCTCCTGCTTGCCGGTGTCAATATCCACGATCTTGCATTCGGTGTCGGGCCAGGGCAAGCCAATCGTGCCCACGCGGTTTTCGCCGAAAATTGGATTCGCCGTGAGCACCGGCGTTGCCTCGCTCAAACCGTACCCTTCGACGAGGCGCGCCCCCGTGATTTCTTGAAACTTGGTTTGCACCTCGACCGGCAAACCTGCCGCGCCGCTGATGCACGCGCGAATGGATTTCAAATTGTACTGACTCACGGTGGGATTGTTGTTGATCGCGACGTACATCGTCGGCACGCCGGGGAAGAGCGAGGGCTGATGCTTGTCAATGGATTTGAGCACGTGGCTCATCTCGCGGGGATTCGGGATCAGAATCATGGCGCCGGCGGAGTAGATGCACAAGTTCATGCACGTCGTCATGGCGTACGAGTGATACAGCGGCAACGCGGTCAGCGTGGTCTCTTTGCCTTCGCGGATACCTTTGATCCACGCGTGCGCTTGCACCGTGTTGGCGACGAGATTCTTGTGCGTGATTTCTGCCGCTTTGGGCACGCCGGTCGTGCCGCCCGTGTACAGCAAGACTGCGGTGTCTTCCGGTTTCACCTCGATGGTGGGCTTGGTTGCCGGCGCGCTTGCCAGCACATCCTGAAACCATTTGTCGCCGGGATCGAGCGTGACACGATGCCCTTCCTTTTTTTCGACGGCGAGACTGAATAGGGCTTTGAGAAACGGCGGAAAGTACTCCTTGATATTGGCGACGATTACGTTTTTCAATTTGGTGTGCGCGCGAATTTTCTGCACGTTCGGGTAAAAGCGTGAGAGGCAAATGATCGTTTCCGCGCCGGCGTCGTTCACCTGAAATTCCAACTCGCGCGGCACATAGAGGGGATTATTGGGTGCGACAATTGCGCCGACTTTCAAGATCGCGTAATAGCCGATGACGTACTGCGGGCAATTGGGCAGATACAACGCGACGCGGTCGCCTTTTTTGATGCCCATTGCCGTAAATGCGTTCGCCAAGCGATTGACTTGTTCGTTCAATTGGCGATACGACAACTTGGCATCCATCAATGCGCCACCGAGTTGGTGCACTACATTGCCGAAAATCGTGACCGCGTTGTCGGGGTACTTGGCGGCAGCATTCTCGAGAAAATGGTGCATAGGCACCGGGGGATAGTTCAAACTCGCGGCGATACCGTCTTCGTACTTTTTCAGCCAGGGCTTGTCCATTTTTTGCCTCCTTGCAAAAATGAATGCACGCGGGGATAAACTTGTGGCTATAAGATAACACGAATAACCTGGCTTTGTCAACGGGTGGACGCGTCAACGCGTCAATGCGCGAACAGAATTGCCGCGATTGACGCGCACGCCGCTTTGCGCTAGTATATTTCCCAGTTCGTCCGATTTACGGGAGGGATGGTATGACCGCCAAGATTTCATCCGCGCGCTTGCGCGACGCGCACAACCGGATTGCCCAACTTGACGCGCTGGGCGCAACGCTTGCCGCCACGTTAGATGCCAAGGGGACGCGCGTGATTTTTTCGGCGCGCATCAGCGGCGGGTTTACCCTGAATGTATTCAACACCATCGTCATGGACCCGCATCTCCAAGACCCGGCGAGTTTCGATTTTCTCGTATGCACGCTCGCGCACGAATGTAGCCACGTGCAACAAGGGCACTTGGTGGATTCGGTGCAACAAGAGTTGATTGCCTACCAGGTCGAAGCCAAAATTGCGGACACGCTCCAGTTCGCCGCCGGCAAGCAAGCGTTCGGAAAATTTCTCGCGCTCGATCCAACCAGCGCGCGCGATCTGGACACGGCATTGGCATTCATCCTCGATCTGGCGGGCGGCTCGCCGGCGACGCGGACGATCTACGCCAGTCTGCCCAAATTTCAACCGCGCGGCGCGGCGGATAATTTCGCCGCGGCGCTCAAGCAAATCGCCGCGGTCGGCATCGCCGGCTGGCAGACGTTGCGCCCCCCGCCATAACTATTCGGTGGTCTGCCCGCACGTTGCGCGGAAACCGCAACCGCGACAACGCTGCGGCTCGGTGTGACTACGCGCCACATCGCGCGCCGTCGCGTCGCGCCGCAGTGCGTTCAGCGTGGCGAGCAATTCGGCGCGCAAGTCTTTGGTGAGATCAATTTCGAAGACGACATCGCGGTACTTGAGCAAGCCATACGCCGGTGGCGCGCCGAATGTTTCCTCGAGCAACAAACCATACGCGACGAGTTGCAGTACATCCGAATGGTACGGCGCGGGCGCAACGCGATTCGGTTTGACCTCGACTGGGATTTTGTTCCCCGCATTTTCGACGATGTAATCCGGTTTGCCGGTCAAGGCATAGCGGCGCGAAAAAAGCGGCTGGGCGACGCGTTCCCACGCGCCGGTGTCCGCGTAGGTAACGCGCGCGCCCGGCGGCAAACCGGCACGCGCGCGTTGCCGGCGCGCCAGCGACCAGAACCCAAGCGCCCCGCCCAACGCAAGCAGAACGAGCGCGGCAAAGCAAACGGGCATCGTGCTCACCCCGCAGAAAAAATCGCGGCGAAGCTGAACAACGCCGCGAAAAAGATCGCCAGGAGAAATAAAACCACCGCCGCAGTTTGCCACACATCGGCGCGATGCACTGCGCGCCCGTGCGCCGCATGTTGTGCCGTGCCGGCTTCCATCTGCGCGCGGTTCGCCGCTTCGAGACCTAGGATGCGATGCAACGACCACGCGCGCCGGCAAAAAACATATTCACCGATCTCGCTTGCGCGCACGATCCGCTGATCAGCGCGCACTGATGCGCCCCTCGAATTCGCGCAAGGTCAACTCCATTTTTTCTTGGCGCGCCGCCACCGTCAAATCGCCGCGTGTTCGTTCGAGCACACCGCGCACCATGTCGGTCGTGCGGCGCAAGCCGCCGGTCAAGGCGTCGGGGAAATCCATCGTGACGAGCAACGCGTAAATATCTTCCATCGCGTCCAATACTTTTTCACAGCGTTCGCTGTTGCCGTGCCGCATAATGTCGAGCGCAAAGCGGCGCAATTCACCCGCCGCCTCGCCCAGCCCGTTGAGGTACGCGGCATAGTCCACGCCCAACGCATCGGGATCGGGAATCGGCGCGTGCGTGACGAGTGCGTGGACGAGATGCGCCTCTGCCATTTCTTTCAACCCGTCCTGCACGTACCCGGTGAAATACAAATCGGGATACGCGGTGACGGCGGATTTCATTTGCGCTGCGATCTCGCGGGTGCGGGCAAGTAACTGCGCGGCTTCGGCGTGTTCAGCGCGATGTGTGGCGCGGATCGCAAGCGAGCAGTAGCGAATCAATTCGCGTGACGCGGCGAGCGCGGCATCGCGCGCCGCATTTTTCGCCTCGAATGTTTTGCGGATCTTGTCCTCGATCTCATTCAGCCCTTGCATAGTTTACCCCTCGGCTTGACTCGATATTTTTACGCGCGGGCATACTACCGTACAAACGGGCGAGTGTCAACGTGCAAGCGCCAGGTGACCGCGCGGCTATTTGTGCGGCGCGGATGACGATTTTGACACTGCGCCGCGCTATGATATACTTGCGCCTCGCAAAACCATTGGAGAGTGTACCTATGCGACTAACGAATCCTGTGATCCTGTTTTTGATCGTCATAGCGGCGATTACATCTTGCGCCGCGCCCACTGCCACGCCGGCGTCGCCAACGGCAACTCAAGCGCCGGCGCCGGCGACGCTGACGCGTGTGCCTGACACGCTGACGACCGCGCCCGCCGCACCCACCGCTCAACCGACGATTGCTTCGCCGGCGACGGCAACGCCAGCGAACACCCCACCGCCTGCGCCAACGAGTACGCCGACAGTCCCGCCGACAGCGACTGCCACGCACACGCCCGCGCCGACCGCCACAACAGCGGCGACGCCTCTGCCGGTGTACGGCGTGAACCAGTGCACGGAGATTTGGCAACCGGGCTATTACAAACTCACGGCGGACATCAAGTCACCGTGGGGCAAAGACTGTTTTTCGATTGGCAGTCACAATGTCGTGTTTGATTGCGATGGACACAGCATCGAAGGCGACGTGAATCCGAAAAATATCAAGGGCAAGCAGTACGGCTACTATGGCTTTTTCGTCAAGAAATTCAACTGGCCCCTGCTGGAAACGCCGACGAATATCGAGATCAAGAACTGCAAAGTTCTGCATCACAAAGTTGCGATCTTTGTCGGTAGCGGCAACAATGTCTACATCCACGACAATAACTTGTCCGATAACCGCGACACAACCGACGACCGGCGCATGGGCGATTTTCTCGGCACGCTCACCGACGGCGGCGGCGTGCGGCTGGATTCGGTCAACGGCGCGCGCATCGAAAACAACATTTCGGATAATGCCGATGTTGGATTTGACGTGCGCGACAGCGCGAACGTGATTATTCGCAACAACCGCGCGTGGAAAAACTCGGCATGGGGCGTCAGTTTCTTGAACGTGACGAACAGCCAGGTGATCAGCAACACGGTGCGCGATAATATCCGCTCGTGCATTTGGGGCGACGGCAAGTCCATCGCGCGCGGTTGCGACGCGGGCGGCATCTTTTTGACGGATGGCGCGAGCAATAACATGATCCGCGATAATCAGGTGTTGGGCGACAACGGCAACGGCATTTTCATCAAAGCGCACGGGCAACGGTGCGGCGACAATAACACGATTCAGAACAACAAGATCATTGGCGCAGTGTGGAACGCCGTTGAGTTTTCGTTCTGCACCGGCAACAAGATTATCGGCAACGAAATTGCCGATTCGACTGACGCGGTATTTTTCGGTTTTACCAAAGACACCGAGATTCGCAACAACGTGGTCCGCAACATGAAAAATCACGGCTTGATCTCGTGGAACAGTCGTGGTAGTATCGTGACCGGCAACGACATTGCCACCAGCCGCATCGGGATTTACTTTTATTGGGATGGTTTTAACGTCAAGAACTTTCCCTTCTTGACACCCACGCCGGAAAGTTATCCCTCCCGCGACAATTTGTTCGAGGGCAACGTTTTGCGCGACAACACCGTTGCCGGCATTCGGCTGTCCAACTCGATCTACAACAAAGTGCAGAACAATACGTTTGGTAACAACGCGCGCAATGTCTGGGCGGACGGCAAAATGGATGGCAATGTCATCCTCGGTCAATAGGGCGTTTTGACAAAAAGCGGCTTACGCATATAATTGGTTGCCGTTGTAACCGGATTGGGAGGAATCATGTACGCAATTTTGAAAACTGGTAGCAAACAATATCGCGTCGCCGTCGGCGACAAGATTGACGTGGAAAAACTGCCGAATGAAGTTGGCACGCAGGTGACCCTGAGCGACGTGCTGATGGTCGAAAAAGATGGCGCGGTCATGGTAGGCAAACCGACCGTCGCCGGCGCGGAGATTGTCGCCCAAGTGATCAGCGAAGGCAAAGGCGATAAAGTCACGCATTTTGATTATCGCAACAAGCATCGCCGCCGCAAAACGATTGGGCACCGGCAACAGTTCACCCGGCTTGAGATTTCGGAAATCAAGGCGTAGGAGTTTGATATGGCACACAAAAAAGGTGGCGGCTCGTCGCGTAACGGTCGAGATAGTAATGCCCAGCGGTTGGGCGTCAAGCGTTTCGATGGCGAACGGGTTCACGCCGGCTCGATCATTATTCGTCAGCGCGGCACGCGCGTCCGCCCCGGTTTGAACGTGGGGCTAGGCAAAGACGACACGCTCTTTGCCTTGGTGGATGGCACCGTCAAGTTCGAGCCGTTCACCAAAGAGCAAAAACAAGTTAGCGTTTATCCAGTTACTCAGTGACACGTGGTGTGGCAAGCGTCGTGCTTGTCTCCCGCGTTGCCACGGACACTCGAAAGGTTATCACCGTGAAACCCGGAATTCATCCCACTTGGTATCCCGATGCCCGCGTCGTCTGCGCGTGCGGTAATGCGTGGACTACCGGCTCGACCAAAAAAGAAATTCACACGGATGTGTGCAACAAGTGCCATCCCTTTTTCACCGGCGAACAGCGCATTGTGGACACCGCCGGTCAGGTTGAACGCTTTATGAAGCGCATCACCGCAAAGGAAACCTTGGCGGCAGCAGTGCCCACCGTCGAAGAGAAAAAAGCGAAAAAGGACAAGCGCCGCGAACGCAAAGCGCCGTCCGCGCCCGAAGCGCCCGTTGAGGCGCCCGTGCCGCAATCCGAAACGCCCCAAGCTTAGCCGAATTGCCAGGAGACAGAGCAACCCTCTGTCTCTTTTTATGGTGAGGTCATTTCGATGAACGACGCTATTCGCGAGCGCAACCGCTCGCGCGGTCACATCGAGCTGATTTGCGGCTCGATGTTTTCCGGCAAGACCGAAGAACTGATCCGCCGCATCAAACGCGCCGAGATCGCCAAACAGCGCATCCAAGTTTTTTCGCATCGGCTTGACACGCGGTACGGTGAAAGCATGGTCGCTTCGCACAGCGGCTCGAACTGGGAGGCGATCCCCGTGCAGAACGCCAGCCAGATTCTCGAACGCCTCGATCCCGAAGCGACGGTCGTCGCAATTGATGAGGCGCAGTTCTTTGATTGGCGCGTCGCCGAAGTTGCCACCGCTCTGGCGGATCGCGGCATCCGGGTCATCGTCGCAGGTCTCGACATGGATTTTCGCGCGGAGCCGTTCGGACCGATGCCAATTTTGATGGCGCAAGCCGAGCACGTGGACAAACTCTCGGCGATCTGTGTTGTGTGCGGCAACCCGGCGTCGCGCACACAACGCTTGATCAACGGCTTGCCCGCCAAGTACGACGATCCGGTCATTATGGTCGGCGCGGACGAAGTATACGAAGCGCGGTGTCGTCACTGCCACCAAGTCCCCGGGCGCGAATCCGCGCACACTTGATTGACGCGTCGCACCGGATTCTAGCCCGATGAAAAAATACCGCGCCGATCTACTTGCGCTCGTCGCCTACATTCTGCTCGCCCTTGCGCTCACCTACCCATTGCTGTTGCGCGCCGGCACTCACGTCGCCGGCGACGGCGGCGACGATCCGGCGCTCGCCTGGAATTTGTGGTGGGTCCCGCACGCGATCATCAATCTGGGGCAATCCCCGATCTACACCCAACACATGTTTTACCCGATTGGGTTGAACCTCGCATTTTACACGCTCACGTACCTCAACGCGTTCCTCGCCATTCCGATCCAATTCGCGTTCAACCTCGTCGTCGCCGCAAATGTCAACCTGTGGCTGTCGTTCGCGCTGAGCGGGTTCGGCACGTATTTGTTGGTCAAATATGTGTTGCAAGTTTCAGGTTTGCGGTTTCAAGTTATTCGACCTGAAACCGCAAACCTGAAACCTGAAACGCTTGCGGCATTTATCGCCGGCGCGCTGTACGCGTTCGCGGCGAACAAGCTGCTCTACGCCGCGCTGGGTCAGTTCAACATCGCCTCGTCGCACTGGATTCCGTTTTACGTGTTGTTCCTGCTGAAGATCACTCGGCGCCCAATCAAGAATTTTGAATTACGCGTTGCGCTTCGTTATGGTTTCTTGCTCGGACTGTTCCTCCTTTTCCAAGCCCTGAGCGAATTGATCTACGCCTCCTTCCTCATCCTCTTCACTGCACTTTATTTGCTTTATTGGTTTGTCGCGCATCGCCACGAACTTTTGACTTTTCGCTTTTTACTTTTGCCTTTCCTCGTCGCCGCCCTCACCTTTACGTTGCCGATGACGCCGATTCTCGCCGCGATGTTTCAAGATATGGCGACCGAAGGCGATTTCATTCAAAGCGGGCTGGGTTTCGCCGATGTGTTTTCGAGCGATGCGCTCGGTTTTTTCATTCCCAGTCACTTGCATCCGCTTTTGGGTTCGCTCGAAGCGCAATTGCATTTCGGCTACATCAACTTTGCGTACCTGGGTTTCGGCGCACTCGCGCTGGCGATCCTCGCGCTGTGGAAAATCAAAGGCGCACGCATTTGGGGCGTGTGGCTAGCGCTCTTTGCGCTCATCTCGCTGGGACCCGAACTGCGCGTGAATGGCACGCCGTTCGATTTGCCGATGCCGTTCGATCTCTTGCTCGCCATTCCGTTCGTCAAAGGCAATCGCTATCCCAGTCGCTGGAGCGTGATGGTAACGCTGGCGTTGGCGGTGTTGGTCGGGTACGGAATCGTGTGGGCAAGCCAAAAGTTAAAAGCGGCTTTGCCGAGTAAAAAGTGGAAATTACTTTTTACTTTTTACTTTTTACTTTTAACTTTATCCGAGCATTTCGCTGTTCTTCCGCTCTCTGACTTTCGCATTCCCGAAGTGTACAAAACTATCGCGCAGGACAAGGGCGATTTCACCGTGCTCGAAATTCCACTGGCGTGGCGCAACGGTTTTCGCATGACCGGCACGCTCGACCAGGCGATGATGTTCGCGCAATGGTACCAAACCGCGCATCGCCGTCCGATGTTGGGCGGCAACACATCGCGCAATCCCGAATTGAAATTTCAGTATTTCGCCGAAGCGCCCGTGATCAATTCGATCATTGCGGTCGAAACGGGACACGTACTCGACGATGCGACAATCGCAAGCGACCGACAACTCGCGCCGGAGGTGTTGCGCTTTTTCGGCGTGCGGTACGTCGTGTGGCATTCGCCGCGCCAAGAACAAAATCGCGCCGCGCTCGATGCGGCGCGCGCGTACATCGAAACGGTTTTGCCCGTGACGAAATTCTACGATGCGACGGACGAGACCGGGCAGACGATTGCCTATCGCCTGAATGATTTGCCAGCGCAAACGCAAACGCTGATCCGGATGGGCGAGGCGCTGGCGCGCTTGAATGTGGGTGAGGGCTGGGGTGTAGTCAATCGGGACGCGCCGGTGTGGGCGACCCGGCGCGAAGCCAAACTGTTCGTGCGCGTGGATGCGCCGCACAACCAAACGCTGACGTTCGACGCATTCGCGCCCATGTTCAATCAGCGCATGCGCGTAGAAGTGAATGGCAATCTGTTGTGCGTGGTAGCGCTCGCGCAAAGCGAGGGCGTCTATACGTGTCGCGCAGTAGGCGCGCAGAATGTGTGGCAACCTGGGTTGAACGAAATCGTTTTGCGCTTTGAGCAACTCGAATCGGTTGCGGCGTTCGTCGTCGGTGAGTACGAGATTGGCGCGACCGGCTTTGTGTCGCCGGTGTCGTTGGCCGCGACGAGCGCGGGAAGCGAGATTGGCGATTTTGCCCACATTTACGTGGACGGCGTGGAGGCGTCGCCGAATCAGCGCGGCTATAATATCGTCGTGCTTAATCGCAACACCGGCTCCCTTGAAGCACGTGCGGCGTTTGACACCTTCAAATCGGCGGATGAATCAACGCGGCTCGCCAAATTTATTCAAGCGATTCCGAACGGTCGAATCGTCGCCGTTGCTGTGCGCGATGAAGCGTCGCGTAATTTGACGGAAGAAGCAGTCAACGCATTGCGCTCGATTGGCGCGACCCAGGATTTGCACGGCAAGTTCCGATGGTCGCACGCGATTATCGGCGTCAAGGGCGCGGCTCCCGGCACGGCGCTCGAAAGCGCGAACGGAATTATGCCCGCGCAACTCGTCATTGGCATCGGCGCAACCGAGCCGAATGTCGCGGCGGCAATCGAGTGGATCAAAATTACACCCGCGCCTTAGGCGCGGGTGTCGCTTGTTGCGGGTTGGGTTTTTGCTTGCGCGAGAATCTGATCGATCAGTTCGAGGAGCGTCGTGTCGCGCAAGCCGGCGGACTTTTGCTTGAACACGCGAATGTCCAACTCGTCGAGATGCCGTTGAATTTCGCCCTTGCTTTCCACAGTAAAGATGCCAATGTGGCACGGCTTGATCCATGCGGGCGGCGCGTCGGGGTGGATTGTGGCGTCTTTGCCGAGCAACCAGTACAGCAGTTTCAAGCCCAACTGCGAGTGGATGCGATCGAACCCGGTTTGCTGATAATGCTTGCGCCACTCGGGATCGATCCCCGGCGGTAGGCGAATGTCCACGATCACGCCGGCGTATTCTTTCGTGCGTAACAGGTACAACGCCGACGTGACATCTTCCGCCAAATTGAAATCGTACTTGCCGCTAAAGTACAGCGGGCCCACCAAATTCCGCAATTCAAAGCGCGCGCTGTCTTCAATCCACAGAATTGCCGGTTTGTTCATGGTCTTACCTGTTCGCGTTCACACGCCTACACATCCAGGTTCCGCACGTTCTTGGCGTGGGTCTGAATAAAACGCTTGCGCGGCGCGACTTCGCTGCCCATCAACATTTCAAACGTGCGATCCGCTTCCGCCGCGTCTTCGAGTGCTACCTGGAGCAGGGTGCGATTCGCCGGGTTCATCGTCGTTTCCCACAATTGTTCCGGGTTCATTTCGCCCAGCCCCTTGTAACGTTGAATGTCCAGCCGGTCGCTCTTGGTCTTTTTCTTAAACGCGTCCAATTCCTTGTCGTCGAAAATATATTCTTCCGTCTTGCCGGCTTTGACTTTGTAGAGCGGTGGTTGCGCGATGTACAAATGCCCGTGCTCGATCAAGCCGCCCATGTACCGGAAAAAGAACGTGAGCAAGAGTGTGCGAATGTGCGCGCCGTCCACGTCCGCGTCCGTCATCACGATCACGCGATTGTAGCGCAGGTTGGCGAGATCGAAACTATCGCCGACGCCGGTGCCGATGGCGGTGATCATCGCGCGGATTTCCTCGTTCTGCAACATTTTGTCGAGCCGCGATTTTTCGACGTTC
>CAIKBD010000490.1 GCA_903825565.1 uncultured Anaerolineales bacterium | reverse complement strand
CTCACGCGCCACGTTCGCCTCAACCTCGGCCTTGTCCACGCCGTTCGCCCAGACCCAGCCCAGCACATCGGCTTCGGTCAGGTCGGGGTAGGCGATGAAGCCGCCGCTCGGTGAGGCAAAGCCCATGCTGCCGTAGTTGGACGCGCTGTGGTCGCCATCCACCGCCGTGCAGCGCCATGCCGCCGTCACCACAACGTCGGTGTGCGAGCCGTCTTGCGGCTTGACGATCATGCTTTCCACTTTCCAATTAGTCATTGTCCGTCTCCTTCTGTTCCGTCTGCGCCTTTACTTGCGCGTCAATCTTAACCAACAACGGCCACGCGCCGCTGCTCGTCGGAAGTTGTCCCAATACTTGCAGGATGGCCTGCACTTCTTCGGGGGTAAGGTCTAGTTTCACTTTGCCTCCAATATGGCGACTTTGGCTTCAAGTTCTTGAATGGCTTTGACCAAGATCGGGATGATGCTTTGATACGCCACGTTAAGGTGGTTCGTTCCTTCTTGCACCACGCCCTCAAGGTACGACTTGCCAGCCATCGCGGTCTGCAATTCCTGCGCGATGAAGCCGGGCTGTACGCTCTGATCCTTGCTGTAGTCCGGTTTGTATTGGAACGTCACTGGACGCATGGCCTTGATGACATCAAGACCCGAATCAAGAGATTGGATGTTGTCTTTCAGTCGTGCGTCAGAGCCGTTGACGTAAGCGCCAGCACCCCATACGCCTGTGCCATTTACCTGTAGGTTATACGCGCCTTGGTCGGTAGTTCCGGCAATATAAACTTCGCCGCCCGTCGTAATACGCATACGCTCGGCGTTGCTGGTGGAGAAGGTTATAGGAAGAAAAGTTCCTGATCCCTCAATAGCAGATTCAATAGCAAACACAGAACTTGAACCAATTATACTAATCGCTCCCAAGGAGCAGTTATTTGCAGATTGGTCTGAAAATAAAAATAAGGATGATCTTTGGTTGGTGCCGTTCGGAATTACTTGAATGTTTGTGCTTGAATTTGCAACATTAGTTTGAAAAGACAGGCGATTGCTTTTTGTCGCATCGCTGAAATTGCCCTTGATGCGCTGGCCGCTTCCAGAGCCAATCTCAACATTCCCCGCAAAATAGTTATCCGCCGTCCCCGCTGCATAGAAGTTCCAGCGGTTAGAGCCAGAAGCGATGTCGCTGTAAAAGCCGAAGTTGTTGGTGGCTCCGGTTAACGTAGAAGCAACGCGGAAACCATATTGGTTCGTGACCGTTGAGCCAGCGCCGAACGTGCGATGGTCGGCGTAGTAGTGCGTCAAATTAGTTAGCGTGTACGACGCTGCGGTTGTGGCCGGGTAACTCCAAAACGAATACGCATTTGAAGTGGCGCCGCTTGGAAACGTGCCATTCATAAATGCACCAAAACTTTCGTTGCCGCTTGTCGGCAAAGTTCCGGCTATGTTGAATCGTGACGCCGCATTCGCCGTCCCGCCGATCCCGACGTTGCCGGAGGAGTCAATACGCATCCGTTCGGCTCCGGCGAAGGCGAGCGCCACGGCGTGAAAGCGATGCTCCGGGAAAATCTCCTCGAACCAGCCGACGAACTGATCGGGCGCGAAATCGAGGTTCGTCTCCTCCTTCACCTCGCGGCGGACGGCCTGTTCCGCAGGCTCGAAATCCTCGACATGCCCGCCCGGCAGGCACCACAATCCGTTGAATGGATTGACGTTACGCCGTGTCAGGAGAATCGTCCGGCGATCTCCGGCGGGATGGATGATGGCAGCGACAGTGGATTTCGGCATGAGGATGGTGGAGGCGTTGACGATCTGGCACAGTCACGAAAAATCCCCCCAAGATAGTGCAGTTGCATTCTCGGGCAAAGCGCTTTTCGCTGGTGGCGGGGGATTCGCAAAAACGGGATGATGTGGCTGGATATTTCAGACTTGGCGCTTGTCCAATAAATAAAGCGGTTGAAGCTGACCGGGGTCGCGCCCGCGAGCCTGCCCGGCGTCATGGCCATGCACCCCCGACTCTCGAATCGCGCGGTTTTCAGCATTTTGTTTTTTACCATTGACTGAATGAGGAGTGAT
>CAIKBD010000489.1 GCA_903825565.1 uncultured Anaerolineales bacterium | reverse complement strand
GGCGCAGCGCGTGGCGCGACTCGACGCCGAGCTGAACCAACGGCGCGCGCAAACCTTGCGCCGAATTATGGACGACGCCAAAGGCGATCTGGACATCGCCTTGCGCGAGCGGAGCGAGCACGCGTTGGCGGCGGCGAACGCGGCGCTGGAAAAATTGGCGCGCGTCGCGGGGATGCAATTCCCGAGCGATGCGTTGCGCGCCGAGTTTGCCGATTTGCAAACTAAACTGACGACGCGGCGCAATTATCTCGGTAACGAGCAAGCGCGCGTGGAAGCGGCGCACCGCGAGCAGATCGCCACCGCGCTCCGCGATATCGAGTGGCTGATTCAGGATGCCGCGAATCTCAACCAGTTGATTGACAATCTCACCGCGATGGGCAAAACCGAAGACGCGGCGCAAACGAAAAAGATGCGTTTCAATTTGCTGGGCCAAGCCCTTGCCAAGACGAAAGAAATTTTGGCGATCAGCCCCAGCCACGCGCACGCCCAAGCGCGGCAAGATGAAATTCGCGTGTTGATGCGCTCCGACGCGCTGACCGCGTGGAGCACCGTCAAGCAACAAGCCGAAGATCAACTCAGGGAGATTCAAGACCAGCTTGCGGCGGCGCGCCACGCGCACGAACAAGGCGAGGCGGTCAAGGCGTGGGAAACGCTCGAAAAGATCGCGCCGGTTGTAAGCGAGACGGCGGAATATCGAGAACTCCGCCAGCAAGTTGAGCGCGCGCTCGCCCTGGATGCGTTGGCGCGCACGTCAGCCGTCAAGAATTGTGAACTCGATCACGCGGTGTTCGCGCAGATTCGCGCCGCGCTCGTCGCCCAGCCCGCGCTGCCGAAAGCGTACTGGGCGGCAGCGCATCCGTTGCCGCAATACATCGCCGCGCTCGACGCCAAGTGCGAGCGCGCGTTTCGCAATCTGATGAACCCGGCGGGCGAGGAATGGCTGGACACGCTGAAAAATTATGCGCGCGTGCGCCAATTGGCTGGCGCGGTGCCCGCGGTTGCCGCCGGCAAAACGCCGACTGCCGCCAAGTGGAACGGCGCGGCGCAACGCGTGTTGGAACTGGCGCGGCGCACTACACGCGCACAAGTGCAGGCGTTAGAACCGACGCTCTGGCAACGGCTCGTCGCCGCGTTGCCGTTCGCCGACGAACCCGCGCCGGATCAACTTTCGCGTGCGCTTACGGCGTTGCCGCTCGCGCCCGACATCGAAGCGGAATTGGCGCGGTGGGACGCGGCGCGGAGCGAATCCAAAGCGCAAGCGGCGGCGCAATCGCCAACCGCCAAATTGCCCGGCTGGGCGCGTTATGGCTTGCTCGGCGGCGCGGTTCTCCTCGTCGTTGGGCTGATCGCATTTTTGGGAATGAGCGCGCCGGCGTGGTTCGCCGCGCCAACGCCGACCGCGACGGTGACGCGCGCGCCCACGTTGCCGCCGCCAACCGCCATCCCGCCGACGCGGACGCCGTCGCCCACGCCGGTTCCGCCAACGGCAACGCCGCCGCCAACTGCCGTGCCGATGAAATCGCTCGGCGTGACATTGATGATCAACTCCGCAAGACAAACGCGACAAATTTTAATTCT
>CAIKBD010000488.1 GCA_903825565.1 uncultured Anaerolineales bacterium | reverse complement strand
GGCGATCCGTCGTCTCGATTGTTTGACAAAACGCGCGATGTGAATACAATGCACTCGAACGCCGAGCTGGCGGAATTGGCAGACGCGCACGTTTCAGGGGCGTGTGAACGTAAGTTCATCAGGGTTCAAGTCCCTGGCTCGGCATGGTTCGTTCAACCCCGGAGCAGTTGGCTCTGGGGTTTGGTTTTGCGCGATTTAGGGTTTGATGTTATAATCGCCCCCGCGCTTTGGAAATGGCTCAGTCAATCCGGCGATCCGTCAATCGGTTAGCGGTTGACTGGTTGACCGATTGCCCAATTACTGATTTCAAATGGAAGGTGAACGAAAATGAACCTCGTACATGCCGTAACGAAACGTGAAGCGAACCCGAATATTCCGGAACTCCACCCGGGCGACCGCGTCAAAGTGCACACCCGCATCGTCGAAGGGGATCGCGAACGCATTCAGGTCTTTCAAGGTACCGTGATGCGCCTCCGCAAGGGCAAGGGACCCAATGCCGGTTTCACCGTGCGCCGCATCGCCACGCACGGCATCGGCGTCGAGCGCACGTTCCTGCTCAACTCGCCGCGCGTGGAAAAAGTGGAAGTGGCGGGACACACGCACGTCCGCCGCGCGCAACTCTACTACCTGCGTGGTCTGCATGGCAAAGCCGCGCGCCTGAAAGAAAAGCGCATGGTCGAACCTACCAGCGCCGCGCCGGCGGAAAAGCCCGCTGAAGCGCCCAAAGAGTAAATCGCTCGAAATAAGCAAGCCGCAAGATTCACTTTCTCAAGCAAGTGGGTTTTGCGGCTTTTTGTTTATCGGAGGCACAATGTCTAAATCGCTCACACTCCTCATCCTCCTTCTCCTGCTCCCCGCCTGCACCGCCCCAGCCACACCGAGCGCCGAAAGCCAAATCGTCGAAAGCGCGTGGCAGGATTTCATCCCGTTCACATCGTCCCGCAACCGCGCGAACTGGGATGTGAAAGAGGTGCGCCAGGTAAAAGGCAGTGACGTGGCGAAACGGTACGGCGACCGCAACCCGTTCGCCTGCATCGGCGGCAAGCGCGACGGCAAGCCGCCGGACAATGAACCGGTGGACGCAAACGAAACGTACTGGCAAGCCATTCTGTCGCCCAAGCCCGCCACCGCCATTCCGCGCACCCGCCTTTCGCCGACCGAGCCGCCCGCCATTCCCGAACCGCACTTGCGCGACGCGTACTATTTATTCCACCCGCGCGATTTGCGAATCGTCGCTCGCGCGTTCACCTGCGTAATTTATTGATGCCTGCGCCGATTCCATCGCTCGCATTTGAGCGCGCGCTGTGGGTACGCCAACTCGCGCACGTCGCCGGCGTGGATGAAGCCGGCCGCGGCGCGTGGGCGGGTCCTGTCGTCGCCGGCGCAGTCATTTTGCCGCACCCGCGCCGCGTGAAAGAATGGTGGACGGATGCGGCGCTCCGCGACCTCGCGCGCGCACGCGATTCCAAACTGCTTTCGCCGGCGCAACGCGATGCCTTGTTCGAGCCGATCCGTACGGTTGCGCTTGCCGCCGCCACCGGCGCGGCTTCGCACGAAGAGATTGATGCGCTCGGCATCGTGCCTGCCACGCGGTTGGCGATGCAACGCGCACTCGCCGCGCTCACTATTCCGCCGGACGCGTTGGTGATTGACGCGCTCACTCTGCCGGCGATTCAACTTCCGCAACAGGCGATCATTCGCGGCGATCAACTCGCGCTTTCGATAGCGTGCGCGTCCATCCTCGCCAAAGTGACGCGCGACCGGCAGCTGCGCGAGCTGGACGTGCAGTTTCCCGGCTATGGATTCGCGCAACACAAAGGGTACGGCACCGCCGCGCATCGCGCCGCGCTTGAGAACCTGGGTGCGTCGCCGGCGCATCGCGTCTCCTTCGCGCCGATCAAAAACCTTGCCGCAACAGAGTTGGGCAAGGTTGGCGAGTGACTAGATTTTTTTGTGGGGCGCACCAATGCGCGGCGTTACTTGTCGGGCGGCGCAAAGCGATACCCCTGATCGCGCACGGTGTGAATGTAGCGTGACGCGTGCGCCGACTCGTGCAGTTTATCGCGCAGGTGCGAAATCTGCACCTTGAGATAACTGATCGAGTTGAGGTATTCCGCGCCCCAGACCGTACGCAATAGCGTTTCGTGGCTCAACGTGCAACGATGGTTCTTGACCAAGCACTCGAACAGATGCCATTGCTTGGGCGCGAGATTGACGAGTTGGTTTTCGACGTAGACTTGGCGCAGATCGAGATTAAAGCGCAAAAAGCCGTCGTCGTACACGCGGCCCACACTTTCGGGATCGCGCCGCGTGCGCCGCAAAATCGCGCGGATGCGCGCGATGAGTTCGTCGTTGCGGTACGGTTTGGTCACGTAATCGTCCGCGCCCTGGTTCAGCCGCTCCACTTTTTCGCGCTCGCTGGAAATGCACGTGAGCATGATGATCGGCACGGTGGATGTTTCGCGCAGGCGTTGGCAAATTTGGCGACCGTCCATTTCGGGCATCATAATATCCAGCAAGATCAAGTCCACCGACGTACTACCCGCCAACCGCAAACCCTCTTCGCCGCTGGCGGCTTCGAGTACGGCAAACCCTTCCGCTTCGAGCAACAAGTGCAACACCTTGCGTAACGCGTCGTCATCATCCACGATCAAAATGCGAGGTTTCGTTTTCATTGCGCCCTCCGTAAAGTAAAATGAAACGCCGTGCCGCGCCGCCCCGAGTCTAACCAAATTTTACCTTCCATCGCCGTCACCATTTCCTTGGCAATTGCCAGCCCCAGTCCATGCCCGTACACGCTTCGGTCAACCGGCAAGGTGGAACGATAGAACGGGGTAAAGATGTGTTCTTGCGCGGCGAAGGGAATACCGGGTCCCTGATCGCGCACCGTTACTTTGATCTGTTCGACATTCTCGGCTTTGATCGCCACCGTCACGCGTTTGCCGGCGGGCGCATACGTCACGGCATTGTCGAGCAAATTCCGCAGTACGTTCTCGACGCGTTGGCGATCCGCAAATGCCAGCGGTTCGGGATGCACATAGCGCACGAAAAAACGCGGGCTGGCGCACCGCGCCTGAAATTCTTTGGTCAGTTGCCGCGCCAGCATGACCACCGAAAACGTTTCAAACCGCAACGGCAACGCCGACCGCACCGCCGCTTGCCGATCCAAAAATTGATCGGCGAACGCTTTGAGACGCGTGCCTTCCGCTTGAATCAGCGTCCATAATTCTTTCCGGCGCGCGCTCGGCAAATCGCGCCGGTCGAGCAATTCCAACGCGCTCAACACCGTCGTCAGCGGCGAGCGGAGTTGATGCGCGACGAGCGTCAAGAAATTTTCGTGTTCGAGTTCGGATAACTGTTCTTTCGTCAGATCCCAGAATGCGCCGACCGCGCCGGCGATGTTGCTCTGCTCATCGAACAGCGGGGCGATGGCTTGGGCAACGGGAATGACGCGCCCATCACGCGTCCGCATTTTGCGTCCACTCGGCACATACACATTGCGCCGGTGTTGGAGGGCTTCGTTGATCAGCGATTTGAACGCGGCTTCATCATTGGGCTGGGAAAACACTTCGTCCCATTGGCGCATCTCGACGTGGTGGCGGCTCCAGCCCGTAATGCGTTCCGCCGCGCGGTTAAACATGACAATCCGCCCGGCGGCGTCCGTCGCAAACAAGCCGCTCAAGCCGCTATCGAAGATCGCCTGCACCTTGCGCTGTTCATTCATCACGCGTTGAAAGAGCAACGCATTGTCCAACGCGTTCGCCGTTTGATTCGCAATCGTTTGGAGCAAACCGATTTCGTACACCGACCACGCGTGCGGCTCGCGGTACGCAATACTGATAAAACCCAGCACGCGATCCGAAGTGGGCAACGGCGCGAGCAACGCCGCACTGGCATGAAGGTCAAGCAAAATTTGGCGATGCGCTGCGGGCAGTTGCGGATCGTCGCGGTCGGAGATGGCATACACCGCGCGATTGTGCGCGTGTTGCAACAGAGCCTCGTCCAAAACCAGTTCTTCCGCGAACAGGTTGTCCAACTCGGTATACCGGGCGGCAAGTTGCAACGCATGGTCTTTGACTAGCCGAACCGAGCAAATCTGCGCAGGGATCAATTTACGCGTCCAAGTTACCGCTAATTCGGAAATGGTTTTGGGATCGAGCGTTGTGACGAATGCCGCGCTGAGTTGCGCCAAGCCGTCCAACTCCTCGGCGCGCCGCCGGACTTGTTCGTAGAGACTGGCGTTGGCAAGCGCCACACCAACTTGGTTGGCGAGCGTCCGCATCAGATTGATTTCGCGTTGCGTCCACACGTGGGCTTGGTTCTTGCCAACGCTCAACATGCCGATAGGGTGAGTGTGACCCGGCAGAGGCACGAGTAAACCGGCGCGCGGCTTGGCTTGGCGCAGCGCCGCCTGAATGATGGGAGATTCCGACGGATCGGCTGGAAAATCTGAAAACACAACCGGGCGTCGCTGCGTCAGCATAGACCGGGTCACGTGATCAATCGGCAACTGCTCCAGCAACGGCACCCCGTTCCTGGTATAACTGGCGATGAGCCGTTGGGTCTCGCCTTCTACCAAGCGCACGCTGCACATATCCACCGTCAAAAATTTCTGCGTCCACTCCACCGCGATGTTGCCAATGGCGCGGGTGTCGAGTTGGCTGGCGCACACCGCGCTGAATTGCGCCAAGCCGTCCAACTCGGCAACGCGCTCTTGCATCGCCGTGTACAGATCGCGATTTTCGAGCGCGACGGCAATTTGCCCGCCAATGTTGATCAGTAAATCCACATCGGACTGTTCGTAGCGCATTTTCGTTTTACTGCCGACAAAGATCGCGCCAATCGGCTCATTGTGGCGGCGAATCGGCACGCCGATTCCAGCGTGATACCCAGCCGCGCGGGGACCCGCCCCCGATGTGCCGGCATACGCCGCCACATCATCCAGCGCGAAAAAATTGCCTTCCGCCGCAATTTGGCGCGTCACCGGATCATCCAAACCGAGCCGGCGAATTTGCCCCAACAAATCTTCGCCGATGCCGCGCCACGCCAGCAAGTCGAGGTATTGCCGCGTGCCGTCCACGAGATACAACGACACACTGTCCATCCCGATGATGGACACAATTTGCTCGCATACTTGATCGAGCGCGCGCTCTAATTCAAGCGGGTGGCTCAAGATGCTACCGATGGCGTTCAACGCGGCAAGCTCTTGGTTGCGCCGATTCAGCGATTCGAGCGTTTGATCCTGCTGACTGATATCGCGCACGATGGATTGAAAGCGGATTGCGTGTCCCTGCCCCTGCCGCACAAAATGGTTGGACACGGCGACTTTTTTGGTTTTGCCGTTGGGCAACTTGACCCAGGTTTGGCGATGCGTGGGGTAAATCGGTTGCCGCCCGTCCGCGCTGGCTTCGGCGGACACGACATTCTCACCGATAAAGTCAAAGATAGGCATTTGCAGGATCGTCGCGCGGTCGGTTTCGAGCAAATCACATAGCGCGTCATTGACGTACAAGATGCGCCCGTCGCTGACTGAACATTCGATAAAACCATCGGGGCTTTTTTCGATGAACGTGCGCGCCCACGCTTCCGATTCTTTCAACGCGGCACACGCGCGCGCGTTCTCAACAGTCATGCCTACCTGCTCGCCGATAGACCAGAGCAAATCCAAATCCGGTTGCGCCAACGTCAAACTCGACGCGGCAAGCGCGATTAGCCCGACGGCTTTCTCGCGCGCGGTCAGTGGAATCAAGCACACAGTGCGAATGTCGTGCTGATCAAAAATTTGGCGAACTTGGGAACTCAACTCGGCAGGGAGCCGCATTTGCCGCTCCGCGTCCGGCAAACGCGCGTAGACATCGTAATCGAGCGTCACATGCGCGAGCTGTTCGTACAAGGCGGGCGACAAACCGCAAACGTTTTTCAACTCGACGACGCGTTGAGCGGAGCCAAAGAGGAAAAGACACCCAAGATCACAACGCAGGGCATCGCCCATGCTTTCCAGACTGGCGGCGAGGATTTCGGTGAGTTCGAACGAACGATTGATTCGCAAAACGGCGGCAATAAGCCGAGTCAGATCGGCGCGATCCGGCGGACATTCCAAATGCGCGGACTGCGTTACCGTAGACATATAAATAGTGCCATCCTTGGGTGCCGCGTAAGAGCGAAGCATTTTTTCAGCAGAACTATGGTTAAAAAATCCTTCGCCCTTGCTATCAAATGTTTTGCATCGCTTCGTTCAATCGCGCACGCGCTTGTTCCAATCGCGCGAGTTGTTGTGCGCGCCATGCCACATCGCGTTCGAGTTGCGCGGATTGCGCGGCGATGATCGCGCGCGTCGCATCGGGCGCGGGTCCGCCGGGAATCGCGCGAATCGCAACAAAGTGTCGCGCGTCCAATGCCTCGCGCACGATTTGATCGGTCAAGCCGAGTGCGCGACCCAGGATTTTTTGTGCGGCAGAGTCAACGTGTTGCGCACGAATGTCGCGCGGCAAAATATTTTCCGCAATCGCCGTGCGGACGAGTTGGGCGACGACGCGATGCGCGGATCGAAATGGCAATTTCGCTTCGCGCACGAGTGTGTCCGCGAGTTCGGTCGCCGTGGTGAATCCATCCGCCGCGCGCGATGCGAGTCGCTCAACATTCCAGGTCGCGCTCGCGAGAACGGCGTCGAGCAATTCGTACACGCCAATCGCGTAATCCAACATCCGAAACAGCGGACGATAGATCGGGTCTTCGACATCGTTCACGTCGCCGAGCGGCGCGTTGTGATGAAGCGTGAACACGGCTTGCGCGTCGGCGTAAATGTAACCCAGTTGCGTGCGTAAATGTTCGAGCACAACTGGATTGCGTTTCTGCGGCATGATGCTCGAAATCTGCACGAACTCGTCGCCGATGCGGAGCGCGCCGGCTTCCTGGGTCGCCCAGAACAGCAAATCGGTGGCGAAACGCGACAAGCCACCCGCCGCCGTTTGCACAACACCCGCGATTTCGGTTTGATAATCCGCGCCGCCAACCGCATCATAACTGTTTACGACCGGCGCGTCAAAACCGAGCAAGTCGGCGACGAGCGCGCGGTCAATCGGAAAGCCGGTCGTGGTGAACGCGACGCCGCCGAGCGGACAAAGATTCACGCGCGCGAATGTGGATTGCAAACGTGCCGCATCGCGTTCGAGGAATGCGGCGACCGCGCCGAGATAGTGCGCGAGTGTGGTCGGTTGCGCGGGTTGCGTGTGCGTGTAACCCGGCATCAAGGTGTCCGTGTGTTCGCGCATCATCGCGAGCACACGCGCGCGCAAGGTGTGGATGCCTTGCAAGAGCGCAAATATTTTTTCGCGCACGACCCAGCGACACATCGTGCCGTCGAGGTCGTTGCGACTGCGCGCAACTTGCATGTTGCCGACCGCGTCTTCGCTCGTCAACTCGCCAAGCCGATGTTCCATGAAAAAGAACAAGTCCTCGTATTTGCCATCGTACATCACATCGCGCACGCCTTCGGCTTCGAGCGCGCACAGTCCTTCGATGAGCGATTTGCCGGTGGCGCGATCCAAAATGTTTTGGCGCACGAGCATCACGAGATGCGCGCGCGTCGCGTTCAACATTGCGGGCACGAGATAATTTTTGGTCTGCTCGAAATTGGGCGCGAGCACAGTTTTGGCGTAAGCGGGATGGGGAAATGTGTGAGCCATACAAATTCCTTGATTGGTTGTCAGTAAAATCGGAACGTGCTATAATTTTGCCGCTGAAAGAAATGGAGTGGAGAAAATGTTCAAACCGAACCGATTAAGTTTTGGCGAGTTGAGCGACCGGTTGAAAACGTACGAACAACAATACGGTTACTCCACCATCGAATTTTACCGGCGGTTTCAAAACGGCGAACTGGGCGACAATGACGATTTGATGATGTGGGCGGGGTTGTACCATCTGTACTTGACCTCGCTTCCGATTCGTCAATTGATGCAAAAATCGGCGTTGGTGAGCGCGTGACCATTGACGATTATTTTTCCGCGCTCGAACGCGGCTTGCGCCAAAATCTGCGTGCGGGCAAAATCGCGGACGCGGTGACCTGCCTTGCTTCTGACGATTACAACGGTTTACTTCGTTGCCGCGTGATATTCTGGGATGATTCTTGTCTCGATATCTACGAAGTAGTTTCGACCGAATTGGGTTATCCGGTGCGCGTGCATTATGCGTACACTTTTCTACGCCAAGGGCAACGCATCTTTCGCTACGACAACGCACCGCATCATCCCGAAATCATCACGCATCCGCATCACAAACATCTTGGCGCAAATGACCGACTTGCGCCAGCCGAACAACCGACCTTGAGCCAAATCTTGGCTGAAATCGAAACGTGGTTGGGCAAGTAGGCACTCTGGCTAGTTTTCAAAACTAGCCAGATTTTTTTATCCCTTGAGTCCGGTGAGCGCAATCCCCTTGATGATTTGGCGCTGGAAAATCAAGAACACGATCAAGAAGGGGATCGTCGCCATGCTCGCGCCCGCCATGATCAATTCCCACGCCGACCCGGCTTCGCCGGAGAAAAATGCCAAGCCAACCGGCACGGTGCGCATGTCCATTTTTTCGGTGATGATGACGGGCCACAGGAACGCGTTCCAGTTGCCCAGGAAATTGAAAATGCACAGTGCGGCGAGTGCGGGTTTGACGAGCGGCATCGCGATGCGCCAGAACAAACCAAACTCGGATACGCCATCAATGCGCGCGGCGTCGAGCAGTTCGGACGGAATGCCTTCCATGAATTGCTTCATCAAAAATACGCCGAACGCGGTCATGATACCGGGAAACATAATGCCCCAGTACGTGTCCACCCAGTTCAAGCTGTTCGACAAAATGAACCAGGGAATGATGAGCATTTCGGTCGGCACCATCAGGGTGCTGAGAATGAAAACGAAAATCACATTCTTGCCGCGAAACTCGTACTTGGCGAGCACAAAGCCGACAAGCGAATCAAAAAACGCGACGCTGAGTGTGCTGAGCGTGGCGACGATGAGACTGTTGAGATACCAGCGCGCGAACGGAACTTTTTTCAGCACGGCTTGGAAGTTATCCAGCGTCGGCGCGATGGGAAAAAAGTTGCCGAGAAAAACTTCTTTTGCCGGTTTGAGTGAGGTTGCCAACATCCACACAAAGGGAATGATCATCAAAATTCCGCCGATCAACAACACGGCGTACAAAATCGTTTGCGTCGTCCAGCGCGGCAAACCGCGGGTTTGAGTTTGATTCATGTTAATACTCCACCCGACGCGTGGTCACTTTGAGTTGAATCAAGGTGATGAGCAAAATGATTCCAAACAACACGACCGTGCCGGCCGAGGCATAGCCCATCTTGAACGAGCGAAAGGCTTGCTGATAAATGAACAACACGAGCGACTTGGTCGCATCAAGCGGACCGCCCGTGCCTTGAAAGCTCATGTTCAAAACCTGGGTGAACACTTGAATGCCGTTGATCGTGCCGATGACGGTGAGAAACACAATCGTCGGATTGAGCAGGGGCAAGGTGATGTGGCGGAACAAATCCCAGGCATGCGCGCCGTCAATTTTCGCGGCTTCGTAAAAATCGGCGGGGATCGCTTCGAGACCGGCGAGGAAGATGATGATATAAAATCCGACGGCTTGCCACGCGATGGCAATGACAATCGAGGGCAAGGCTTGATCGGGATTTGCTAGATATTTTTGTTCGGGCAGACTCAGGAACGCCAGCAATTTGTTGAGCGGACCAAACGTCGGCTCGTACATCCAACGCCACACCCAACTGATCGCGACCGTCGAGGTGACGAACGGAATGAAATATAACGCGCGAAAAAATCCTTTCCACCGCGCCGCGCTTTGCAATAGCAACGCGAATGTTAGACCAAACACGAGTTCGAGCGGCACACTCAACACGACGTACAACAACGTGTTCGTCAGTGATTTCCAAAACACCTTGTCGGCGAAAAGTGTTTCGTAATTTTGCAAACCTAACCAGGGTTTGGTCGGCGAAAGAATATCCCACTTGAACAAGCTGACACTCATCGCAAACAAGGTTGGCGCAAATCGCACGCCGATGAAAAACAAAAGCGGCACGATCAAAAAAATGTACGCCCACACTGCTCGGCGTTGCCCCAGGGATAATCCGCGCGCACGGACAGCCATAACCACCTCATTGGGGTAGGGGCGGGATCATCCCGCCCCTACGAACATTTTATTTCTTCGATGCCCAGTAATCGTCGAACAATTTTTGCACAGTCTTGGTTGCATCGTCGAGCGATTTTTTCGGATCGGCGTTCTTGAGGATGACCGCGTTGTACGCGTCAATCAACGCGGTACGATCCGCGGCTTCGTCCACAAAGTACGAGGCGTACGACACCGGGAGCGTTTGCAGGAACGGCGCGAGCAAGGGATCGTTCGCGAACACGGGGTCTTTGAGGACTTCGGCGCGCGCGGGCAATTCACCAATCGCGGGCGTCCATTTCTTCATTGTTTCGGCGCTGGTCAGGAATTGCAGAAACTTGACCGACGCGGCGAGTTTCGCCGGATCTTTGGCGGCTTTGGTCGTGATCCCGTGCGTCCAGAACGAACCAAAGTTCGCGCTGGCTTTTGGACCGGCAGGCATGGGGAACACGCCCCAGTTAAAGGTTGCCTTGCTCTTTGCCGTGCCGAGATAGAATGAGCCGCTAACCATCATGCCGGCTTGTTGCGCGAGCCACGCGGTCGGACCATCTTGACCCAGGGTCGGCTCACTGACTTTTTGTTTCGCGGTCAAGTCAATCAAGAATTGCCACGCGTCGTATCCACCCGGCGTAGCGTTCCACTGAATCTTTTTGTGATCGTCGCTCTGCGGCACACCACCGTACGCGCGGACGAGAATTTCACGGAACAGGTTGTGATCTTGATTGCTCAAATCCACGCGCCAACCGGCAACCGTCATCTTGCCGCCTTCGACCTTGGTCATCTTTTGCGCCGCGCTCGCCAATTCATCAAACGTCTTGGGCGGCTTGGTCGCATCGAGACCGGCTTTGGTGTACAAATCCTTGTTGTAGAAAATCGCCAGGTTGCGCACGGCGGTCGGCAAGGAATAGTACTTGCCATCCACTTTGGCGATCTGGATCATCGGGATGAAATCTTTTTCGAGTTGCGCGATCGGAAAATCCTTGTCGGGTAACGGCGCGAGATAACCCGAGTTGATGTACAGCGGCAACCAACCATAGTACAGGTTGACCACATCGGGACCACGACCGGCGGGCACACTTGCCGCGACCTTGTCGGTGTATTGTTCGTACGGGAAGGTGGTGTGGACGACGGTAATGTTCGGGTTTTGTTTTTGGAACTCGACGATCAATTCGTCCACGAGGTTTTTCTTGGATTCGAAAAAGTACTGCCAGTACTCAATTTCGACTTTCGCCGCCGGGGCGTCGGTGGGTTTGGCGGCGGGTGCCGATGTCGCGGCAGACGCGGCGGGCGCTTTGGTCGGCTCGGCAGGTGCGGAGCACGCAACCACGATCAATGCCAAAGCCAACAGGGCGAGTAATGCTAACCGTTTCATGTGAACTCCTCCTCTTTGGGTTGAATCAGTTTCGATTGGATATTCGTTCGCAGAAATTTTTGGAATCGAGGCAGATCATCACCTCCTTCAAATTAGTGGGTAGTGGATAGTGAGTAGTGGTCAGTTGACTGTTCACTATCCACTACCCACTATTCACTAGATTTTCAACAAGCGCGCGGCATTGCCGCCAAAGATTTTTTGCAGAGCGTCTTGCGGCACATTCAACTCGCGGCAATCGCGCAGTTGATCTTGCAAGTAGCGAATCGCAAAGCCACGCGGAAACCAGGATGAATCCGTCGCAAAGATCAAGCGATCAGGTCCAATCGTTTCCAGGTATTTACGGAACAACATTTTCACGGTCAGTTCTTCCGGCATCCAGCGCACCCATTGATTCGAACCGGATGTGTCAATGTACACGTTCGCGCAACTCCAACACAGTTGCAACGCCTCGCGCACCCAGCCGCAACCAAAATGCGGGATGACGAATTTCACGGTCGGGAACGCGCGCGCCACATCGTGCAGTTTGAACGGATTGATGTTCTCGTGCCACGACACGCCGCCACCCGAACCCAGGACGCCGAAATGAATCAGTACCGGAATGTCGTACTTTTCCGCAACTTCCCAGACAGGCCACGCCGATTTGTCTTCGATGGGTTTGTCGAGCGCGGGCGCGAGCAGTTTGTAGCCGCGCATTCCCAGTTGCGTGATTGCGCGTTCGAGTTCTGCCGCCGCATTCTCGGCAAAGAGATTGTGATGCGCGAACCCGACAAATTTTTTCGGATGGCGCGCAATCACTTGCGCGAGATTGTCGTTGCCGCCGCCGGTGACAAAGCCGACACAATCCAAACCATACTTGTCTACCTCAGCCGCCCAACGATCCGCGAGAATTTCATCGGATTGTTTTTCTCTTTCGGGCGCGGGAAAATCCCAGGCGAGCCGCCAATCTTCGTTGTACATTTTTTGCCATTCACGAATCACTGCCGCTTTTTCCGGTCCGCGCGGATGCGAAGGGCTATCGGCGTAACTGCCGCCCATCATCGGCTTGGTGGTGGGAAAGTGAACGTGAAAATCAATGATGCGTAAATTTTGATATGCCACAAGACCTCCTGAAGAATGACAAATGACAAATGGCAAATGACGAATTGTGAATTGCGAATTGCGAATTACACCAACTTGCGTGCGACGAAATAGTCGCTGGTGGTGTGAACGATTTGGGCAATCGCACCCATTACGGCGGCGCGCCGACCCAGGGTCGAAACTTTGAGCGTGGGTGTTTTCGGCAAAATGTTTTGGATGCGTGCTTGCACGGCGGGGAGTAACACATCCGCCGATTCGGAGACGCCGCCACCCAGGATGATGAGTTCAGGATCGAGGAGTGTGCTGATGTTGACAATCGCGATGCTGAGGTAATCCACCGTTTCGTTGATGAGCGGAATGCTCCACGTTTCATGCCGACGGTACGCTTCGAACACGTCTTGCGAGGTGAGATTTTTGAGCGCGCGTTTGCCGGTGCGGACGTGTTGCGCGCGTTCGGCGATACCCGTGCCGGAGATGACACTTTCGAGCGCGCCGAATTTTTCGTACTGCTGATCGAGTTCGGCGCGATTCGAGAGCAGAAAACCAACTTCGCCCGCCGCGTTGTTGTGCCCGCGATACAACACGCCATCCACGATCAAGCCCGCGCCGACGCCGGTGCCAATCGCGATGAGCACGATGTTGTGCGCGCCATCGCCCGCGCCGAACCATTGCTCGCCGAGCGCGGCGAGGTTCACATCGTTGTCTACGATGCAGGGCAGACGAAATCGTTTTTCGAGTTTTTGTTTAAGCGGATACTCGCGCCAATTCAAACTTGGCGCCCATTCGACGATGCCATCGTGCGTGCGCGTGACACCCGGCGCGCCAACCGCGATGCCGCGAATCTTTTGCCCGCGCGGACGCGGGACACGCATCAATTCGCTAATGATTTCTTCGAGCATCGCATAACTCGCTTCGCCCGAAGTGCCGTGCCCGTTGACGGTTTGCTCGCCGATGATTTCGCCGCCGATGTTGGCGAGCGCGCCGAACATTTTCGTGCCGCCGAGGTCAACGCCAATGACCGCGTGACCGTCTTTATAGTACTCGAGCAAATCGCGGCGGCGGCTACTGCTCCATTCTTTCGTGCCAGTGGGACGCACCCAGCCGTGCGCGATCAGTTCATCCACGATCCGCATGACAGTGGGCAAACTCAATTTGAGGGCGTGCGCGATGACGGAACGCGCAACGGGGCTATTGCGCCGAATGTAATCGAGGACGGCGGAGCGATTGACGCTCCGCATTTCAGCCGAGGTAATTGTGTGGAACATGCACCGCGCCTTTGCGTCTAGTTACACCAAGTTACTTTTACTTACGTGGTGAAAGTATAATCGAAGAAAAAACAATTGTCAATAGCAAGTATTGAGCATCGCACGGCGTGTGCCTAGTCACTTGCGGGTTGTGAAGAACGCGGCGCGCCAGCTCCGCCGGTTGTGTGGCGCAATGCCGAAGCGTTTCGGACACACGACAGGAATCTTGCGCGGCGAACACCCCGGGCGCATTGAAACATTTGCCGTCGTTCCTTCCGCATTTTGTCGCGCGAAACGGACATGGTATACTGACTCGACAGTTGCTCGAAAAGAAAATCTTGCCAAATTCCAAAGCGCCTGTAGAACCGCATTGGTTTTTCGAGCGTCTCGCCGAGCGTTGTTGCAACATTTGATCAAGGAATGAACTGTGCCACGCCCTAACGTAGCAAAAGGCAATGGCAAATGGTTGAGGGAGCCACGAATCATGTCTACTCAGTCCGATCAGACCGCGTCGGGCGGTGTCGGTTTTCGCGATCTGGTTGGTATTTACGTTTCCGGCTTTTGCGTAGAGCTTGCCATTCAGGGAACCCAGCCGCTAAGCGTACTCCAACTTGCGAGTTTAGGGGCATCGCCTAGCGTCATTGGCGTGCTCTTGGCGATCACGGGAATGGTGCCCATGTTCTTTGCGCTCCCTTTAGGCAAACTTGTGGATCGCATCGGAACTCGGCGCTTGGCTATGCTCGGAACAGCGCTGTGTGCGCTGGGGCTATTCGGGTTTGGAACATCAACGACCATCTGGCTACTTGTCGTTTTTTTGATGTTCAGCGGTCTCGGGTACGCCTCCACCTCAATCGCTTATCAATCGCTTCTCGCCGGGATCGAGTCGCGCAGAAAACAATTGGAGGCATTCGGCTGGCTCAGTACAACATCCGCCATCGGGCAAACTCTGGGGCCCGCCATCGCGGGGATGATTGCCGATTGGTCCAGTCTCCCCCTAGTTTTTAGTCTCGCCGCATGGGTAGCGGGGATGTCGGTAATCGGCTTGCTAGGATTTCGGCGTACGCTTAAAACGCCGGACACGGCTCGCTTGGAAAAGGGATTGCAAAAATCCTTATGGAGCAACCGGGCGCTGGGCGTGGCAATCTGGACAATCTTTATCGGTTCTCTCGCGCTCAGTGCGCGGGTCTCATTTCTCCCGCTTTATTTCTCTCATGCCGGCTACTCTGCCACACAGATCGGCGTTCTGGTTTCGGTGCTTGCCGCCGCGAGTATTGTGATCCGTAGTCGAATAGGAACGCTGGTCGAATGGTTCGGACGTCGGACTCTAATGCTCATCGCGTTTCTGATCAGTTTTCCGGCGTTTGCGCTAATTCCCTGGACACAAGGCATGATGGCGTGGGGATTTTCGGCGGGCGTGATCGGGATTTCAGTCGGCGTCTTGTATCCGCTGACCATGGCGATGACTGCCAGCGCGGTTCCAGCAGAGCAACGCGGCTTCGCCTTGGGCTTGCGTTTCACCGCGCTTCGCTTTGGAAGCACCTTGTGCCCTTTGGTGCTGGGTGTGGTCGCCGGGGTTGGGGGACTCGCCGCGACGATGACCGTCACGGCGCTACTCTGTGCCGTTGGCGCATTCGGCTGTGGCATGGCACGCGCTGGGTGGGATACCGGCACGCCTAGCGTTCGCAAAATGTGAGACATGCCTCCCCCGCGCAAAAACCGTGATCGGTGAAAATAATTTGCGCGGGTTCAATCCGATTTTCTCCCAGCGTGTTCCACGCATCCACTCAGTCCAGTTCGATCATGACCTTGAGGTATTTGCCTTGCGATGCTTCAATCACCTGATACGCCTCCAGGTATGCCTCGAATGGAAAGCGATGCGTGATTAATTCGTCGAGTTGAATCGCGTGCCGGGCAACCAGGTCGATCGCACATTCATAATCGGCGCGTTGATACATGAGCGTGCCAATCAAACTCAATTCATTATTTTGCACCATCGCCAAATCCACCGGCGGCTTTTTGCCAAACACTCCCACGACGACAATCGGCGTGCCCTTGCGCGCGTTCGCAATCGCTTGCGTAATCGTCTCCTCGACGCCGACACATTCCAGGATCACATCGGCTTTGTCGGGACCCAAGTGTTGGATGATGGCGTCCGTGAGATTTTCTTGTTGCGAATTGATCGCGCAGTCGAGTCCACAACGACGCGCCTTGTCCAACTTGTATTCGCTCACATCGGTAATCATCACGCGCGCCGCGCCCAGCGCACGCGCCGTTTGCGCGACCAGGTTGCCAATCGTTCCCGCGCCCAACACCAACACCTTGCGCCCCTGCACACTGCCCACACGCGACAAGGCGTGAACGGCGACCGAGATCGGTTCGATCATCGCGGCATGATCGAGCGAGATCGCGTCCGGCATTTTTAGAACCATGTTCGCCTTGACCGGAAAATAATCTTGCGCCGCTCCGCCAGTTTGAAAGCCCATGACCTTGAGGTTGTCGCAGATGTGATACATGCCTTGGCGACACGGATAACATTCGCCGCAGGTGATCTGGGGCATGAACACAACTTGCTCGCCCAGTGTAAAGCTCTTGACCGCGTTCCCGATCTGAGCAAGCGTGCCGGACACTTCGTGCCCTTGCACCACCGGATACGTTGTGTACGGATGCTGTCCGTGATAGACGTGAATATCCGAACCACATACGCCGATGCGTTTGATTTGAACGAGCACCTCGTCATCCTGGCAGGTTGGCTGTCCTACATTTCTAAATTCGATTTTGCCTGGAGCAGGCATCACTGCTTGTTTCATTATGCTTACCTCTTTTGAAGACGTGAGACAAATTTGTCTCACGAATTGTCTCGCTGCTTAGAAATAACACACGCCCGAGCACCCACTAGTTTTTATCCGCGTTCATCCGCGCTTGTCCGCGTCTAACTTGTTTTCCAACACGAGTGCATGGCTCACCCCAGCAAACCCATGCTGATTTTTTTTGAAGTGGCGAGTCCTTGCCGTCCAACTTGCTGGGTCACGAAAAACCGATTGCGCTCTGGCGTCCCGGCGACGATGATTTGCAATTCGTGTGGCGCGTGATACAGCGGCAACATTCTTTGCGGATCATCCGACTCGGCGAACTGCGCCGGGAGCAAACCTTTTTTCACGCACTCGCGCGCGTTGACCACACCTTGAAACGCCAACCACGCATCGAACTCGCACGCGGGCACTTTGGCGTGCTCAAAGATGTGCTGTTGAATATCGCGCTTGCTGTACCCCGCCTCTGCCAACGAGCGCGCCACCACCGGACTCAACACCAACTGCGGCGCTTGTTCGGGACCTTTGGTAATCACCGAGCCATCGCCCGCGAGCAAAGTCTGTTTCACTTTGGCGGTGAGATTGTAGAGAATATCGTGTCCCGTTTGCGCGACCACCGTCAACTGATAACTCATGCACCCCACCGAAGTGACCGTGACCACACTATCGCCGGGCGCGAATCCGCGCGTCACACTCAACGGCTCCCAGGGACTCGCGGATTCATTCTCGGCGAGCACCGGAAAATTGGGACGCCCGAACGTTGCCATGTCGCTCACGCCGGGAATAAACCCGGCGACGTTGCGTAGATACAAGCGCAGGAAACGACCGACGCTCGTGTTCGCCTGATTGCCCGCGCGCATCACGCCGGTGCCGGCATTGAAACCCAGTCGCGCGATGACCGGACCGTTGAGAATAATTAGCGGCGCCCAGCCCGCCGAACTGCCCGCATCTTCGAGATGAAAACGCGGGTCGGCAATCGCTTGCACAATCGCCACCAAGATCGGCATGTACTCGGGACGACAGCCCGCCATCACGCCATTGACCGCAATCGAGTGAACGGTCGCTGGGCGCAACGCCGGATGCAAAACACCCAACACCGCGTTGGGCGAATGCTCTGTAAATTTAAGGAACGTTTGCACCTTGTCGGCGGTGGGCGGAACGATGGGCAAACCGTCCGACCATTGCTTTTGAGTATAGTACTCGTTCACTTGCTCAAAGCTACCTTGAAAAACAATCGCCGGTTCTTGCGCGGCAACCTTGCTTGACACCGCGCCTTGCGCGACTGGTTCGGTCAACAATTTGATGATTTGCGGAAAGACAATTTCCTGGATATTTTTTTGCACATCCTCAAGTGGATGCACAGCAATCGCGCCGGGATAAACCGCCACGCGAAGGTTGGGCAAGCCCGCCGCTTTGCCGGTTGCCCGGCAACTCGTGAGAAAATCGGAGACGGCGATGACCACGCCAGGAATGCCGGCTTTCTCCGCTGTGATGACTGCCCGTGAAGCCGCGGGCGCGCACGTTCCTCAAGCGCCGTTGCCGGCAAGGAGCACGTCGCATCCTTTATCCTTGAGCACGCGCGTTAGCTCGGCTTCTTCCGCCGCGTTCGTCGGGCGCATGTCCGGCATGTCCGTATTCGAGATGAACTTGAGGTTGGAATATTTTTCGCGCAACAACTGCTCGATCATCGGAAATGTTTCGTCGGCGCGAAAGGTGTGGCGCATCGCGCCGATGGTTTTCCCGGCGAGGTCGGGGATGGACGGAGCCAAGCGTGTTTTTTGCGTATGCGATTCGGTGATCGGCGACAGAACTTGATAGGAACTATGTGCTGGCATTCTTCAAACCTCCGATTTTAACTCGCCGGCAACGGACCCAGGTCTTGCGCGGCTTGTTTCAAAAGATCGTCCCAGGTCGCACTGGACGGCAATTTTATTTCTTGGGTAACCGATGTGTAGCCCTGGTTCGGCATAAAGTACGCATGACCCGATGGCGCGCCGCCGGCAATCGCAATGAGCAACGACTTGGGCGACTTGGATACCGGCAAGGGCATGGTGGGATCGAGGCGCAACTCCGCCACATGTTTTTCGTAGCCGTACTCTTTGACTTTCTCCGGCGCTAGTTTCGATTTTTCCCACAAGCATTCTCGAATCTGGTCTTTGGAAAAACCGGTGTTGGCAAATCCTTGCGCGGTCAACGCACCCATCAACAACACGCCCGGCGAGCCATGCTCCCAGCGCGACTCGAAACCGAAATACATGTTGAACGGACCACCGATGTACGCCGCCCACCGATTCAAGGTATAGATCGCCGCCTGCTCCGTCGTCGTCGTGGACGGAATCATGTCAATGATGGACGCAACGAAATGCAGCGTGACCGTGTTACTTGCTCGGCTAAAGCCGCGCTCCTCGCTGAGCGATTGCCACCCTGCCGGTAGCGCGTCTTCATTTTCGGCGATGACCATGTTCGTAAACCGGTTCGCGCCATACTCTGCCATCGTCCCCTGACCTGGGATTGCGCCGCCAACGTTCATTTGCAAAAAGCGCAACGCACGTCCGATGCTCGCGCCCGCCGGATGATTCGGGTCGGGTCCGCAACACCCTGTGCCGGCATTGAGCCGAATTTGTTTGGCAATCGCGCCGTTGACGATGACGACCGGAAAATTATTGCCGGTCGTGGTTTGCAAATGTTCGTGTTTGATGGCGGGGTCGAGGAATGCCGCGACGGTAGCGATGAGCACCGGCATATATTCGGGACGCCCGCCTGCCATCGCCAGCGCCACCGCGATCTGTTCAAGCGTGACGATGCCGCCGCGCGGAAGCATCGTGCCGAGAATTTTTTCGCGCGGCAAATTAGCGCCGGTCAAAAGCCAATCCACCCGCTCACGCGTCGCCGGCACAATGGGCAGTCCATCGCTCCACAAGTTACGCAAGAAAAATAAATTCAGGTTGTCGAGCGCAGCGGGATAATCCTTGCCCTCAATCGTGATGGGCGGCGGCGCGTAACTTGTACGTTCGGCGATTTTGGATTTCCATTGCGTCAGTCCAAAAATAATCTGATCCAGGTTTTTTTCGAGCGGCGACAAATCGCTCCCCGGCACAAACATTTCGAGCGGGAATTCCAAGACGGACGGCGCATCGGCAGGGAAACCCATGCCGGCAAATGCACTGTCCACGATTTTAGCAAAACCCTTGCGCGTGATGATGAACGAAGGGATACCGACTTTTTCTAGTCTTGCCGCAGCCCGACCGGCTTTGGTGGTGCACGACCCTCACTGCGCGTTGCCGACGATGACCGCATCACATTTTTTGCTTTGGACGATTTGCACAATCTCTGCCGAATCAATCCGGTCGCCGCCCTGTGGAAATTCGGTGTGCGGAATAATGTTGGCAGTTGGAAATCGTTTTCGCAATAACTCGCGCATCGCCGGAAAAATTCGGTCGGCTTCGCCCAATTGATTGGACAGCATCCCAATCGTTTTGCCGGCGAGATCGGGCAGACGCGGCGCATAAGCCCCTTTGGTCGAGCCAACCGCGCCGCAGGGATTGAGCACTTGGAATGAGATCATGATATGTTCACAGCTCCTGACTTGTATCTCCAATCACCAAGTAGGTGAGCAGAATTATTTTGCCACTTGCGATAACGGACGCTGGATGCCGAATGCCGCACAAAATTTGCTTCGCGTTGCTACACGTTACGCTATGTTGCGCGTGCAATTTGTCGCTTCAATCGTGTTCACGGATTGAATTCAACACAATCCGGGTCAATTTATTTTTGTTCACTTGAAATCGAAACATTCATGCGCAAGGTTCTCAAAATGCCCAACAGACCCAGCAATACGCAAACCGCTACCGCTGTCCACATGACATTAAAGCCCCAGACCTGGGTGACCACGCCGAACAAGGACGCGCCCAGGAACATACCGCCGTCGTACCCCATCGAGTACGTGGCAACCGCGAGTCCGCGCTGATCCGCACGCACCTGGTCCACCAACAGCGCCATCGTTGCCGGTTGCGCAGTGCCAAAGCCCAAGCCCATGAGCGCGGCAGAAATCATGAAACCGCTCAAGTCATACATCAGCGGCAACATACCCAACGCCAATGCCATCGCCATCAAGCCGGGCGCAATCACGAACGCGCGACCATATTTATCCGCAAAGCGACCCGAAAAAGTGCGGGACAACAAAAGCATGATCGCTTGAACCGTGAAATAAAAACCGGGGTTCGCGATGCCGCGCGCGGTCGCAAAAATCGCGATAAACGTGGTCAACGAGCCGTACGCCATGCCCAGACACAGCGCTGTCCAAGCAATCGGTAGCGCGTCCACCGCCACGATGCCCGAACGCCAAGACCAAGCCGGACGTTTGGTCTCGCGCGGCTTTATTTTTTCTTTCGCAAACAGCGAGACGATGCCGGCGACAGCCGAAATTCCCGTCACAATGTAAAACAGTCCATGATAACCCAGGAGTGCGATCAAATAAAAACCAATCGCGGGACCCAGGATGAGCCCCAGACTATTGGCGGCGGCAAAGAGACCGATGGCTTCGGCGCGGCGTTTGGGTGGCGCGATGTCGGCGACGTACGACGTGGACGCCGTGCTATAACAACTGATGCCCAATCCTTGGATGACGCGCCCAAAAATGATCATCCCGATTGCGCCGCTGATGGAATAAATAAAATTGGCGACCGCATAGAGCATCGTGCCCAACAAGATCACCGGGCGTCGCCGCCACACATCGGTCACCCAGCCGATCAGCGAGCGCACAACCAGCGCCGTGATCGAAGCGATGCCGCCGATCAAGCCGGCTTCGGCATTCGTGCCGCCAATGCTCAACACGTACATTGGCACGATAGCATTCGTCATTTGCCCACCGAGCGCATAGAAAAAATTAGTCAGGACGGTAAAGACGAAATTCGCCGACAGCAATCGCTCGTCAACCGCGTCCGCGTTTACGTTCGCGGACGGCGCGACCTCAATGGGCTTCATGCGATTTTTTCACTTTGCCAACCAGGTTCTGCCAATTCGCCGGCAAAATAATTTTTTTGCTGATGGGCGGCGCTTGATCGTGATTCTGCACAAAGCCCTTGCTCTGATTGCGACCGGGGTCGCCGCCGATAACGATGCCGATCCATTCCGATTTGATGAACGCCGGCACCAAGCGATCCGGATCATCCGATTCGGCGTACGCGGGCGACACCACACCTTTGGCGACGAGCGCGTAAAGATCGTATTCCGAAAAACCGATTTGCCAGGCGTGTTTTTGCAACGCGCGCACCGAAACCTTGGTGTGCTCAAACAGATGTTGCTGAATCTCTCTTTTCGTCCACCCATCACGCGCGATGACTTTGGCGACACCCGGGCTGATGATGAGCAGGGGAAAATATTTGCCCTTGCGAACTGCCGTATGCGACCAGAACGCGCACGTGCCGCCAAACACTTCGACGAGCGTATCCATGTGATCGAGCGCGGTATCGCCGGCGCTGTAAATCGGGATCGTCGTGCTGAGTGCGCTTTGCACCGTCACGACATTATCACTGCGATCAAATCCGCGTTGGCTACTGAACGATTCCCAACCCAGTTCGCTCACCGCATCTTCATTCTCTGCCACGACCACATTCAAGCCGAGACCGATACTCCCCTTGTCCATGCTACCGGGCGCGATGCGCAAGCCGGCGACGTTTCGCATGTACAAGCGAATGAATCGCCCAATGCTCGTGTTCGCCTGGCGTCCCGCGCGCAAAATTCCCGACTCGTAGTTGAAATCCAATTCCTTGGCGATGGGTCCGTTGAGAATGATGAGCGGCTCCCAGCCCGGCGTTGCGCCGGCATCGCGCAGATGAAAATCCGGTTCGGCAATCGCCTCGACAACGGCGATGAGCACCGGCATGTACTCGGGGCGACAGCCCGCCATCACGCCGTTCACCGCCACGTTCCAAATGGTGGCTTGGCGATTTTCCGGCGCGAGGACGCCCAGCACCTCGTCCGGTTGATGATCCGTAAATTTAAGGAACGCTTGCACACGCTCGACGGTCGGCGGAATGATCGGCAAACCATCCGACCATTGTTTTTGCAAAAAGAATTCGTTGACCTCATCGAGCGTCCCCTCGAAAATAACGTCGGTCGCTCTTAGCTCGTTGACCTTGACCGCGTTCTCCGTCGGTTTTGTGAGCACCTTGATGATATTCGGCACGAGCACCGTCTCGACATTCTTGCGAAGCTCTTCTTGGCTGTGATTCATGATGATGCCGGGATATTCCGCCAATCCCAGGTTCGCCATGCCGAGTGATTTGGCGGTCGCCTTGGCTTGACCGAGAAACCCAGTCGCCACAATAGATGCCGTAGGAATGCCGGCTTTCTCGACGACCACGCTTGCCCGCACCACGGCGGGTGTGCAACTTCCTCAGGAACCGATGCCGGTGATGACCGCATCCACTTTGTGTTGACGCAAATTTTCCGGCAACGCGGCAACCACCTCGGCTTCGTTGCGACCGTGAATGTTGCCGAAAACGGTGTGATCAATAAATTTAATCCCCGGAAATTGTTTCGCCAATGTTTCTTCGACGAGGGGGCGAATCTCTTGATCGCGAAAACCGCCGTGCGATAATTCGCCAACCGTGATGCTCGCCAAATCCTTGATCCGCGATTGCATCGCCACAATTTGATAGGTGGATTTGCCCAGGGGCCAAACGACTTGATAGGTTGGTTCACTCATGATTCATCACTCCGCGTTGATTTGAACTGAGGGTCAGCGCCGTCTTGCCAAACATCCAGGCTTGATCTTGCGCGCTACAAAACGAATCGAGATATTCATCGAGATAACCCAACGTGTTGCGATAGCCCTCAACCTGACTGCTGGGTGGATAATTGCTTCCCCACATCATGCGCGCCGCACCGAAAGCATCGTAAGCCATTTTGATAAACGGCGGCACCTCTCCCCGATAAAACGGTTCACGAAACGGATACGGTCGCCGGCAAATTTCTCCCAGTCCGCCCACCTTGATGTACACATTCGGAAACCGGGCTAGGTTCAACGCCTGTTTATAGTTGGGGTACGGCGCGGCTTCGTCCAGGTTGGGCTTGCCCAGATGTTCGATGATAAAAATTAAATTCGGCAATGCCGCGACCAGGATGCGCAATTCATCGCTCGCAAACTCTTCGAGACGCCGCACTTGGCATGAGACGACGAGACCCAGGTCGGCGCACGCTCTCCAAATACTCAGCGGGTCACTGCCCGGCGAACGCGCCGTCACCTTTAATCGTACCCCTTCGGCGCCTTGGCTCGCCCAGTGCTTCAGCATCGTCGGCGCATCCGCGCGTTCTGGGTCTACCAGGATGATGGGCGCAAAACGACCGGGGAATTTTTGCGCGCACTCGATCAGATACCGATTATATTTTTCATCCGTCTGCCCATTGATCGCGACGAGCATCGTCTTGGCTACGCCGTTGCGGTTCATCTGAAACAGCAACACCTCGATGGGTTCGAACCAAAAAGGCGACGCATGAGCATGGGTATCCACAATCATCATGGGCTTAGGTTTCTTGCCGCGTCACCAAAATCCACTTGGGTTGTTTGCCAATCGCACGCGAGGCGATTGGTTGCAACTTGCCATCTTCTTGTACGCGATAGGTGGTCAAGCACCCTGAAGTATGTCCGGCGACAAAAAGAAACTGGTCATCCAGGTCGAGTTCGAGCGCGTGCGGTTGCGCTTCGGTCGGCACGAGTCCATTCGATTTCAACCGACCCGTCGTCGGGTCAACACTGAAACACGCCACACTATCCAGACCGCGATTCAGCACATACAAGAATTTGCCGGAATGTGTCACACGCAAACTGGAACAACTGGCATAGTTGTCGTAGCCTTCCGGTGGCAACGTCGAGATATGTTGAAACGGCGTCAGCGTGCCTTCGGTTGGGTTCAATGCGTACGCGGTCACGGCGCATCCCTGTTCGTTGGCAAAGTACACCACATTCAACCTAGGATGAAAACAATAATGGCGCGGTCCGCCGCCGCGTTCGCCCGGCAATTTGAATGGCGCATTGGGAATCAGCGTCCCAGTCGCGTCATCGAATTTGAATTGCAGAATCGTATTCGACGCGCCGGGTAAAATGTGATTCGAATTTCCATTGGGGGGCCAATAATTGATATTGACTTTGCTGGTGGCGATGTGCGGAAGAAAAGCGAAACGATTGGATGTATCAACCTGGATACAATGCGCGCCGCCGCCGGATTCGAACCATTGCGTCGCTTCGCCAATCGCGCCATCCGCGCCGATGCAATGCACCGCCGCTTTGCCAGCGCGATAGTACGCCGAAAGCAAAAAGCGCGATGTCTGATCCACCGCCACAAAAGTCGGCGCGTCTTGGAGCGCAACACTGTTGATGGGCGTCAAGCCGCCGGTCTGCCAATCAATCCAATAGCTGTACATCTTGCTCTCGCAAGAACCATGCTTGGACGCATTGCGCGGATGGCATCCTACAAAAAGGAATCGCTTGCCGGGATCAATGGCTAACGCCTCGGGTCCCCAGGGCACCGCAATTTCATGGCGAATCTCAATCGCCCCAGTTTCAGAATCGAGCGTACCACCCAGGATTTTATCTTCGCCGGCAATCGCAAAATAAATATAGGATTGTTTCAGCATATATCCACTCTTGACGTTAAATCTTGCCTGGCTCGTTCCAGGAGTTGCACCCAGTTTCGCGGTTTGTACTGGTCTACCTCTGCGATGACTTTTCTCCGCATTCCGGCAACCAGCGTCGAATTGCCGTTGCCGGTGCCACCCGCCACCACGATATTCAAATCCTCCGGTTTTTCCGTGATCGGGATTGGCAGGTTGTGATCCTGGGTCGTCGCCACTTGTTTCAGCCAACTTTCGCTAAAGCGCAAAAAGATACCGTCCGCTTTTGCTTCCACCAAAGGTATCCGCGCGCGTTCGTGAATGTACGCGCGAATACTCGCTTTCGTCCAGCCGCCGCGCGCAAGCCGCTGGGCATGGTCGGGCGACAGGATGAGCCACTGATCCCAGGGTACGCCGATGTCGTGATACGTGAATCCTTTTAACGCACGCACCGCCGCTCGCAAAATTTCTTCGGTGCCATCTACAACGTGAACCAGGTGTGTGCCTTTGCCCGCCATAATCGTCACCGTGCTGACATCCGCGCCAAAACCATTTTCGACCTGGAACGGACTCCAGGGATTTTCTGCGGCGTTCTCCGCAAAGCAACAGGTGTAGCGCGCCGCCGTAGATTGCGCCCGGCGTGTGCCCGCTGGTCCCGAATTGCCACCGCCGCCATTGTTCAGCACTAACCCGATGGCGCGCCCAATCGTCGCATTGGCTTTCCAACCGGGACCCAGGACGCCGAACGATGAATTGATGTTCAGTTCTTGCACGATGGGCCCATTCACGATAAACCAGGGCGCGACCGGCGACAAGGTCTCTTGAAAAACATAACTCAGTTCCAAGCCCGCTTTCGTCGCGCCGAGCGCGTCAATCGCCGCCAAAATCACCGGCAGATATTCCGGGCGCGCGCCCGCCATCGCCGCGTTGATCGCAACAGTCTCGACCGTGATCGCGCCATAGCGCGGCGAAATTTTCTGGGTGACGATTTGCTCGCGCGGCAAATCGGTGCCGGTCAACAGCCACGCGACGCGCTCCCGGGTTGGCGGGATCAGCGGCAAGCCATCGCTCCACCAGCGCGCAAGAAATGCGCTTTCCATTTGGTCAACCGCATCCTGATAATCCGCACCTTCAAACACAAACTCGCTCGGCTCGGTTGCATTTGATTCATCGGGTCGCCAGGTCGTCAAGCCGGCGATGATCGCATCGAGCGCGTTTTCGCACGCGGGGCGCACGTCCTCAACCTGACGCCACATCACCTGGCTGGGGAACGACGCGCTTGGCAATGCGGCAAGCCCTTGTCCTTGCGCCGTAACCTTGATCACCTCCGCGTATTCATCGGAGACAATCGTGACGGTCGGAAACCCGGCTTTTTCGACGAGCGCCGCGACGGTGCTGACCGGGATGATGCACCCGCAACCGCCATTGCCAATCAAAACGGCATCGCATCCCTGGGCGCGCAACAGCTCGCCCATTTTTTCAAAGTACGGTTCATACGTGGCGCGCGTGGACAATCCTTTTTCGGTGTACGGAAACTCGGTGTATGGCACAATGTTGATCCCGGGAAAACGCACGCGCAACATTGCGCGCAGAACCGGAAACGTTCGCTCGCCGGCCCAATTGCCAGAGACCCACAATTCACAGAGGGTCTTGCCATTCAAGGTGTCCAGACGCGGCGCATTCGGCGCGGAAATGTTCACTCGACTGGTGGGGTTGAATACTTGAAGTTTCACCGGGGTTGCGGGGTTCATACGTCTTATCTCGGCTGAAAAAATTCAATCATTGGCGCAAGGGTTGGGGTGGCGGCAGTGACACGCCACCCCTATAAAGAGGAGGTCAAGCAGGGCTTGCCCCGGCTTGCAAATTTTTTTCCGCCCTTTTCTTTTTGACTTGCCAGAGGGTCAAGAGTCCGAATGAAACCAACGCCGCAACCAAAAGCACAAGGTTGTTTGTCCCGATGTAGAATGCCAGGAGCGCACTGCTCAACCCGGCAACGAGCGTCTCGATTACGTTGAGCCGGGTGAGATACCAACCGACCAATGCGACCGACAGGATAAAAACCAGGACGCACGTCATCACCAGAACCACAATATCCGAAACAGGGTCCTTGAAATAACCGAGCAGAACCGGGTTGAAGCAGAAAAGAAACGGCACGATAAAACCGACGACGGCAAATTTCATGGATGCCCAACCGGCTTTCATATAGTCCGCATCGCCCATGCGGGCGGCAACGAGCACCGCCGGCGCGACGGGCGGCGACACCGCCCCGATGATGCCATAGTAAAATGCAAACATATGCGCCGCGAGCAAGGGCACGCCCATCTTGACCAGACCGGGCGCGATGATGATCGCCACGATCAAATACGTGACCGAGGTCGGCGCGCCCAAGCCCACCACAAGCGCGACGATGGCAGTCAGAATCAACGCGATCAGCATGTTGCCGCCGCTGAACATTTGCACAATACCGGGAAACTTGATGCCCAAGCCGGTATAGGTCGTGAGCACGACAATCGGCGCCATTGCCGCGCAAGTGATTCCCAACTCCGCGCCCTTGATCGCGCCATCGGAGAGACCTTCGAGCGCGCCGCGCCAAGTTGGGCGCGTCTCTTTGCGTAACATGCTAATCACGATCATGCTGAGGATGGCGGGACCGGTCGAGTAAGCAACACTGTGCCCTTCAAACAGCAACCAGGTCAGGAGGACCATCGGCACGATAAACAAGGGCGACATCAAGATCAACTCTTTCACGTTCACCTGTTCATCGGCGACCGTCGTGCGTTCTTTGCGCGCGATCAATTCCACCTGAACTCCGCAGGCGAGAAAGAACAGCAACGCCGGGATCGCGGCGCGCAACGCGATCTCGGCATACGGCGTCGCAATCACCGCCGCCATAATGAACGCGGTCGTGCCCATGATCGGCGGCATGATCTGACCGCCCACCGAGGACGTGGCTTCAATCGCCGCGGCGTCTTCGGGCTTAAAGCCGGCTTTTTTCATCGCCGGAATTGTAAAGATGCCAGAAGTCACGACATTCGCCATCGCCGAGCCGCTGGTGAGACCGAACAACGCGCTCGTCACTACCGAGGTCTGCGCCGCGCCCGCTTTGGAAAAGCGCCCGATGACTTTGCCGATCTCGTCGAACCAACGCACCGTCCCCGTCATTTCAAACACGGAACCAAACACCATGAAATAGAAAATGGTATTCGCCGACGTGCTCATCATTGTGCCCCACATCCCAGTGAGACCAATCGTGAGTGTCGTGACCATGCGCGCCAGCGTCGGCGAGGGACCGTAAAACGGCGGCGGCAAGTACTGGATGATAAACGTATAGCCGATAAAGGCGAGACTCATCAGGGGGATTGCCATGCCCCAGGTGCGCCACGTCGCAATGAGCGCGACCACGAGGAGCGCAATGCCGACCGGAATATCCAAGCCGATGGGCTGACCCGCGCGCAGGATCAACGCTTCCTCGTAAAAGTACACATAGCCGGTCGAGAACAGCGAGACGACGAGAAGAATCGCCCACAGCCAATTTTGCTTGGGGTGTTTTTTCATCAGGACGAGAAACGAGATCGTCAGCACAAAAGCATAATGAATATCCTTGAACGCCAATTCGCTCATGGACATTACGCTATCGCCAAAAAATTGAAACAGAATCATTGCAATCGCAAAAACATAGATGGCGATTTGCAAAACGCCCAAGGGCTTGGTATTCGACTGCTGACCGTCCACCATGTACTTGCCGATGAGTTCATCGGAACCCTGTGATGCCATTGTTTTTCTCCCGAATGCGAAACTTGACCGTGAGCGATCCCGCTTGGCTTGCGGCAAACGCTTGGTTCGGGCAAACCAAGCGGGCGTGTCACCGTCGGTCTGGCTCTATCCTAACTCGGACAAGCCGAAACCCAATTCATTTGCTTGGACGCGGCCGAGCGTGGATAAAAAATATCCGCGTCCCAAAATCCTTGCATTTTGTGCAACGATTTCATTGGAGAGGGACTATCCAGTCGCTTTACTGTCCGATCTTCATGCCGGCTTCTTTATAGTACTTTTCCGCGCCCGGATTGACTGTCACAATCGGCACCGCAAACGAAGCCACCGAACTCTTTTTCACCGAACCCAGGGACTTGTCATAGTCCTTGAATCCATCCGCGTTCTCAACGATGAACTTGGCGATTTCATACGCGGCTTCGGAATCGAATTCGGGCAGGACTGCCAACGTGTTGGTGTTCAACGCCACGGTCGTCGGCTTGGAGAGTCCCAGCGTCCCCGAAGGCAGGTCAATGGGACTGAGCAGAACCGTTGTCGCGGCTTTTTTCACCAGTTCGGGGTCCATCGCGACGAGATGAAAACCATTCGTGGCTTGCAGTTGCGAAATCGTCGCATTGGGTTGATATGGATTGAGACCCACATCACCCAAGGTCTGCGCGCACGCATCGGTCTTGCCGTCAATCAACGCATCTTTGCCGGGTTCCCAACTGATCTTGTCAATCTTGGCTGGCTTGATGCCATACGCGGCGATGATGGATTCGAAGGTTGGCGCAGCGCCGCCGGCGGAACCGACCGTGATCCGTTTGCCATCCAGGTCTTTGACCGTTTGAATTTTGGAATCGAGCGCGACAAACGCGACTGCGTTCGAGTTGTACATCGCAACGGCTTGGTACTTGATCGCATTGTTGACGAATGCGCCGGTGCCATTCGTGGCATCATAGTGAATGGACGAAGCGAGTGGGAACATACTGTTTTTTCTCAGCGCGGGGTCTGCCGCCACCGTCTTGATCGCGTCCGCCGCCTGGGTGGTTTCCTGCACGGCAATTCGCAACCAGGGATGTTTCTTGTTCATCATATCGCCGAGCGCGAACGAGAACGTATAGTTGAGCGTACCGAACGAGGACGTGTAGATGTTCACTTTGACTTCGGGATGCGACGCGGCTTTGGTCGGACTTGCCGCGGACGATGCCGGCGCTTTGGTCGGTTCGGCGGTTGGCGTCGCACATGCGACAACAAGCAACGCGATGGCAAGCATCGCAACGACAAGTAACTTTTTCATCTTCTCCTCCATGAGAATTGAGAAATTGACTCGAATGACTAGACTAGCCAGAATTTTTATTTGCTCGTACCACCTCCCTTGTGCTGGCTACGAACGGTCAATGCGTCGTTCAATACAGTTCGATGCACTCGCCGGTTTTTTGATCGCGCGCGAAACGCCGGAGAAACGACCACGCCAATTCGATCATCGTCGAGGTGACGGTGTGCGGCATGTTGCCCAGGGCGACGATTCGCAAATGAAATTTGCCGTCCCCATTTTTAATATCGGCGATGTAATTCTCACCGCCATCCTTGAAAAGCACTTCGGTCTTATCGGCAGGAATACCAAGCAGACGTTCCACCGAATTGCTACTGTTTTTCGTCGCCGCGATTTCCTCAATCGTCTTGGCTGGGCATCGCGCCGATTTCAATCGGCGTTGCCAACTCACCGCGCGTTTTTCGAATGTGTTCAACGCGACCCATTGTCCTGGTCGCACGAACGGCGCGTCGCTGTGCAGTGGGAACATGCTGTTGCGTTCGTTAAACCCGCTGATGTTGATGAGCGGCGTATCCACCGATGCTTGCTTGGCGATTTGTTCATCCGTCACAACGAAAAATCCACCCGTCACTTCCGGCGAGAGTTGACCTGGTTCATTGCCGAGGGTTGCGACTGCCGCAATATCCATTTGGTGGCGGCGCATGTACTCTGCCGCAAAACGTCCGTTGTGGCTGTGCCCAGTGATGTACACGCGACGGCGATCAATCGGATACAGCTGGCTCGCATCGTCCAGGATGTCGTGGAGCAGATCGTTGTCGTTGAGCGATTCGAGCGCAAAGAATAATAAAATGCACTCGCCTTGCGCGGCGATGTTCAAGAACTCGTAATAATAACTGAACGCGGTAATCGCTTGATGCGGATCGAAACGATTGACCTCGTGCATGATGCACATGCACGGCAATTTTTTCGCGGGCGCATCGTATGCGCTCAACGGCGCAAGCGTGATCCATTGCTCGCCATTTTTATCGTGGAACTCGCATCGAATCCCGCGCGCTTCCCATTCTTGAAGCAACCTGGGATCTTCGGCATCGTCGAACGCGTACTCGTAATAAATCGCCTCCGCCAAATCTTTGCCGACCTGACTGTGGATGAGCGCGTCCTTGTCGAACGCCAAGTTGCTACTGCCGGTGGGATGAATGATGAGATGATCGTAAAGACTGTTTTTATTCGTCCACTTGCCGGCAATATCCAGGGCAGAAATTCCGGCAATGCGGCGAACGACTGCGTCGGGATTTGCTTCGCCGGGATACTTGAATCCTGGGATGCTTTTCAGGTCAGTCCCCGCTTGATAAATCGTGCTCACATCCAAAAACATTCGGTTATAGTTGAGGTGAAAGAGGATGACCGCTTCCTGGACGATGCTGATATAGTGATCGGAAGCATCAATTGTATCGGACGCCAAAAAGATCAGCGCGAACTTGTGCTGTGCCGCTTGTTCCAAATACGTTTGATATTTCTCCAGCGTGTACATACACCAATTCGGATCCGCAAGTTCGGCGTTGACCAAAACCAGGATCGTGTCCATCTCGTCACGATACCCTTTGACGCCCATGTGCCCGGTGGGAGTCATGGCGATCCAGGGCAAGTTCATGCTTGTGCAGTGATAATGCAAACCGCGCTGTTCCCAGCCATCTAAAATTTCCGGGTCCGACAACGCATTCGATTTGGGATCAAAGATGCCGGTCGTGCGACGTTCATCCTTGGGGCGACCTGGGATGCGATTGAGTTCCCGGTTCTTGACCTGAATCCAGCGCGCGAGCGGAATGATTGGGCTCAGGCGTTTGTCCCAGATGTGCTCATCCCAAAGTTCCTTGTGCTTGTATTGGTAATACTTGTTCATAAAAAATCCTCCAGACTCTAAATATACCGATTTATTTTCCTCGCACCGATGATGCCGCCGTGTTCAACTTGGTGAACAATTCCGGCGTGAGATCAAAATGCAACACCTGCGCGACGACCTGCGTCCAGCCATGCACAAAATAAATCCACCCGTCCTCGACCTTGACCTTGCGGCTTGCCGCTTGCGCGAGCGCTTGGTGCATAAAATCCAATTCGCCGCGATAGTTGAATTCCCACGCGATGCTGTCCAGGGGGAATTTTCCATTCCACGTGATCGGTGAACCGGGCGTATCTTTGCCCATGCCCGTTGCGTTGATGACGATGCTGTGCGGCGGAAATTTTTCCATGATCGAATCGTTCGCCACCGGATCGGAACTGCAAATGTATTCGACCTGAATGTCCGTCTTTAACGTGCTCACCATCGCGCGCGCATGCTCCAACCTCCCCTGGGAACGATTGACGAACGTGAACTTGGCGGGACGATCCGCGCGATCTTTTTTGTTGATCAGGTGCAACAAGGTGGCAACCCCCGACCCGCCCGCGCCGAAACACAATACCTGCCCCTGGGTTTTTCCAAAGTAACCTGGCTCAACGATCGCGTCCAAACTTGCGCCCGATGTCAGCGGGTCTTTGGCATGACCTTCGAGGCGACCATCCAGTTTCGAGATGCTCGAAATTTCGCCGGTGATCGTGGCGTAAGGATCGAGATATTCAAACATGTCGCGCGCGGCGTTGAGCAAATCAATCTTGTGCGTCGTCACCAACGCGCCGAGCGAATTGGGATCATATTTGATCTGGGCAACGGCTCGACGATACACCTGAGCATCATCATGGATTTTGCAATCTATCCCTTCGATGACAACCTCGGTGCGTCCCAGGACTTGCATCCACGACGGAAACACTTTTATGATTGAGGATTTGCCGGTCGTCACGCCGATGAAATAAAATGTCGGCACTGATTTTTTTATGACTGGATAATCAAACTGGCTCATACCATCTCCACTGTTTTTTATACAACCCGGAAATCTGGCTTTTCGTTTTTCAACGCCGCGAGACAATCTTTCGTTGACCACCAACCCATATTGTGGACTGCGCCATCGGTCTGCGCGCCCAGGTGCGGCGTGGCGATCACTTGCGGCAGAGCCAACAGCGGATTCCCAGGTTCGGGTGGTTCGACCGTCAACGCATCCAACCCCGCGCCCTTGAGACGACCGTTTTGCAGTGCCCGCAACAGCGCATCTTCATTCACGATTTCGCCGCGTGCCGTGTTGATCAGGAATGAACCTGTTTTCATTTTGCTCAAAAAAACATCGTCAACCATGCCGCGCGTTTCAGCGGTGAGCGGCAAATGCAAACTCAGAAAATCGGCTTGCGCGATGACCGCGTCCAGATCGGCAAGTTCGACGTGATGCGCTTGAGCGAAGGCAACATCCGCGAACGGATCGAACGCGACAATCTTGCAATCAAAACCGGCGAGACGGCGTGTGAGGTGTTTGCCAATCGAACCCAGACCCAGGATGCCAATCGTTTTGCCCTCGATACTCACCCCCGCCAAGCGGGGCCACTTGCCCTGATGAATCGCGTCCACCGCTTCGGGAATTTGCCGCGCTAATGCCAGCATCAAGCCGAGCGCGAGTTCCGCTACCGAAACCGAGTTTGCGCCGGGCGTGTTCGTGACGATGATGTTTTTTGCGCGCGCCGCATCCAGGTCTACGTTATCTACCCCGACGCCGTAACGCGAAATCACCTGGAGACAATCCGCCGCGTTGATGGCGCGCGCATCAATCTCGTCCAAGCCCGCGATATAGCCATGCACGCCGGGCAACAATTTCGCCAGCTCATGCGAGGTCAACGGTTTTCCAATCGGATTGTAAATCACCTCGCCGATCTGGGATTCCAATTCTGTTTTGAGTTGCGCATCATTTTTCGCGTACGAGGTGGGCGTGACCAACACGCGACAATTTTTCAGGTTCATCATTTTTATTTGCAACGCGGATTATCAATCACCTCGGAACCGCCACTCGCGCTCTCCACGACGAGCTTGCGAAAACCTTGCCGCTCAATCGTGCCGTAATCGTGACCGGCATTCGCGGGATAAATGAACATCGTCACCAGGTCGTCTTGGCGCGATGTGCACACCGAGCGATGCGCCCAGCGCGGTGGCACGTACAGCACCGTCCCCGGCACGAGCGTCTCCACGCACATATAGCCCTCTGGATTTTCCATGACCATGCATCCTTCGCCGCGCAAGCAATAATAGATTTCGGCGGTTTCAAGGATGGAATGATAATGCCCTTTGGTCATGAAAAATTCCTTGCCCACTTTGCCCGGATGCACAATCGAAATGCCCATGAGCATTTCGCCTTCAACTTCAGGTCGTTCGATTTCGTACACTTCATAAACCAACCGGTCATCCCGCGCCAGCATTTCCGCGTATGCTTCCTGGTCGAGGAACTGACCCTGCATCGCTGAGAGGCGACGTTCGATGTGATTATCCACACGCGAAGGGATGACCTGCGGCATCGGGAGTGTGAAAATAAAAGGGAAATCCATTTCTCTCCAACCTGGATTTAATTTATTCCGGCAAGTCGGCGCGCGATATTACCACCCAGCATTTGCATTCGGTCGGTTTCCGAAAATCCTTTTGCGATGAGTTGCTTTTGAATTTCGCCGGGCAAACTTGCTAAACCTGGACCGCCACTAATGTGGTGATAGAGTTCCGCTTCTGCCATGTCGGTTGCAAATGCAATCCGATCGGCGAAGCCGGCACCCGCCATTTTTTCGATTAACTGCCAAAGATTTTCAGCGGGATTATATTTTGGCCTGTAAAACGTATCGTATTCGAGCAGAACCCCCAGGCGTGCAAGTTCTTGATGCAGATGCAAATCGGGGCGCTTGTCCAGGTGACACAAAACAATTTGCGTGGGCGGCAATCCCAGGTCGGTGAAATAGTCGCAAATTTTTTCGGCGAGCGCGCCCTTTTCAGTGTGAATCGCGATGAGCGATTTGGTTTGCAAAGCGGCACGCCCCGCGCCTTCCACTGCGGCACGTGGACATTCGTTCCAGGTAGATTCGAGCGCAATCTTGATGAACCCGGCTCGCGCCGGTGATGTACTCAAAGTTTCAACCAGACCGCGTTCGAGTTCGTCACGCAAAAAATCGCACACCTGTTGAGTGTCGGCTTGCCACAGCCAGTAATCGGGCGCGTAATATTTTTTGCGATGAAATCCGATGCAGGCAATCAAGTTGACGCCGGATGATTTTGAAAGAGCGAGCAACCTGTTTCCGTCGCGTCCACAGCCCGCCGGTTGACAATCCAACAGCGTGCCCCCACCTTTTTGTCGGTACTCGACCAACTCTTGCAAAATCGCATCGAACTGATTTAGAACTGGACTATTCGAATGAGCACCTGGGACTGGCGCAATCCACAAGTGATTATGCGCGTCGGCAATTCCCAGTTGGTCGAATGTCATTGCTCCTTGCACCGTCATCACCGGTCGCGGCATGGGAAGATGAGTGGATTCCACTTTGCTTACCAGGTGTAAGCTTCCGGCGATTCGCCCGGACCTGGGAATATCTCATCGAGTTTTTTCATGACATCCTGGGTCAGCTCGACCTCGACCGCGCGCAATGAGTTTTCCAACTGCTCGACCGTGCGCGGTCCGATGATTGGCGCGGTAACAACTGGGTTTGCCAGCAACCACGCCAACGCAACGGTGGATTCGCTCTCGCCGATTTGTTTGCAGAGTTCGGAATAGATGGTGAGTTGCGCGATCTGCGCATCGCTCAATTTGCCGGCGTACTTGACAGATCGTTGGTTCGCATCAATCGTCTTCAACACACTGCCGCTAAGCAAGCCCATGAACAACGGACTCCAGGGCGTAATGCCAATCCCCAGGTCACGGGCAGTCGGCAACACTTCGAGTTCAGGCAAGCGGCACAACAAATTGTATTTGTGTTGCTCGTTGATGAGACCCAGGAAATGCCGATTGTTCGCGGCGGTCTGCGCGTAAATCAAGTGACGTGCGCCAAAATTGCTGGAGCCGATGTAGTACGCCTTGCCTTGGTTGACCAGGTTTTCAAACACACCCCACATCTCGTTCCAGTTCGCGTGTCGGTCAATGTGGTGCATCTGGTATAGTTCGACGTGGCCGGTCTGCAAACGTTTTAGCGAACCTTCGATGTGTCGGCGCACTTTGAACGCGGATAGACCTGGGATGGCATTCGGTCCTTCGGTCTCGTCTTTCATGTTTGCGTACACCTTGGTCGCCAGGACGACCTTTTCACGCCTACCGCCGCCCAACGCAAACCAGCGTCCGATAATTTCTTCCGTCCAACCGGTACGACCGTTGTTGTGTTTGCCGTACTCGTTCGCTGTGTCGAAAAAATTGATGCCCACTTCAAGCGCCTTGTCCATAATCGCAAAGGCGTCTTGCTCGGGCGTGTGCGAGCCAAAGTTCATCGTGCCGAGACACAAGCGACTGACGCGCATTCCGCTTCGACCCAGATAAGTGTATTTCATATTCTCATTTCATCCCAACGCCGCCAGGTCTTGATAAACATCCAGGAGCGCATGATAACTTTTTTCAAAAATGGGCATCATTTTTTCGTACACTCGGCGATTCGATTCAATCGGCATTTGCTCGGACTCGATGCGGATAAATTGGTCAATCACATCAAAACTTTTGAACACGCCCGCGCCCACCCCGCCGACAACAGCCGCGCCCATCGAGGTGGCTTCTTCGAGATAATTGGGGCGCAAGATTTTGACGCCGTAAATGTCCGCCATGATTTGATGCCAGACCTTGCCTTTGGCTCCGCCACCGATTGCCACGATTTCTTGAATGTCGGTTTGCTGTTTGAACACGTCCAGGATTACATTCAGGTTCAATGTGATGCCTTCGAGGACGGATCGCAAAACATCTTCGCGTTTGTGCTCGACTTTCAAGCCGATAAACGCGCCGCGCGCATTCGGGTTCCACCGGGGACTACGCTCGCCGAGAAGGTACGGCAAAAATAATAATCCGCGCGCGCCCGCCGGCGATTTAGCGATTTCCGCATCCATCAATTGATACGGACTGACACCCAGTTTCTCCGCTTGCGCCACTTCGCTCGTGCAGATTTCATGCTTGAGCCAGTTGTACGAAACGCCTGCCGCTTGCATCGTACCGCACGGCAGAACGTATCCTGGGACGACGTGCGCCCAATTGAACGTTCGCATCTGTTCGTCATAGATCGGCTTGCGTGTGCTGATCGAAATCCAGGACGATGAACCGACGACGTTGTACGCGACGCCTTCTTTGACACACCCCGCGCCAACTGCCGCACACGCGCCATCGCCACCGCCGCAAATCACGAGCGTCTTTTCCGAGAATCCGGTTTCTTGCGCCGCTTGTTTCGTCACATTGCCAACGATGGCGGTGGACGCCAAGAGTTCGGGCATCTTGTCGCCATCCATCCCCATCGTCGTGATGATTTCATCCGACCACACCAGACGATTCAGGTCTACCATGTTCGTGCTCGTGCCATCCGAATAATCGGTCACGAACCTGCCGGTCAACTTGAATAAAATATAATCCTTGGCGTTCAGCACTTTGAATGTCTGGGCATAGACCTGGGGTTCGTTGTTTTTGATCCACATCAATTTTTGAAGCGTATACGACGCGCTGATGCGATGACCGGTGATACGATAAAATTTTTCCGCGCTGATGTGTTCCTTGATCTCGTCCATCTCGCGGATCGCGCGTTGGTCTGCCCAGATGATCGATCTTCTCAGCGGTTGCCCGTTGCGATCCACACACAAGCACCCCATCATTTGTCCGCTAAACGAAACAGCAACTACATCTTCTTTGTTGATACCTTGCAAAATTTCATGCGTGGTCGCGCAAACGGCTCGCCACCAATCGTCGGCGTCTTGCTCCGCCCAGTTGTTGTTGAAATAATAAACGGGGTAGGCATACACGGTGCTTTTCACGAGCGCACCTTCAACCGTATACAACGTTGCCTTGTTGCCGGACGTTCCCAGGTCGTGCGCCAATAAATATCTCATATTTCTATTTCAACCTGCTCGCATCGTAAATGATGCAACTGTTGCCGTGATAGTGCATTCGCATCGCCGGGTTGCCGGTTTTTTCGAGGAAGATCGTTTCGGCAGGCGGATCGCCCTGGGTCTGTCCGTTCGCCACCTCTTCACATGCGAGCGCAACATTTTTCGCCACGTTCGATTTGTGCGGGCGATTCAAGTGCCCCGCATAAATTTTCACATCGTCGCCGGTGATGGACAGGAAGCGACGCAAGGTATCGCGATACTTGAACAATCCCGCGCGGTCGAGTCGTTTGAGATGCGTATCCACGTTGATGCCATCGCCGCCGAACGCGATGTTTTCCTGGCGAATGTAAAAACCGTAATGTCCCCAGGTATGTCCGTACAAATCAATCGGCTCGACGACAACTCCGCCCAGGTCAAAGTTTTGTCCTTCGACCACATCCTTGAACTCGGTCTTGCTATTGTCAACCATGTGCACGCGCCCATACTCGACGACTTCTTTGTTGAACAAGGAAAACGAATTCAGGTCGCGCATCCGTCGCTCTCGATCCAACGCGCGCGCCACATCATCCCAGTCGCCGTGATTGAGATACGCTTCATCGAACGTGCACGCCGCGCCGATGTGATCAATGTTGCCGTGTGTGCAAACGCAGAGGAGCGGTTTCTTGCGTCCCACGATGGATTCGATGTAAGGGCGCAAATCGCCGGTCATGCCCAGACCGCTGTCAATGACGAGCACCTGTTTGTCGCCGATCACTACGCCGATGGTAAACCGGTGCACCATCGAGTACCCTTCGGTCACCACGACGATTCGATCCGATATTTTTTCGTGACTGTAAAAATTTAAACGTCGCATGTTGATCTCAACTCTCCGCCAGCATTTTTTCACTGTAAACGATGCAGGTGTTGTTGTAATAATGCATCCGGACATCTGGGTTGTTGTTGCGTTCGGCGAAAATCGTTTCGCCCGGCGGATCGCCCGCCGTATTTCCGTCGAGCAGGTCTTGGCAAATCACGATGAGATTTCGCGCAATCGAAATATCCATCGCGAGTGGCAGATGCGCGGGATAAAGCGTAACATCCTCGCCCACACGCGCGATAAAGCGACTGAGCATTTCGATGTAACTTGAAAAGCCAGCGCGTCCCAGTTTTCGCAAACGCACATCGGTGTTGATGGCATCGCCGGTAAACACATATTTTTCGGCGCGATTGAAAAACGCCATGCTCCCCGCCGAGTGACCCGGCACATGCACCGCTTCGATCTGAACGCCGCCTAAATCGAAAATGTCGCCGTCCTGGATGTCCTTGAATGTCGAATCGGCATTTTCGATAATGTGCGTCTTGCCGTATGCCAGCACCTCGGCATTGTTGAGCGAAAATCCTTCCAAGTCGGTCAAGCGTTGTTGCGCGTTCAACGCAAAATCCGAACGCGCGGGCCAATCGAGGTGACTGCAGTACGCTTCGTCAAAGCGCTTGGCACTGCCGGCATGATCGGGATGCAGATGCGTGCAAACGCAAATGAGCGGTTTGTCTTTTCCGACGACGCTCTCAATCGTTTCGCGCAAATCGTTCGTCGCGCCGAGACCTGAATCAACGACGAGAATTTTTTCGTCGCCGATGATGACGCCAATCGTAAAGCGGTGCACCATCGAATAGCCCTCGGTAAAAATCCAGAGCCGTTGCGAAATTTGTTCGTGGCTGAAAAAGTTGAGTTGATTCATGCTGAATGATCCCTAAAACAAAATGTAGAGACATTGCATTGCAACGTCTCTACAATGCGCTCCCTTGACTCAAACACTGCGGTCGGTGTAACCCAGGACGCCAAACTCTTTGATGTATTTGAGTTTGTACGTCTTGCCCTTGAGCACATGCAAGTAGTCATAGTCGTTGGGATTGGCGACGACCGCCTGGCACGCCTCCAACAAATTTTGCACCACCGAGTTATCGAGTTCAACCATGAAATGCCCTGGGTAGATCACATCGAATTCGTTCGTGCGCTTGACGAGTTTTTCAAGTTCGCGCGCGAGCGCGGTCACAGTCGCGTACTCGCCGTACGGCAAACCTTCTTTGGGTCCACCCAGCCCAACGCGCATACTGCAAAAATCATCGCCGCCAAACAAGATGCGATTTTTCTTGTCGAGGAATGCGGCGTGACCGGCTTGATGCCCCGGCATGAAAACCAATTCGATATCGTGATCCTTGCCCAGGTTGAAAATGTGACCATTCGGACACCCGATCATTTCATATTCCTTGTATTGGATCATGTCGCGCTTGTCGAACTCTGCCCATTTGCCGTTGCCGTTTTCGTCGAACAAAAAGTCCCACAACTTGGGCGTCAATTGTTTTTGCAGATACGGCACACAAAACTCGTGGCAGTACACGCGCTCGAATTGATGGTTGCCGTACGAGTGATCGAACGTGGCGTGCGTGTTGACCACGACCAATTCCATCCCGCCGGTGATTTCATTGACCAAACCTTTGAGGTTGCCCAGCCCGAAACTTGTATCAATTAGCATCGCTTTTTCGGGACCGACGATCAAGTACATCCACGGCGCGCCCATGCCATCCAAACTTTCGGTCAGAATGCCGTAGACATTATCGCGGAATTGGTACACTTCGGCGTACGGATCAATGCCGTAGACTTTTTTCGTTTTATCTTTTTCGCGGAGCAATTTCATATACGCCGCGCTCAGTGTATCAAGCGGTTCTTCGCGTTTGAGCACCTTGGTCTTTATGAATTCCATCATCCCCTCCAATCGAAATTAATCGAGTTCAATCGTCTTGCCGGTTGCCGTGTCGCGCGCAAAGCGGCGCATAAACGACCAGGACATGACCTGTTGCGCGGGCGTGGTGTTGTGCGGCATGTTTTCTTCCGCCACCATTCGCAAATGAAATTTGCCCTCGTTGTTTTTAATGTCCACGATGTAGAGTTCAAAACCATCCAGCCACAATGTCGCGCTCTTGTCCCCTGGAATGCCGAGCAATCGAATGGCTTGATCGGGACTGTTTTGTGTCGCTTGAATTTCTTGCAACGATTTGTCCGGACAATTGAACGCACGCAATCGTCTCCGCCAACTTGCCGCGCGCTGTTCAAACGTGACGAGCGGTCCCACGTCTTGCAATGTGCGATAGCCCGCCGCATCCTGGTTGAGCGGGAAATGACATTTGGGTTCGACGTAGCCGACAAGATTGATTAGAGGAATATCCCGCGTTCGCAACTGCTCAACCTTTTCATCGGTGAACGGAATCAACCCGGTCGTCATCAAGCCCGGTGGATCACCCAGGGTCGCAACGGCGGCGATCAACCTGGGATGGCGTTCGGCGAATTCGAGCGCATAGTGTCCGTTGTGCGAATGCCCGGCGATGTACACGCGACCTGGGTCAATCGGATAAAGCGCGAATGCTTGATCGAGAATGTCGCACAACAGGTCGTTGTCGTTCGGGTCTTCCAGGACAAAATTCACGAGGATGCAATCGCCCTGCGCGGCGATGCGAAAATATTCATAGAAATAACTCGCTTCGGTGACGGCGAGATGTTCGTTCGCATGATTGACTTCTTGCATCACGCAAATGACCGGCAGTTTTTTCTCCGGCATTTGCAACGCGCCGAAGGGAATCGCCGCTTTCCATCGCCGCAACTGGGTCACGTGGCTGACGTATTTGAGACCGCGCTCCGCCCAGTACTGGATAAACCCAGGATCATCCACCGAATCGAATTGATATTCGAGCGCGATGCCCTCGATCATTTTCTTGCCGGTCTCGCTGTGAATGACGCGATCCAGGTCGAAATTTGCGGAACTCCAATTGAGTTTGGTCACTTGGTCGCGCGTGAGACTGCACTTGCTTTCCCAGAGTCCGGTAATGTCCAGCGCCGGCACGTGCGCCGATCCAAACTTGACGACCGCCGCATCGGGATTGGAATCCTTGTAAACAAATTCCCGAATGTCTTTGAGTGTGCCACCATTTTCGTAGACGACACTCACATCGAGGAAAACCTGTTGCGTGTCACCGGGGACAAAGACGAATGCTTCCTGGAGAATGTTGACATAGATGCGATTGAAATCCGGCGCGGGCGTCGCAATGTAGATGATGAGCTTGTCCTGGTCTTGCGCGAGCATCTCGTTGTACGCTTGATAATGCTCCAGCGTTTTCATCGCCCAGTACGGATCGGTGATGTCGGTGCGGTGCATCACGAGCAACGCCGGTAATTTCGCACCGGAATTTTGCAGGCACGCGAGCGGAGCCATGATCAGCCACGCGACGCCGCCCATCGCGCGGCAATCGTAATAGACACCCTTGTTTCGCCACGCGGCGATGACCTCGGGACGATTGACGCTGTTGGTCTTGAGATTATAGTACGGCAAGGTTTTGCACGCATCGCCGGACAGCCCATTCACCGGATTTTTGTACGGCGCTGGATCCACTGACTCGTGAGCGCCGAGCCAATTCACCAACCCAGCAATCGGGCTGATCTTATTTGCCCAAACCGCCTCTTGCCACAGTTCGATATTTTCATAACGATAATGTTTGTTCACGCTGTGCCGTCTCTTTTCATCGTCGCGTTTGCGTCAATTGCCATTCAACACACGCTGGGCTTGCGCGCGCGATTGCTTCCAGAAATGGCACGCGACCTGGTGTCCACTCCCGACCTCAACGAGCGCCGGCGTTTCACTTTTGCATTTCTCATCGCTCATCCAACACCGCGGCGCGAAACGACAACCCGGTTTCGGATTCACCGGGCTGGGTACATCGCCCTTGAGCACGATGCGTTTCGATTTGTTATTGGAATCCACTTGGGGCACGGCGGACAGCAACGCAATCGAGTACGGGTGCAACGTGTTGCCGAAAATCACTTCGGTCGGCGCGGTCTCGACGATTTGTCCGAGGTACATAATCGCCACGCGGTCAGAAATGTGGCGCACCACACTCAGGTCGTGCGAGATGAACAGGTACGACAAACCCATTTTTTGTTTCATGCTGATGAGCAAGTTGATGATTTTGGCTTGCACCGAAACATCGAGTGCGGACACGGGTTCATCGCAAATGATGAATTTCGGATTGAGCGACAAGGCGCGCGCAATGCCGGTCAATTGGCGTTTGCCGCCGTCCAACTCGTGCGGAAATTTTTCCAGGATGTACGGTTCGAGTCCAACTGAAACAGCGAGTTCCGTGACCTTGTGCTTGAGTTCTTTGCCGCTGGCAAGGTGATGAATCTGATAGGGCGCGGACAGAATCGCCCCGACCGTTTCCCGGGGATTGAGCGACGAGTACGGGTCCTGGAAAATCATTTGCATTTTTTTCCGGATTTCTTTTAGTTCCTTGGGCTTGGCTTTGACCACGTCCTGACCTTGAAACCAAACATGCCCGCCGGTCGCATCCAGCAAGCGCACGAGCACATTGCCGACGGTGCTTTTGCCGCAACCGCTCTCGCCCACCAGCCCCACCGTTTCCATCGGCATAATGTCGAGCGAGAAATCGTCAATCGCATGGAGCATCCCTTTTTTGACCGGGAAATATTTTTTCAGACCCTCGATTTTGATCAATGGCTCGCTCATACTTGTCCCTCTACATCCCAGCACGCGACGGAATGATTATCCGTGATCTTGAACATGGGTGGAATTTGCGATTTGCATTTTTCCAAGCAATGACTGCACCGTTCGTGGAACTTGCACCCCGCCGGTAAATTCTGGGCATTGGCAACCAAGCCGGGCAACGCTTCGAGTGTTTCGCGCGGACCGGTCAACTTGGGAATTGCATGAAGCAGTCCGTAAGTGTACCAATGTTTGGGCGCAGTAAAAATTTCGCGCACCGAGCCGTACTCGACGATTTCGCCGCCGTACATGATCGCGACGCGTTGGCACAGCTCGGAGATGATGCCCAGGTTGTGCGTAATCATCAACAAGGACGACGCATACTCGGCTTGCAGTTTTTTCATCAATTCCAGGATTTGCGCTTGAATCGTCACATCGAGCGCGGTGGTCGGTTCGTCGGCGATGAGCAATTGCGGCGAGCACGCCAACGCCGCGATGATGCCGACCCGTTGGCGCATTCCGCCGGAAAGTTGGTACGGATAATCGTTGAGCCGCGCCCCCGGAATGCCCACCATCTCCAAGAGTTGCTTGACAGTTTCGTTCGCTTGTTTTTCTTTGATGCCGCGATGTTTCATCAACACCATCGCCACCTGATGCCCGATGGTAAACACTGGATTGAGCGAGGTCAACGGATTGGCGAACACCATGCCGATTTGTCCGCCGCGCATTTTGTTGAGTTCCGTTTCGCTCTTTTTCAAAACTGATTCATTGTTGAACCAAATGTCGCCTTTGGTGATATAGCCCGTACCTTCCGGGAGCAGGTTCAGAATCGAGAGCGCGGTCGTTGTTTTGCCCGCGCCGCTTTCGCCTACCAGCCCAACGGCTTCGCCTTTGTGCAAGGTCAGGTTCACACCGTTGACCGCTTTGGCAATGCCACCACCCGAACGATATTCCACATGCAGATTTTCAATCCGCAGGACTTGATCTGATTGTGTCGCTTGTTTTTCCAAAAGCCCCGTTGCTTTCATTATCGTCTCCACTAGTTCTTGTTTCTGGGATCGAACACATCGCGGATGCCATCGCCCATAAAGTTGAACGCGAGCACGGTCAGCATCAACGCAATGCCCGGTGCGATGACGACCCAGGGCGCGGCGGCAAGGTATTGCCGTCCGTCCGAAATCATGTTGCCCCAGGATGGTTGCGGCACCGGCACGCCCATGCCGAGATAACTCAGGTTCGTTTCGACCAAGATCGTCCCGCCGAAATACGCGCTCGCGGCAATCATCAGTTGGGTGATCGCGTTCGGAAACATTTCTTTCCACAGAATGCGCCACGTGGATGCGCCCAACACTTTGGACGCCGAAATAAATTCTTGGTGTTTCGTTTTGAGCGCGACCGAGCGCACGATGCGCGCCGTCGAAACCCAGCCAATCGCAGTAAGCGTAAAGATCAGGTTGAACATACTCGATCCCAGGATCGCCACCACGCACAGCGCGAGCATGATATTCGGAATGGACATTAGCACGTCGCAGATCCGCATGACAATCATATCAAAGACGCCGCCAAAATAGCCGGTGATCAGTCCGACAAATGCGCCGATGCTCATGCTGATCAGCGTAACGATGAACGCGATTTGGAGCGAAGTCCAACCGCCTTGCAACAACCGCGTAAGCACATCGCGCCCCAAGGGATCGGTGCCTAACGGATGACCGGCGAGTCCACCATTCGCAAACCAATCCGGCTCCCTGAGCCGCTCGGTCAGCTTTGAGATGGTTGGGCTCCATTGCGTCCAACTGCTGGAGGTCGCACAGGTTAGAATGATCAGAACGATGAGCGAGAAACCGACCATGAACAAGATGCTCTTGCTCATCTTGCGAAGAAGGGTGCTGAATTTCATAACCTACTCCTCCTCTATTGAAATGAGATCCGCGGATCAACGACCGTATACAAAATGTCGGCAAGCAAATTACACAATACCAGCAAGATCGAAGTGATCAGAAGCGCCGACTGGACTAGTTGATAGTCGCGCATATTGATGGCTTGCACAAGCAATTGTCCGATGCCGGGCCAATTGAATATAGTTTCGACGACCACCACGCCCGCCAACAGATGCCCGAATTGATTGCCCATGTTGGTGATGATGGGCAATAACGCATTGCGCAACGCATAGACCAAATACGTCCTGCTCTTTGAAATGCCGCGCGCGCGGGTGGCGACGACGTAATCTTCTTTCAAAACATCCACCATGCCCGAACGCATCATCCTGGTTTGCACAGCGGCATAACCAAACCCAAGACAAATGCCGGGCATGATCATGTGTTGGAGTCCGCCGAGACCTTGTGTCGGCAACCATTTGAGTTGGACCCCAAAGATCAGGATCAAGACAAAACCAAGCCAGACGATGGACATGGACTGACCGATAATCGCAAAGAGGAGCGCGACGAAATCAATCGGACTCCCGTGACGGATGCCGGCAATCGTACCCAGGAGCATCGAAAAAATCGAGGCGATGAAAAAACCAAACAGAGTCAGGTTGAAGGTTTGGACCAATCTGACGGAAAGGACTTCGCCGACACTCGTGTGATAACTCCACGAGTAACCCAGGTCGCCATGCAAAATACCATTCATGTAGGTCAGATACTGGACCAGATAAGATTGGTCCAGCCCCATGCGGACGCGGTAATCTTGGACTTCTTCTTTGGTTGCCATGCCGCCAGCCATCATCACGGCTGGGTCACCGCCCCCCAGCCGCATCAGGACAAACGCGATCAGCGTTACCCCGATCAGGACAAACACCGTCAGACCGAGTCGTTTGAGTAAATTATTTCTCATGGATTCAACCTTCATTTGGGCTTTCGCTTAATTGTCATTTCGCGGAACAAAGCGACGAGAAATCTCTGCGCAGTGACAAAAAGTCCTGACTTGATTTGGTGTTGTGCATACAACAATCGTATGCACAACACCTCATTGCAAGGGATGACCTCGCGCGGTTGCGCTAGTCCTTGATCACCAAACTGCTCAAATCGGGATACTGGTTCTTGTGCCACAGGGCACCGGTCACCTTGACATCCCACGCATTGATATTGCTGGGCCAATAGAGATAGATGTGCGGATCAAATTCCGTGGTTTCGATGGCATAGATTTGTTTGTAGATGGCGGCGGCTTTTGGCTCATCCACAATGTTTTCCAGCGAGATGGCAAGGTCTTTGAGTTTCTTGTTCTGGACCCCGGTGTTGAACCGATCCATGCCGATCACATCGTGCGCGGTCTTGTACCAGGCATTGCCACTGTAACCAATCGCGGCAAGCACGATGTCGAATTGATGTTTCAAACGCGCTTCATCGTACGTGGCGCGTTCGAGCGGACTGATCTTGACCTTGATGCCAACCTCAGCCGCCATAGATTGAATGGCTTGCGCCAACTCGTTGCCGATATTGACGTACGCCTGGGTGTAGATGAAATTGACTTCTTTGCCCGTATAGCCGGATTCTTTGACGAGCTGTTGGGCTTTGGCTTTGTTGTACGTAATCGGCGTCGCCGGCTTTTCTTCATAGCCCAGGTCGCCTTGACGCGCGGGCCAACGCGCGGGCGTCGCATAACCGTTCAGCAGAGTTGCCACGATCACATCGCGGTCAATCGCCAAGGACAGGGCTTCGCGCAGTTTCGCATTTTCAAACGTATCGCCCTTGGCAGTCGCCATCTGGAGAAAGACCGTATTCATCGGCGTCAGGAGCATGGTCGTGAAACCTTGCTTGTCCAGATTCGCTTTTTCGGTCGGCGGCACGGTGTTGATCATTTGGATTTCTTTGGAGCGGAGCGAAGCCAAACGCGTCTGCGCTTCCGCCGAGTACTGGATCGTAATGTTCTTGACGTTGGTATAACGATTGCTCGCTTTGTAGCCCCAGTAGCCGTTCTTGTCGGTACGGAGAGTCAGTTTGATGATGCTGTTGGGTTGATTGTAAGATTCGACGACGTACGCGCCCGTGCCGACGGGATTTTTCCAGAATGCGTCATAGCCCATCTTTTCAAAGGCGGCTTTGCTGAAGATTTCCAAACCTGGCGCGGTCATTTGATAATAAAACTCGGGCATGGGCTGGTTCAAGTTGAGCGTGAACTTGTAATCGTCAATCTTCTCCATCTTGCCAAAGAATCGGCGCAGATTGCTGACGACGGAATCGGGATAATGCGTCTTGTCATCGCGGAGTTGTTCGAGCGTAAAGATGACATCGGCGGCAGTCATTTTGTTGCCATCGGTAAAATACACATCATCGCGCAATTCAAAGGTGACGGACTTGGCATCATCCGTAAATTTCCACGCTTTGGCGAGCCAGGGTTTGTATTGACCATCTTCGTCTTGCACGATCAGCGGATCAAAGACGAGGTAACTGATGACCTGGATCGTATTGTTCGTCGTGGTGGACCACTTGGCGAGCGCGACAATATCTTCGGAGGTGTGGTACGTAAACGATTTGGTCGCCATCGCCTCAGTCCAGTTGGCGGGCTTGGCTTGCCACGCCGAAGCGGACGGAGCCGCCGCTTTAGTGGGTTCCGGTGCCTTGGTAGCGGCGGCGGCAGTCGTGGGCGCGGCGGGCGCTTTGGTCGGTTCCGCCGCCGCCGCTTTGGTTGGCGCGGCTGGTGCGGAGGTTGGCGCTGGGGCTTTGGTCGGTTCAGGCGTTGCGGCAGAACATGCGCTGATCAAACTCAACAGCACGATCAAGCCGACAAGCATTAACAGAAATTTTTGGGTTTTCATTTTTTCTCCTCGTGGGTTTATCCTTTTGATACCGTTATCGCGTGGCTTGATTGGGGCGTGAAGCGTATAGTGCCTCCTTTCGCGTGTGCCAAGCACGCATCAATACAAATGGGGAAATGGTATCGGCGATGAGTGCAGAACTGCAAAATGGCGAGTCGTGGAGAGTGACCCTGGTCACACATTGAACGCGGGCGCGTTCTGCGTTGGTGACTCGCTTCAAGAGGAAGGTGCTGAACAAACAATGCCGAGCGGTGGAAAGGTAAGCGCCATCGCAAAAGTAATTCATTTTCTCCTCTTTGAGATTAGAGACGCCAACGCCGGGCATAGGTAAAAATGATACGTCGTTTCAATTATACAGCACAAACTATTGACAATTGTTTCGATTTTGAGTACGATCATTTCCAGATTGGACACGAACAGAAAGCAGGTGAGAAATTGGATATTAACTTTCTAAGGGAATTTGTGGTCATTACACAAACCAGAAATTTTGTACAAGCCGCCAATGTGCTGTTTTCCTCGCCCTCCGTTCTGTCCAAACATCTTAGAAAAGCTGAATCCGAATTGGGCGTTCGCCTCTTTGACCGCACATCACGCAAGGTCGAGATCACCGATTTCGGTCAGCTCTTACTGCCCTATGCCAAGCAAATCGTGGAGCTTGAGGACAAGTATACTACCCTAATCCAGAGCAACCTGGCGACCACGCGCGAAATCCTGACGCTGGGTTCCTTCCACTCTTTAGCGCAATATAACATTACAGAAATTCTGGGCAGATATAAGAAAAGCCGTCCTAAATCCATGATCAATATTGGAATCTCGACGTCGGAGGAATTGAAGGAAATGCTCCGCCAAAAAAAATGTGAGCTTGCCTTTATTCGCGCAACGAATGGTGTGGATAAAGATCTGGTCAAAATACTCTTTGCAGTGGATACGCTGGCGGCAGTGCTCCCCAGCGATCATCCTTTGGCTAAGCAGCAAACCATATCTATGAAAATGTTGGCGAACGAGGATTTTCTGCTGCCCGAAAAAAGCTCGACGCAGTATAGACTCTGTACCAGCGCCTGCAACCAAAGCGGCTTCAAACCCAGAGTGGCGCATACCGACAGCAAGTTTGAAAACCTCATTGATTTGGTAACTCAGGGCATGGGCGTTGCCCTAATGTGGAAACAATTGGCGCGCTACGACTTTAATCCCAAAGTCTCGATTGTGGATATTTCACCGAGCATGGCTTCGCAAATTTATCTGTGCTATCCCAAAGGGGTTACGTTATCCAATGCCGCCGCACATTTTATACAATGCACGCGCCAGTCTGTTGAAGCCCGGACCAAAGTGGTGTAAGCTGCGCGCGGAAACCACGGCTTGCGCCAACCGGCAATACTCCTTCGCGGGCGGGTTTAACGCGAACGTAAATTCATTCCCGCTAGATCAAACTGCGGGGTCAGCGACTCTTCGGTTTTTGGGGAAACCCGAAGAATCTCTGACCCCGCAGTTTTAGATGGAAGAACCAGACGCGTTTCCGATTCTCGCCCTAGCTTGTCAAATCATTTGCAATACCACACAAGCTCGAAGCAATCGGCGACCGCTAGACGTTGAACCGGACATCTTGGTATGTGCGCGAGTACTGAGCTTCTTCGCTATGACGACGCTTGTCGCCACCTTCCAGCAATTTGAGAAATTTATCCGCCAGATCGGGATCGAACTGCCGCCCACCCACATCATGAATGAATTGCCGCACTTTTTCATCCACCCAGCCCTTGCGGTACGGGCGATCCGATTTCAGCGTGTCCCACACATCCACAATCGAAAACAAACGCGCGGCAAACGGGATTTGCTCCCCCTTTAAGCCGTGCGGGTACCCCGCACCATCCCAGCGTTCATGATGATAGCGCGGAATATCGAGCGCGGGCTTGAGAATTTCCACTTCGGCGAGAAACTGGTACCCGATGAGTGGATGCTGGCGCATCACCGCCCATTCATCATCGCTCAGCGATTCGGTCTTGAGCAGAATCTGATCGGGAATCCCCATTTTGCCAACATCGTGCAACAGCGCACCGCGCCGAACGTGCACCAGTTCCGCATCGGGCACACCGACCAGATGCGCGAATTCGACGGTGTACTCGGTGACGCGCATCGTGTGTCCTTGCGGTTCAAAGTCGCGCAGTTCGAGCGCGTTCGACCAGCCCTCGATCAGCGCGTCAATGCCTTGCGCGAGATCGGTGTTCGCGCGTTGCAAGCGGCGCGCCAGCAAAACATGATCGAGCGCAGGCGCAGTTTTTTCGGCAATCTCGGCAAGCGCATCGAACCAACCGTTATGCGGATTGACACTGTCGCGGCAGAACACTTCGAGCACGCCGCGCACTTGGTTGTGCGCGATCAGCGGCGCGCCCGCGTACATCACAAAACCTTCGGTAATGAGATCGGGAATATTGGCGTAATCATTTTTCGCGCGCGCCAGATGAGCAAGGCGAATCGGGCTGCGCCCAATCACAACCTGCCCAGCCAGCGAATCGTCCAAGCGCAACGTCTTGCCCTCGATGCTATGTTGAAAACTGCGTCCGCCGGCATTCACCAATTTTTGCGTCGGCGCGTCGAACAGCAACACATCCGCCGCGCTGACTCCCAGGTTTCGGATCGCATAACCGGTCAACACGCTGACCAAGCCGCGTAAATCCGTACTTTCAAGTGCCGCCAAATCGGCGGTCAAATCACAAAAGGCACATCGCTCCCGAGTCATCTTGTCCTCACCGTTGAGGGGGACACATCAACGACTGACAAATTTCACAACCGTCACGCCCTCGCCGCCTTCGTGCGCCGCGGCTTCCCGAATCGAATGAACCAACGGGTGAGCGCGCAACAAATCGCGTGTGAGTTTCCGCAAAGTGCCGGTGCCTTTGCCGTGCACAACGCGCACGTAAGGTAGCCCCGCCACATAAGCACGATCCAAATATTTTTCCAACGTCTCGAGCGCGTCATCCGCGCGCATCCCGCGCAAACTCACTTCGACGCCGGGCGAATCGGCGACCGGCACGCTGATCGTGCTCGCCATTTCGCGCGCCGGCTCGGCGGGCGCGGCGAGTTTATCGCCCAGTTCTTCCGGTTTCAAGCGCACGCGAAAACTGCCAACTTGGACATCCGCGCCGCTCGCATCGCGCGCGAGGACGGTGCCGCGCTGACCCAGACGCGCGACCCACACATGATCGCCGGCTTTGATTTCGCCCGGCGCAACCGGCGCGGGCGGCGGCGGCATGAGCGCGGACGTTGCCGGTTTGGGCAACACCGCCGCCAAATCGCTCAACTTGGTTTGCGCGTCGGCGACGAAATCGCGCGTCGCCGGCGTCGCGCGCCATTCTTGGCGCAGCCGTTCGAGTTCTGCGCGCGCGAGATCGATCTCGGCTTGCGCCTGCGCGTGCGCCTGTTCGAGAATTGCCGCGCGCGCCGCTTCGATCTCCGCCAGCTTGCGCCGCGTCTCGGTTGCGCGTTGCTCCGCTTCGCGCTGCGCGATCTCGGCGTGCGCGCGCGCGGACGCCGCATCCTGATGCGCGCGTTTGATCTGCGCGAGCATCGCCTCCAGTTCGACATCCGTTTGCGTCAACGCCGTTTTCGCCTGTGCGATGATCGCCGGGTCGAGACCCAGGCGCGTCGCAATCGCAAACGCGTTCGAGCGACCGGGCAAGCCAATGGTCAGGTGGTACGTCGGCGAAAGCGTTTCGACGTTGAATTCCATCGAAGCGTTTTGCGCGCCCGGCGTCGTGTGCGCGAACGCTTTCAATTCCGCGTAATGCGTGGCGACGAGCGCGGGGATTTTTCGCTCCAACAAGTGGCGCAGAATCGCGCGCGCCAGCGCCGCCCCTTCGACGGGGTCTGTGCCCGCGCCCAGTTCATCGAGCAGGACGAGCGATTGCAAATCAGCCGCACGCAAAATTTCGGTGATGTTTTTGAGATGCGACGAAAACGTGGAGAGCGATTGTTCGATGGATTGCTCGTCGCCGATGTCGGCGTAGACGCCGGTAAAAATCGGCACGCGCGAGCCGGCGCGCACGGGAATGTGCAAACCGCTTTGCGCCATCAACGCGAGCAAGCCCACGGTTTTCAGCGTGACGGTTTTGCCGCCGGTGTTGGGTCCTGTGATGATCAAGATCGAAAACTCGCCGCCGAGCCGCACGGTGATCGGCACGACGTGTTCGGGATCGAGCAGAGGATGCCGCGCTTCCACTAGCTCTAAAATCGGGATTGCCAATTTGGAATTTGGAATTTCGAATTTAGGCGCGACGCCGCGAATCCCCGCCGAGTACTTTGCCTTCGCCAATGCGAGATCGATCTCGGCGAGCGTTTCCACCGTCCAATCCAGTTCGTCGGCGTGCGCGGCGACGAGCGCGGTGAGTTCGCGCAAAATGCGTTCGACTTCGCGCGCTTCGGCGCGCTCCAGTTCGCGCACGCGGTTGCCCATCTCCACCACGGCGAGCGGTTCGATGAAAATCGTCGCGCCGCTCGCGCTCGTGTCGTGCACGATCCCGGGGATTTTGCCTTTCGCTTCCGCGCGAAGCGGGATGACGTACCGCCCGTCGCGTTCGGTGATGATGGGTTCTTGGACGACTTTGGCGGAGGAGCCGATCAGCCGTTGCAATTTTTCCATCAACCGTGCGCGTTGCACGCCGAGGTCGTGGCGGATGCGCGCGAGTTCCGGCGACGCATTGTCTGCGACCTCGGCGCGTTCGTTGATCGCGCGCCCGATTGTCTCCACGAGCGCCGGCAATTCGGCGAGCGTCGTCGCGCGTTCGGCGAGGCGCGGGTACGTCGCGGCAAGGCGCACCAACGCGCGGCGCAACGTGCGTGCGGCGACCACGGTTTGGCGGATTTCGATCAGATCGAGCGGCGGGAGCGTCGCGCCGATGCGCGCATTTTTGGTGAGCGGGCGCACGTCATGCGCGCCGCCCACGCTGATTTCGGAATTTTGATCGATCAATGCGCGCGCTTCGGTCGTTTCGCTTTGCCAGCGCGCAACGGTTGCCGCATCGGTCGCGGGCGTCAGCGCGCACGCCAGTTCGGCGCTGGCGGCAAACGCGGCGTGCGTCGCCAACCGCGCGAGGATTTTGTCGAATTCGAGTGTGCGAAAGTATTTTGGGTTCATCACAAATTGAAAATTGAAGGTAGACTGCCGGGTAACCACAGTTTAACCGCGTCGAGGAGTGGTTCCTTGAACGACTCGAACACGGGGACGAGGCGCGACATTTTTAGATCGAGGTCAATGAACAGGCGGATATGATCGTTGTTGGGCCACGCCTCGCC
>CAIKBD010000487.1 GCA_903825565.1 uncultured Anaerolineales bacterium | reverse complement strand
GCCCGAAGAGGTTAATTCGTCGTTGCCGTTGTTGGTGCGCTTTCAACTCCCGCCGACGGATTTTCTGACCATGCGTTAGATGTGCCATAGGGTTGATCCTCCAGGCACATTGTATCCAATTTTATTTTTGGGATAGGCTCTAAGGTGTATCCGCAACACGAATTCAATATTCTCCACATTGCCCAGCGGCTGAGAAAACTGGAAACGGACCGCAAATCATTTGATGAAGTGATTGACCAGATCCGGGCTTCCGATGGCGTGCTGTGGGGCTTTCCGTTATACATCCTCCACGTGCATGGCAATTACAAACGATTTATCGAACTCGTCTTTGAGCGCGGTGTCCAGGAGGCATTCAAAGACAAGTACACCGCCGCCATTTCCACCTCCATCCATTTTTTTGACCATACCGCCCACAATTACATCCATGCCATCTGCGACGACCTGGAAATGCGCTTCGTCGACTCCTTCGCTCCGCACATGGGCGACCTGATGAACGAAGAAGGTCGCCAGGCGCTGGTGACCTTTGGCAGGCAGTTCCTGGAAGCGATCCAGACCCAGGTCCCGACCCAGCGCCAATTCCTGCCGCTCAAAACCAACAGTCTACCCTACCAGCCGGTTCTGCCGCCTAACCCAGTTTCCACCCAGGGCAAGAAAATCGTCATCCTGCATGATGGCAAGCAAGAAGATAACAACCTGACCAAGATGGTCCGCCGTTGCCGTGGCGCGTTTTCTGGCTCAGTCGAGGTGATCAACATTTATGACATTGATATCAAATCCAGTTGCATCGGTTGCCTGAAATGCGGCTCCAACAATGTCTGCGCCTTTACCGGCAAAGACAGCTACATCGAGTTTTACCGGTCTACGGTGATGACCGCAGATGTGCTGGTGTACGCCGGGGCAATGGTGGACCGCTTCCTTTCAGCGCGCTGGAAAATTTTCTTCGACCGCATTTTCTTCAACACGCACACTCCCGTGCTGGTCGGCAAGCAGATTGCCCTGGTGGTTTCTGGTCCGTTGAGCCAGGAGCCCAACTTGATGGAAGTGTTCCGTGGGTTCTACGAATTCCAGGGCGCGAACCTGGTCGGCGCGGTCAGTGATGAGGCGGACTGCCTGGCTAGCGGCGATTCGGCGGAGCTGGATCGCCTGCTGGATCAGCTGATGGCGCGCGCCGTCCTGTATGCCCACAACGGTTATCGGCGCCCCCAGACGTTCCTGGGCATCGGCGGCATGAAGATTTTCCGCGACGAGATGTTCGGTCCCCTGCGAATGATCTTCCCTGCCGACCACCGGGCGTACCAGAAAAGCGGGCTGTACAAGACCTTCCCGCAGGCGAATTTTAGCGAGAGGATGCGGAACATCTTTGGCATGCCCGTCCTCAGCATTCCATCCATCCGCAAGGGATTCGACAAGGTGCTCAAGACCCAGATGGTCATGCCATTTCAGCAGGTGGTGGCCAAGGCGAAACCGGCGAACATCGCCGAACCTAATTCTGCTGAGAAAGGATAAGTCAAGAGGTCAGGTGATATGAAAAACACAACTTTATCTGTCAACGAAAAGAACCTCATCAAGAAATACCCGCTTGTCGCGTTCTTTGTGTTGGCTTATGTGTTCTTTTTCCTGGTGTTAATGGTGATCGGAGGAATCTTTACTCTGGTTTCGATTTCTCCCTTTGTGCTGGATTGGCTAACTGCAATCGCATCGTGGACGCCAAACGTGGCGGCGGTGTTGGTGGTGGGCATCATCAGCGGACGGTCAGCCCAACGAAAACTGATTTCAGGTTGGCTCACATGGCGCGTTCATCCGGGATGGTACTTGTTTGGATTGATGCCGCTCGTTATTGCGGTGACATTGGCAGGGGGATATATCGCCCTGGGCGGCACACCCGCCGCCGCGAGCACGAGCATCACAGGGACAAGTTTGTTCTGGATGATCATCTTTAATTTGATTCAAGGTGCAACCGGCGAAGAACTGGGCTGGCGAGGTTTTGCATTGCCGCGTTTGCAACAACGGTACAGCCCTCTCGTATCTGCGCTCATCCTGGGTTTGGCGATTGCGGGCTGGCATTCCATTTTGCATCTCATCGTGCCAACATCAATTCCCGAATGGCTGTTTTGGTTGGAGCTTGTGTGCTATTCGGTGATCGTGATGTGGGGATACAATCGTTCGGGGAGTTTGGTTATCGTATCGCTGTTCCACTTCGCTTCCAATTTCGGATTTGCGTTTGTAACCAATGGCTTGGGCTGGGTCTCCCTCGAAAATATATTTTGGGTTTATACGGTGGTGTATGCGCTGTGGGCGCTCGGCATCATCTGGGTCGCAGGAAAACGGTTTTTACAAAAGCCGACACCCGCAACCGATATCTGATCCGGCTAACCCAGACTAGTCGAATCGTTGACTAGACCTCATTTCCGAATTGCGTTGACGATCAGCAACTGGGCAGTGAAGCATGAACGATTCGCCCTTACACCACTTGGTACACTTGAAACAGCGTTCAACTCTTGCCCACCAACTTGGGTCCAATCATTTCAGCCCAGGTGCGGATAGCTTGCCAATTGCGAAAATCGCCCGAAGTCGTGTCTTCGGCAAAGGCACGATACATTAACTGCATAAAGAGCGACATCTTGCTATAGTCCAACGCGCCCGCAAACATTCCCTTGTCCAACGGTTTCACATCGGGAATTTGTTTTTCGACCGCTTCTAACGCACTCGCAATTTTTTGCCGCGCCTCAGGTTGATTCGTCAGACCCAGGGTGATGCACGTCAAGAAATATGCAACGGGCTTTTGGCTCAACTCACTCTTGTTCGCTTGCACAAAGTTGATGGCTTCTTGCGCCCACACGCTGGAGATGACGGGCGAGCCAATAATCACGGCGCGATACTCGGACAAGCTGGTAATGTGCGCGACGAACTTGGCGTCTGCCGCAATTCCTTTTTGCGAGAGCGTTTGCGCGATGGCTGTCGCAACACCCGCAGTCGAACCGTATCGGCTGGCGTAGGCGACCAACACCTTGCCTTGCGCGTTCGCTTGTGGCGCGCTGAATTCGCCCATCTCGATAGTGGGTTGGCGCATCGCCGCCACTGCGCCACCGCCGAGGGCAAGCACACTCGCGCCTGCTGTGCCGATGATAAATTGTCGTCGAGTAATTTTTGGTTGTGTCACGGGAGTTCTCCTTTGTTATGATTTTACGATTTTTGTATAGAGCCATTTCCAATTGAACGCGAGGTGAATCGCAATCAAACTTATCAGCGCGTACATACACCACGAATGAAAACTCGTCACGCGCGGCGCATAGATGAGCGACACGATGCCGCCGCTCAATGCAAGCAAGATGAAATCAATCAACATCAACGCATCCACCAACGCTTTCGCGCGAACCTGGATGGGCATCGGTTTCAGAATACGTTGCGCAGTTGCCGCAATCCATTTCCAGTGCAAAGCAAAATGAATCAACACGCCTGCCGCCATACTCGTACCTATCCACGGATGAATCGAACGAGTGAGGAATGCTGAAGCGATTGCCGATAAAAATATCGCAAGCAAACCCAGGTCGAGCCAAAAATTTATCGTCGCTGGATTGATTCCAGTGTGGTACGATTTTAAATGTGTACTGTGAGTAGTCATTTCAATTTCCTCGTTTGATTTAACATCAGTTCGGTATGAGAATGAATTGTCATTTCGACGAGCGAAGCGAGGAGAAATCTCTACCGAGCTGGAGATTTCTCGCTACGCTCGAAATGACAAACACAAATTATTTTGTTTACCTGAACTTGATTTGTTTTACGAACACTAGCCCGCAAGTTCGGCTGGATCAATCGGTAATTTGCGAATGCGTTTACCTGTCGCGGCGAAAATCGCATTAGCGACAGTAGGTCCGATAATCGGCACGGCAGATTCGCCGACACCGAGCGGGGGTTGCTCGCTCGCAACGAGATGAACCTCGACCTTGGGCATTTCGTTCATTCGCAACAATTGGAAATCGTGGAAATTACTTTGCACGACCTTGCCATTCTTGAAAGTGATTTCGCTCTTCATCGCCGCGGTCAATCCAAACGCAATGCCGCCTTCGATTTGCGCGGTGACGAGTTTGGGATTGACGACCGTCCCACAATCCAGCGCGACGACCACACGATGCACTTGCACCGCGCCAGTTTTACTCACCGATACTTCGGCGACCATACTCAACATCGCGCCTTGAAAATCCACTGCCGCAATTCCCTGGGACGCACCTGCCGATGATGGCTTGCCCCAGTTTGCTTTTTCCGCCACCAAGCGCAAAACATTTTGCAAGCGCGGCGAATTCACCAACAATTGTTCTCGAAACTTGAATGGGTCTTGCTTGGTTTCGGCGGCAACCTCATCGAGAAAACTTTCGACGACAAAGGTGTTTGTAGAGAAACCGACCGAGCGCCAAAATCCTTTTGGAATTCCTGGGTCAGCATTGACGTGGTCAACCTGAATATTGTCAATCGCGTACGGCAAATCATCTGCGCCCTCGATGACCTTGGCGCCAGGAATAATCGTGGTGGATGCCGCATTGAAAAGCGATGAGCCGATGTTACGAACGGCGCGCGGCACGGCGTACGGCAACATCGAAGGGACCAAAGTTTGCAAACCTTCTGCCATATAATCGGGTCCGACAATCTTGTGCATCCACGCGATGAGTTTGCCGTTCGCATCCAACCCAGCTTGAAGCGCGTTGTAATTGCCAGGGCGATAAAAATCGTGACGCACATCGTCCTCGCGCGTCCACATCACCTTGACGGGCTTGCCAATAGCTTGCGAAATTTGAACGGCTTCGCCGACATAATCCACCAAAATGCGCCGACCGAATCCGCCGCCGAGAAACGTGGTGTGAATTTTAATATCACGATAACCCAGCCCCGTGATGCGCGCGGCAATTTCTTGCGCCGCGTCCTGGTTTTGCGTCGGCGCCCAAATTTCGCATCTGCCATTTTTGACGAGCGCCGTGCAATTCATCGGCTCGGGCGTGGCGTGCGCTTGAAAGGGCGTGTGATAATTCGCTTGGATGACGCGCGCGGCTTTACTCATCGCATCCTTGGCAGTGCCTTTTTGATAACGCGTTCGCCCCGCTTGCGTCTTGGCGAGTTCAGCCCACTGTTCGCGAAGCGTGTCACTCGAAAGCGTGGCGTTCTCTTCCGTCCATTCGACGCGCACGGTCTCCGCCGCTTTTTTCGCTTGCCAAAATGTGTCCGCGAGAATTGCAATCCCAGCATCCACTTGAATCGCGTGACGCACCCCAGGCAGACTCGTGACGTTATTCGCGTCCCAGGATTTTATTTTCGCGCCGATGCTCGGTGGACGCACGATGACCGCGTTCAACAATCCTGGCATCTGCACATCCATTCCAAAAACCGCTTCGCCCGTTGTTTTGATGGATGTGTCGAGTCGCGGTAAACCTTGTCCAATCGTTTTGAATTCTTGATGCGATTTCAGCGCGACCTTTTCGGGAATCGGCAATTGAGCGGCGCGCGAGGCGAGTTGTCCATAGTCCAATTTTTTCCCGCTCGCCGAATGAATCACTTGCCCCTTGTCCGTTCGACATTCCGAAACAGGAACCGACCAGGTCGTCGCCGCCGCTTGCATCAACATCTGTCGAGCGGTTGCGCCTGCGTTGCGCAAAATATCCCAGGAACTGCGCGTGCTTGTGCTGTCGCCCGTCATCTGCACACGCATCGCAGGATTTTTGTACACTTCTTCGGCGGGTGCAATCTCGACCGAGACCTTTGCCCAATCCGCATCGAGTTCTTCGGCGACAATCATCGCCAAACCCGTCGTGATGCCTTGTCCGATTTCGGAATGATTGATGCGAACGAGCACCGCGCCGTTGGAGTTGATTTTAAGCCAGGCATTCGGTTGAAACGAGCCAGGTTCCGCGTCCCACAATTCGGCTGTGCCCTTGACCAATTCGCCGCCCGTTCCGAAATAAACGCCCAACAACAAACCTGCGCCGCCCAACACACCCAGCTTGATGAAACCGCGTCGGCTGATTTTTTTCATTGCGCCAACTCCTTGGTCGCGCGCAAAATCGCTCGACGAATTCCCAGGTACGTTCCGCATCGGCACAACACGCGCGCCATCGCCGCATCAATATCCGATTCGGTGACGCGGGGCGCGCTTTGCAGTAACGCGGCGGCAGTCATAATTTGTCCCGTTTGGCAATAGCCGCACTGCGGAACGTCCTCGGCAATCCACGCGCGTTTCAACGCTTGCCCAACCGTGCTGTCGAAAATTCCTTCGATGGTG
>CAIKBD010000486.1 GCA_903825565.1 uncultured Anaerolineales bacterium | reverse complement strand
CGAAGAATGTCCACCACATCCATCGCCGTGCACCCGGCAAGCCCCACCAACACCAGTTCCATCGGCGAAGGTCCCTTACTCGGCGTGCCATCTTTCGGCGCGGCGTCAATCCAACCCGGATGCCCGGATTGCGTCAGCGTCTCAAACGCCATTCCTTCGACCCAACGCACTAAAGCCGTTTTTACGTTTGCCATCTGGATTCCTCTCGCTGCGTGATCGCTTATGCTTGCACCGACTGGACGGTGGTCGGCTCACCCACACGGCGATGCTCTTTCTTCATGCACACGCCGGCGATCACTTGCAAGCCGGCTTGCATAGCGCGTTCCGCCGCCGCCGGATTTTCCGCGCCGGGTTGCAGCCACACAACCTTGGCGTGCTTGGCGATGGCTTGCTCGACGATGGCGGGCACGGCTTCAGGGTTGCGAAAAACATCTACAACATCCACCGCACCTGGGATCGCGGCGACATCGGGATACGCCTTTTCGCCAAGCACCTGCGTCACCGTTGGGTTGACCGGGATGATGGTAAAGCCGCGCGCCTGCAAGTACTGCGCCACCTCGTAACTGGGGCGCGCCGGATTGTCGGACAAGCCGACGACGGCAATCGTTTTATACGCGCTCAACACTTGGGCAATTGGATCCATCTTGCGCCTCAACGCGGATTACAAGATCGCGCAACCGCACGCTAGTTTTTGGTCACGTTGCGCGCGACGCCTTGCAAAATTTGTTGAATGAACTGGGTTTCCGGCAAGCCGCCTTCAATCCGAATTTTTTCATTCGCCACCGTCAGCGGCACGGCATACACTTGGTACTTTTCCGAAAGGTCGGGATACTCGGACGCTTCGACCGCATCCGCCGTGACCCAATCGCTTTCCAACGCCATCTTGTGCGTCAAACTGACTGCACGCGGGCAATGCGGTCAAGTGGGGGTTGCAAAAACTTGCAGATGCACCGGCGCTTGCAATTGTTTGAGTGTTGCCTTGCTCGCTTCGCTCAAGCCGGATTCGCCGAGCGACACATCCATAATATCGCCAACGAGCGATGCGAACTCGAACCCCGCCGGCACGCCATAGTAACGAATCCCATAATCGCGTTCGCGGGGCGATTCGTTTCCCGCGACCAGCACCGCCGGCGGCTCCAGCCGCAGGATCGCAATGGCGGGCACGCGCGCGATTTTGTACTGCGCCGCCGCCGGCTTGTCCGTCGCAAAATCGTATGTCTGCAAGTGAATTTTGTCGGACAGCGGCACAAGCTCTTCCAAAACTTGCTTGGTAATTTCGCAATAATCGCAATCGGTCGCTTGCGTAAAGAAAACTAGTTTGACCGGGTTTTGCATTTTGCCAAGTTCGGCTTGCAATTGTTTCCGATCATTGTCTCTCAATAAACCCACGCTGTTTCTCCTTCAACGCGGCACGCGCGCAATTACGTCGAGCATTGCCGTGATTGCTTCGCGCGATTTGCCGCGTTTGGTCGTCGTTTGCAAACATTCTACCGCGTACTGTTCCGCCAAGATCAAACTGACACTGCGAACGGCTTCGTTAATCGCCGTGAGTTGGTGGAGAATATCCGTACACCCGCGTTCTTCCACCACCATTTTTTGCACGCCGCGCGTCTGCCCTTCGATGCGCTTTAAGCGTTTGATCAGATCGGCTTTCAAATCCTCCGCCATACGCCCACCTTATTTCGTTGCGAGAACCCACGGTTCTCTTAGGTAACCAACTGGGGATTACCGACGCGGCAACCCTCAGCCACTCGGCGCACACGCCGCGGCGGATGCGCCTGCGCCGACCGTCGTCATGCCCAACGCGCTTGCCGCCGTTACTTCCTTTTCGACATGCTCGCCGCCACAGTCGGGACATGCCACCTGGGTTGGCGTTTTCATCGTCCGCACAAACACCTCAAACGGTTTTTTGCAGTCGTCACAATAATATTCGTAAATCGGCATTTCGCATCACTCCCTCACTTGCAAGTCTACCACAGCGCGCAGCATCATTTCGACTGGGCACGCCTAGTTGCGCGACAGCACGCCGTCCAATTTCTTGGCGATAGCGGTTTTCGGCACCGCGCCGACAATCCGTTCGACTTCTTTGCCGTCTTTGAAAATGATCAGCGTTGGAATACCCATGATGCCGTACTTCATTGGCGTTTGAGGGTTCGAGTCCGTATCCATTTTGGCGACGACCGCTTTGCCGGCGTAATCACGCGCAATCTCTTCCACATAGGGCGCGATCATGCGGCAGGGTCCGCACCATTCCGCCCAAAAGTCTACCAACACCGGTGTTTTGGATTCCAACACCGTCTTGGTAAATTCCGCGTCCGTCACATGCAACAATCCGTTAGCCATTTTCTACCTCCTGGAGATCGGATACCCTCTAGGGGTATCGGGATAGTGAGATTATAACCGTCCAAATGGGTTTGTCAAATCTTTAGATGCAAAAACCCGACCGGAGTTACACGGTCGGGTTCTCATTTTGGTTCGATTGGCAAAAATGGTGCGTGCTATTCCGCCGCCAGCGGCGCGTCCAAAATTTCGGACCAGTCGCCCGGGTACGCCTGGATGTACGTATGAAACGCGATCACCTCGTCGGTTGAAATTGCCGCGCGATCCTTAAAGCGCGCCCACTCGTCCGGCGTCAGATCCGTATAGATCGGATGCGTTTTACCATTCTCCAAAACGGCGAGGAGCAGGTCTTGCCGCTGGCAGTCCCGGCAATTCACGCGGAGTGCCCACACGTTGCCCTGCCGCCCCAACACGGATACATCGTTCAAGTGAAAGCGCCGTTCGCACACCGCGCAACTAGTTTGGGCGACAATTTGGCGCACGAGCGCCAACGTAATCGCATTCGGATTTCCGTTCATCCCGGGTTCCGTTTACTCGGTTTCGCGCTCGACGACTACCGTCACTTGGGCAGTGACT
>CAIKBD010000485.1 GCA_903825565.1 uncultured Anaerolineales bacterium | reverse complement strand
GGGTGATTGAACGCACCAACTCATGGCACAATCGATTCCGTGCCTTGAAAATCCGCTGGGAAAAAAAGCTGAGAATTACGAAGCCCTGGTTCATTTCGCCTGTGCGATCATCACCGCTAGATTTTTGGGATAGGCTCTAAACTTTTTAGATCGCTAACCCGGCACCCGCAAAGAACGACTGAATGAGATAGGGTTTTCGTCGTAAGCGATTTACCGCTCGGTCAAGTTGGTGTTGCAAGTGACCCAGGTTCAGACAACGTAACTGCTCACAACTTTTTTGATGGTGTAGTGTTCTTACTGACGAAATGACTTTACCGCCGTCCGAATCACTCAACAACTTGTCGCGCGAAGAATTACTTGCGTTGGTTGCACAATTGATCGCCGAAGTCCAACGTTTGCAAGCCGAAGTGGAGCGACTCAAGCACCCCACCACCACTTCGCATAATTCATCGCAACCACCCTCGCGCGATCAGAAACGGAATCTGCTCGCCGCGCGCGCAGCCCGTCCACGCGGCGCTCGCCCCGGTCACCACAAGGCCGCACGTCCCTTGCTCGATCATCCCGACAGGGTGATCGAAGCGCGCGTGACCACGTGTGCGGGATGCGGCACCGACTTGCGCCCCGTCCCGCCGCATGCCATCGTGCGGCGCCAAGTGCTGGAGTTGCCCGTGATTCAGCCCGTAGTGCTGGAAACGCAACAACACGAAGTCGTCTGCCCCATGTGTGACCATGTGCAGCGCGGCACATTGCCCCAAGGCTTGGAAGCGTCGCGGCATTTTGGGCCACGCTTGGAAGCGACCGTCACGTATCTCCAACATCAACAACACATGAGTTACGTCCGCACGCAAGCGACCCTGCGCGACTTCTTCAACGTGACCTTGAGTGAAGGCGGTCAAGCGTGTATCTTGGAACGTGCGGGTGCCGCCGCGCATCCTGTGACCGAAACTCTCCGCGAACAAGTGCTGCAAAGCCCCGTCATTGGCAGCGATGAGACCGGTGCGCGCGTGGACGGGCGGACGTGGTGGCAATGGGTCTTTGTCAGTCCCACGGCGATTTACCATGTTATCCGGCCCAGTCGCGGTCGCGATGTCCTGGAAGCCGTGATCGGCGACGCCCACCTCCACACCTGGGTCTGCGATTGCTGGGCACCTCAATTGAAAGTGCGCGCCGAACGTTGGCAATTGTGTCTGGCACATCAAATTCGCAATCTGGAGGCGTTGATTGAACGCAGTCCGCATCTGCGTTGGGCACGGGAACTGCAAGCGTTATTTCGCACCGCGATCCATCTAGCGAATCGGCGAGCGCAATTGACGGCGTGCGGCTTTCAGCGGCGGGTGACCCAAATCGAGCACCACTTGGATCGGTTGTTAAAGCGAGAGGTGCGAACCCGTTCCGCCCAAGCCCTGGTGAAACGGTATCGCAAACACCGTGCACACGTGTTGGTCTTCTTACATGACCCGCGGGTGCCGTTTCACAACAATGCGTGTGAACGCGCCTTGCGACCATCCGTCATCCATCGCAAGGTAACCGGTGGCTTTCGTTCGCGTTGGGGTGCTGATGCATATGCGGCACTCGCGTCTGTGATTGACACGGCCAAATTGCGCGGGCAATCTGCGTTCGAAACCCTGGTCAACTTGATGGGCAAGCCGGTCTTGCCGTATCTTGTTGCTCAAGAACTGTGAGCAGTTACCAGACAACAAACATTGCGAAGTTCAACATACTTGAGATGGTTCCAGACTCCTTCGTCGGGATTCAAATCAGGAGCGTATGGTGGCAATGGTTCAAGATGAATCTGTTTAGTCGCACCGTCTGCCAAATACGCTTTTACTGC
>CAIKBD010000484.1 GCA_903825565.1 uncultured Anaerolineales bacterium | reverse complement strand
CGCGATCCTCGTCGCCTCCGCCGATCCGCTCGATCAATTTCTCGTGCGTCACCCGGAGTACGTGTTCGAGCGTTCGCCGGAGCAAGCGCTGATCAACCCGGACAATGTGCTGATCTTGTTGCAACATTTGCGTTGCGCCGCATTCGAGTTGCCGTTTCGCGCCGGCGAAAATTTCGGGCGCGTGCCCGGCGCGCGCGTGACCGAGTTTCTGCAATTTCTGGAAGCGAACCGCGTGCTGCATCGTGCGGGCGAAAAATATTTTTGGATGTCCGAGCAATACCCGGCGAGCGCACTTTCCCTGCGTAGCGCCTCGGCGGAGACGGTCGCGTTGCAGGTGAGCGATCCGCCCAGCGTGATCGGACATGTGGATCGCGCCAGCGCGGACTGGCTGGCGCACCCGCACGCGATCTATTTGCACGAGGGACAAGCGTTCAGCGTGGACGATCTCGATCTCGCGCGCGGCATCGCGCATTTGCACGCGAGCGACGCGGATTATTACACTGAGCCGCGCCGCGAGACGACAGTGCAACTCCTCGCCACGCTCGCCGAAACGCCGGCGCGCGGCGCACTCAAGGCGCACGGCGAAATCGCGGTGACGACCCAGGTGATCAGTTTCAAAAAGATCAAATGGTTCACGCACGAAAATTTGGGCGAAGAGCCGCTCGCCCTGTCGCCGACGGAATTACACACGACCGGCTATTGGCTAGCGGTGAACGATGCGACGGTGGCGCAATTACGCGCTGCGGGCGTGTGGTCGAACGCGCCGAACGATTACGGCGCGGACTGGGATGCGCTTCGCGCACAGGTGCGCGCGCGGGATCGCTTTCGGTGTCAGGGGTGCGGTCTGCCGGAAAATGGCAAACCCCATCACGTTCACCACAAGATTCCATTTCGCGCGTTTCCCACGCGGGAACGCGCCAATGACCCGGCAAACCTGGTGACGCTTTGCCCGACGTGTCATCGCCGCGCGGAACTCGCGGTGCGCGTGCGGAGTGGACTCGCCGGCGTGGCGCACGCGCTCGCGCATCTCGCGCCGCTGTTCCTGATGTGCGACACGCGCGACATTGGCGTCCATTCCGATCCCGAATCGCCGCTCGCCGGCGGCAAGCCGACGATTGTGATTTACGATTGCGTGCCGGCAGGGATTGGCTTTAGCGAGCGGTTGTTTGAACTGCATGCCGAGTTGCTCGCGCGCGCGCACGAATTGGTGCGCGACTGCGCGTGCGAAGATGGCTGTCCCTCGTGCGTGGGTCCTGGCGGTGAGCAAGGTTCCGGCGGCAAGCGTGAGGCGTGCGCGTTGCTGGAGGCGGTGAGGGAGCCGTGAGGCAGTGGGCGGTGAACAGTAGAACGGTGGACAGTAAGACAGTCATCAGTTTTTTGTTGGGGCGGGGGATGTGGTAAAATGCGGATCACACAAGACTCCCGCCTAGAATATCGAGTATCGGTTATTTGTTTTGTTGTGTTAAGTAAATTTTGAGAGGAAGAAAATGTCGAGCCGTTTGAAACCCAAGTTAAAAATATTTGAAATTGCATACAAACGCTACCATCGCGAATTGAGCGATTGGTCGGTTGATTATCTCAGGGCAAAGGATCAGCAAAACGCATTAAGAATATTTACAAATCGTCACCGGATCAAAATACATCGTAGTCCACATACTCAAGATTTGTATTGGTGGGATGGCGAGTGGTATATGTCTTTGCGATACATACGAGAAACCGATCAACAACCAAGACCTTGCCAGCATTGCCGTGGTACAGGCATAGTCGTGACAAACACGAAAAGGTGATCTCATGGCTTCAAAGAAGAAGGATGTAAGAGAAAAATTTGTTTCCAAAATTCGACCTTTCAAGCGGATTGAACCTGTTCCAAGAATGTCAAGTGTTTACACGACGTTCAACGAGGTTCTTTTGGACTTGCGCTATTCCGGATTGATGGAAAAGAACTACTATTGGTTCTTTATGGACACGCATAGGATCAACGAATGGCGTGGCAAACAAAGGTTCGTAGAGTGCTTCATGTGCGGAGATGAAAATACTGTAGTATTCGTTCCGGATGATAAGATTTTCGAATGGTATGCCAACGCAGAGCCAAACCGCAAAGGTCATATTTTCCTTAAAATTGTTCCCGAAAATGACCGACTGATTATGAAAATCGGTCATGGTCATTCTGATGTTGACGCACAAGATTACTTGAATCGCTTTGATCTGATTTCTCCCTTAATTCCACAACCATTGCCACGATTACTAGATCCTAACGCAATGCCTCAGTCGGTATTTGAGGAAACACGCCGATCTATCACCACAGATTATCGTCTCAAAGGTGATTCGTTACATGACAGAGTTATAGACATGGTTGCCCAGATTGGAGATTGGTCAGGATTCAAATCTATAAAGTCCTACACCGTAGAACCCGGATCGCCGTATATTATTGATGTGGTCTGGTTAGAAGGTGAAGAAATGGCTTTGGCGGTAGAAGTACATGATGGAGGAAACGAGACAGAAGCCAAAGACAGACTTCGGCAAGCACTGAGGTTTGGTTGCCGCAAAGTAATTGTCGTATCAGTTCCTGGAGCTGTGGCTAGACTTCGAAGCGTTAGTCACTTTGAGTCTGATTTGAAAAACTGGCTTGAAATTTGGAGCGTTGCACGAGTGTACAAAATGTTTACTAATGGTTATCAGTTCTTTGAAGAATTTCGTCCGTTCCGTAAAAGGCAACGCTCGGAAGATATTGCAGAGTATTTGTGAACGAACTTTAGGGAACATGCGCTAGAAAAAAACCTCGTGCCCGCGCGCCAAAAACCCCTGAACGCCTTTCGCGTTCAGGGGTTTTCGTGCGCGCGTCTACGCGTTCTGCGCCGTGCGCTTGAGCCGTTGATAGAGCGTTTCCACCTCTGCCATATCGCGGCGGAAAGGTCCTTCCGCTTCCAACTTGAGACTGGTCACTGCCGCCGCCCACACCACCGCATCACTGGGCGGCGCGACAAGCCGCCGCGAAACATACGACGCGGTACACGTGTCCCCGCGCCCACTGCGCCCGCGCAGGGCTTGCGGCACCAGCGGCGCTTCGTCGAACACGCCGTCGTGGTACACCAGCACGCCCCCGTTATGCGTCAGCAAAATTTCGCGCGGACCGTATGCCGCGAGTTGTCGCGCCGCGGCATAGCGATCCGCTTCGCCGGTCAACGCCTCCGCTTCCACCGCATCCGTTTTGAGAATCGTCACCTGGCGCAAAACCGCCGCGCGGTCGCGCCAGCCATCCGTCGTCAGCGTGCCATTGTGGGCAATTCGCAAAAAGCCCTGCACATCCAACGCCACCAACGCGCCCTTTGCCGCAAGCGCCTCCACCACCGTCGTCGGCACTTCGCCGCGCAACGACGCGCCGACGATGAACACGCGCGCCTGCAGCGCCGCCACTTGATCCACGCTGAACGGATCCGCTTGACTCGTCAACTCGATCACCCGTTCATCCAAATTTGCCGTCGGGTAAATCAACCGGAGGCACGTGGAAAATTCCGACTCGCGCGCAAAAACTTGGACGCCGAGTTTCTGCAACTCTGCGACGACGTGCCAATCGGCGCGCGCCAAGTTGGTGACGACCGCGCCCTGCAAACCCATCCGCGCCACCACATTCAACCCGTAAAAAAATGCGCCGCCATCTTGCAACCGCGTCGCGTGCGGGTACACAATCGTGTCCTTGGTGTAATGCCCAATGTACGCAATGTCAAACATACGCACCTTTCTTCAAAATGAAATAAAGCGAGCAAAATCTAGGCGCGCGCAAACTCGCGGTCGAGCCACGTGAACGTTTTGCGCCCGCCAAACCGATGCCCGCCCGGAAAAAAATCTTTGGCGAGATCCTCGGCGCGCCCTACCAGCGCATACACGCGTTGCAACTCGCGGTACGCCTGGCGCACGCCGGCAATCGGAAAGATCGGATCCTG
>CAIKBD010000483.1 GCA_903825565.1 uncultured Anaerolineales bacterium | reverse complement strand
GTAACGCAAACCGTTGAAACTGTCGAAAAAGTCCTTTTTCAAAAATAATTTTTGAAAAGTGGGGCGTAATCACTGAGAAGACATCTGTTTTTGTGCTTTAAGCAACATCTTGGCAGTTTTTCTAGTCCCTGGTGGGAGATTTTTTTGAACATTTTCCACGCAAAGGGTTTTTCGACAGTCTCGTTAGGCATTTTCATCGGTTTGTTCGGCTACTACTGAGGCTATGCGGTGTCAGCGATTGCCGCGTGTGTCCCGTGGACTTTGCCAAGTTGGGTCTGGGATGTGGTCGTGCTGGCTCCGATTGCGGTGGTCGTGGCAGGGTGTACGCTGGAAGCGACACGGCGAATGTGGCGGTACTCACGCAACGTGTGCGGAGCGGGGTGCTACTGCTGGGATAGCCGGCGTCCCCCTCCTGCCGGTGAGACACAATGTCTGCGTGGTCGAGAAACCGCGCAGATATTGTATCTCACTCATTGTTGCGCCAGTTTCAATCCATGCTCCCAATGCACTGTCCGTAATGCTGCAAATCGCAGGATGTGTTCACATTAATGCGATTGGTAAGATTGCACAGATCACGCTCAACGAGAATCACTCTCACTCGTTGCGACAGTCCATCTGGACCTCGCAAGTCTCTAGCCCGCAATGGTTTGTCGGTTAATTGGAAGAAATTCAATTGCCGTGGCTCGCTCAAGCATGCTCTAGAACCAATTTTGCCAACGCCGTATCGGTGATGAGACAATGGCAAAAGCCGCCGCGCATGGCGCCGAGGACCGCCTCGAGTTTGGTTGAACCTGATGCCATTGCGACAACATAGGGAATCCGGCGAATTTCTTCCACCGATAGTGAGATGACACGCGATTCTACGGGTGAGGCAACATGCCGCCCCTCGGCATCGTAAAACCGCATCAGAATATCACCGACAGCCCCCGATTGACGCAACGCGGATAATTGTTCTGCGCTCATGAAACCGGTGCGCACCAAAATAGATTCATCGCTCACGTCACCCAGCCCAACAAAAGCCAGGTTGCATTGACGCGCGTGATTAAGTGAGGTCGCAATTGTGGCTTCCTGTAAAATCGCTTCGCGCGCTTGCGCGTTTTGGACAATCACCGGAACGGGTAACGGTTCGATGGGCGCGTCTAGCATCTGGGCAATTGCACCGCTGATGCTGTAGGGGTTGCCCAGCCCCATCAGACTACCTGCTAACTCGTTGACCACCGCCCCAGTCAGTTTTTCGGGTTTCTCCAGATAGGGCAACATTCGGCTAACAGTTGTGCTCCAGCCTACGCCTACCCGACAATTGGAACACACACTCTGGCGTAAATGCTCCGCTCCCGCTTGACCAATCGCGTCCAGCGTCGCATCGAGCGAGCCGCGCGCTTTGACGACGATTGCATCTTTCAAGCCAAATGTTTTCTGAAGGCGTTGTTCCAACTCGTATTGAATCGGCAGGGGTTTCGTGATCCGCACCTGCACAATCCCTTCGCGCCGCGCGCGTTGGAGCAAGCGCGTCACGCCCACGCGTGACATGTGCAATTTCTTGGCGATCTGTTCGTGGGTCAGTTCGTCGTCATAGTACATGGACGCCGCGATCACCATCAATTCTTCTGAATTTTGAAAAGCCATAGGCATCCTACCGGAACGCACTCACGCGGTCGCCGCTTGCGCCGCAATCTCTCGCACGGCGGCAATTGTATCGGCTTGATTCAGGTTGAGTAACTGGCGATCCCGCACGACAACTTGGCCATTGACCAAAACGGTCGAAACGTCTTCGCGTCCCACCGCATAAGTCAGCAAGGAATACGCATCGAAAAAGGGAACGAGATGCGGACTATCGAGATCAATCAGGATCAGGTCGGCGCGCTTGCCCACTTGGAGCGATCCGATTCGGTCATCCAGCCCCAGTGCCTTCGCCGCATCAATGGTTGCCATGCGCAAGATTTGCCGCGCCGGCGTCAAGGTTGAATCTTGTTGAACGCCGCGATGCAAAATCGCCGCGAGCCGTACGACCTTCCACAGGTCCAGGTCGTTACTGCTCGCGGGACCATCGGTCCCCAGCGTTACACGCACACCAGCGCGCAACAATTTGGGCACCGGCGCAACTCCATCACCCAGCTTCAAATTGGAAATCGGACAATGCGCGATGACCGCACCGCGTTGCGCCACGCGCGCGATCTCGGCGTCGGTGAGATGAATGCCATGCGCGAGGATGGAACGCGCGGACAACATTCCCAATTGATCCAGAAATTCGACGGGCAACGCGCCGCGCTGAGCGACGACGTTCGCCACTTCCGCCGCTGTCTCGGAAACGTGAATGCTGAGCAACGCGTTAAACTCGTCCGCGAGTTTTTGCGCTTGCGCCAGCAAAGACAAAGGCACATCCTGGGGACTGTGCGGCATCACGCACGGCACGACGAGCGGGTCGGCGCGGTACGCTTGCATAAATTCTCTGCCGCGCGCCAAACGTTCATCGGCGCGAAGATGGTCCGAGACTTCGTGCGCCACAAACACCGGTCCCGTGATGAGTCGCAGTCCGACGCGTTTCGCAACCGCCGCCAACGTTTCGGGAAAGAAATACATATCGAGCGCAGTCGTCGTTCCACCCAGGAGCATTTCGGCATAGGCGAGTTCCGCGCCGCGCGCCACCGTCGCCGGGCGAATGACCTGGCGCGCCGCGTCTCTCATGCGCGCTAACCAGGGCGCGAGTTCCAAATCGTCTGCCAAGCCCCGAAAGAGCGCCATCGGACTGTGTGTGTGTGTGTTGATCAAACCCGGCGTCACCAGATGCTGGGTCGCATCAATTTGTTCGCGCGCTTGAAATTGCGCGGACAGGTTTTCGGTCGAGCCAAGCGCGATGATGTCGGAACCGGCAATCGCAAGCGCGCCATCGGGAATGATCGTCTCGGTCTGATCGAACGTGACAATCAATCCGTGCGTGATGAGAATATCGGCGTGTCGCATTCGTTGTCAGTCCATCATTCCGGCGTTGCGCCGAACTGGTCTATCTCGGCGGCAATCGTGATTTCGGTCAATTTCTTGCGTACCAAGGTGCTGTAGTTGAACGCTTGCTCGCTCTGTTTCACCAACAATGTCCGCGGGCGCGGCAAATCAATCGGAATGTCGGCGACGATTGTCCCAGGTCGTGGCGACAAAACGAGAATGCGATCAGAGAGAAACACGGCTTCTTCAATCGAGTGCGTCACAAAGATCACTGCCGCGTTCGTTGCGCCCCAAATGCGTAGCAGTTCCAGGTTCATGCGGTCGCGCGTGATCTCATCCAACGCGCCGAACGGTTCGTCCATCAATAACACCGGCGGTTCGAGCATCAACGCGCGAGCAATGGCGGCGCGGTGTTTCATGCCGCCCGACAATTGATTGGGCATCGCCTTTTCAAAACCCTGCAAGCCGACGAGTTTGAGCAGGGCTTGGGCATGGTCGGCGCGTTCCTTGCTCGTCTTGCCGCCGACAACTTCGAGCGGCATTTCCACATTTTTGATCACGGTGCGCCAGGGAAACATCACGGGGTCTTGAAACACAAACGCGTACATCCGTTGACTGCGCGCCGCCGCCGGCGTCAAACCGTGCAAACGAATTTCGCCGTTGGTGGGCGGAACCAGTCCGGCGATCAAGCGCAACACGGTAGACTTGCCGCATCCCGAGGGACCGATGAGCGAGACAAACTCGCGGTCGCCGATCTCGCCATTGACATCGTTGAGCGCAAGCACCGCACCGTCTTTGAGTTGAAATTCTTTGCTGATTTTTTCCAGTTTCACACTCGCCATGAGCACCCCACAGATAAAATTGTCACACGCGCAACGCGCGATCCAGGTCGGCTTGCAAATCTTCGGCACTTTCGATGCCGACCGAAAGGCGCAAGGTTGCCGGCGTGATGCCAATCGCTTGCAATTCCTCCGCGCTCAACCAGTGATGCGTCGTGCGCGCCGGGTAGACGATCAGCGAATTGACATCGCCGAGCGAACCCGCCGGCAAAATGAATTGCAACGCGTTGATGAACCGAAACACGCGATCCTTGTCACCGTTGCGCAATTCAAAACTCATCATCCCGCCAAAACGTCCCGGCTGGAAAATGCGTTTCGCGGTTGCGTGGTGTGGATGGCTGGGTAAACCCGGATACCACACGCGTTCGATGAATGGATGGTTTTCGAGAAAGCGCGCGACTAGGACGCCGTTCGCGCAATGTTTTTCGAGGCGCAACGCAAACGTCTTGAGTCCGCGCAGGGCAAGAAAAGCCGCGTTCGCATCGAGATTGTTGCCGATTTGCGTTTGCAATACTTCTAATTTGTCCAGATCGGTTTGCCGGCAACTGACCGAGCCGCCGAGCAAGTCGCTGTGCCCGCCGATGAATTTGCTCAAACTTTCGCAGACAAAATCCGCGCCCGCCGCGATCGGGTTGAACAAATACGGCGTTGTAAACGTATTGTCCACGATGACACGCGCACCGTGACGATGCGCCATTCCGATCACGGCGGGCGCATCAATCACTTTGCACAACGGGTTCGTCATCACTTCAAAGAAAACCACCCCAGGATGCTCGCGCTCGAAGATCGTTTCCAACTGAGCCAGGTCGAGAAAATCCGCCATGACCACGCGACCGCCCAGCGTTGGAAACGTATGCTTAACCATATCGTACGTACTGCCGTACACATCATTCGAACACAGAATCGTCGCGTTCTGGGTCAGCCCAACGCCGAGCAGTGCCAGCGTGACCGCCGCCATCCCGGACGAACATGCCAGCGTCGCCTCCGCGCCTTCCAACGTGGACAGCGCGCGTTCAAGCGCGGAGACCGTCGGCGATCCCCAGCGCGCGTACGCATAGCCGCCTCGCTTGTCGTAGATCATATCGTCCAATTCTTCGATGCGATCAAAATAATAGACGAGACTATTGTAGATTGGGACATTCGGCGACCACACGTCCGGCCTTTCCCAGCCCATGCCCGCGTGGACGCACTGCGTTTCCATGTCCAGCCCGGCATAGCGGTGATCGAACCCGCGCACCGCGATGGTTGGCTCTGCGTTTATTTTTTCCGGTTCAGTCATCGCACAAAACTCCTTGAACGGTTTTTGAATTTTATCGTTGCAACAAGCGGCACGCCGTGTCCACCAACAACGCCGAACCAATCGGCAACGCGCTTTCGTCGAGATCAAAAGTGGAACTGTGGAACGGGCGCACCTCGTCACCAATTTGAACACCCAACATCGCGAACATCCCCGGCACCTGCCGCGTCATATAACTAAAATCCTCGGCGTATAGACCGGGCTGAACCGGCGCAAGCGCATCTAGTCCCAGCATCTCCGTGACGGACTGACAGAAAATTTCGACCAGTTGCGGATCGTTCACCGTAGACGGAACGCCGCGCTTGATCATCAATTGATAATCGCCGCCGAGCGTCCGGGCAATGCCGAGCGCGCGCTCCAGCTCCTGCGCCAATTGTTCGCGCACCTCATCCTTGAGACCGCGAATCGTGCCGGTGATTTTGACGCTGTGCGGAATGATGTTGCCGGACTCGCCGCCGTGAAATGTGCCCACCGAGACCAATGCCGGTTGAAGCGGATCAATGCGGCGCGAACAGATGCCGTGAATCGCGTTGACGATCTGCGCGGCAAGGTAAATCGGATCAACGGCGTGATGCGGAAACGCGTCGTGTCCGCCTGCGCCCAGGATCGTCGCCTCGTAGTAATCGCCGAACGCGGTGGCGTAACCGGGCGCAACCATCACGCGTCCCGGCGGCAAACTGCTGTTGACGTGCAACGCCAAAATCGCCGATAGACCATCGAGCGCGCCGGCTTCGATCATGCGCCGCGCGCCGCCCTTGCCTTCGGCGTCCATTCGCTCTTCGCTCGGTTGAAACAGAAAACGTAGAGTGCCCGCCGGACGATTGGGTAGCTCACTCCACAGCTTCGCCGCGCCCAACGCCATCGCCGTATGCGCGTCGTGTCCGCACGCATGCGTCACACCCGGAACCTGGGATGCGTACGCGGTTTGATTCGCTTCCTGAATCGGTAACGCATCCATGTCGGCGCGGATGCCGATGGCCGGCGTGCCGTTACCCAACGAGCCAACGACGCCGGTCTTGCCCACACCGGTTTGGACGTGCAGTCCCCACGCGCGCAAATTCTCGGCGACGAGTTGCGCCGTCTGTTGTTCTTGAAAACCCAGTTCTGGATGTTGATGAATCGCGCGCCGCCAATCGCGAATCTGCAATTGCATTGCCCGCGCGCGTTCGTAAAGTCGTGTCGAATGTTCACTCATCATTTCAAATCCTCATCACGACGCTTGAGCTTGAATCCGCGTCACGCGCTCGAATCCTTCCATCGCTTGCTTTAATGCGATGACTGATTGGTGCCAGGGTAGGACGATTTTTTCCACCAGGTCTACAATCCAAAACAGAGCCAACGCGAGACAGGTGGTAATGATCATTGCCACCCACATTTCGGCGACGCCGGTGCCAGTGCCGCCTTGATACATAATGTATCCCAGGCCTTGGTTCGAACTGAGCCATTCAGAGACAACGACACCCAGAACGGACGCCGAAGCCGCGACCTTGAAAGCGGCAAATGCCAGTGGGAGCGCCGTCGGCACGCGCACCTGCCAATAGATGTACCACTCCGATGCGCTCAACGAGTGCAAGAATTCCAGCGCGGGCAAATCCACCGATTCAAGTCCACGCGCGACATTGACCAGCGTGGGGAAAAAGACGATGATCACGACGACGATCATCTTGATCGTGTTTTCCGTTCCGAAAAGCAAGTAGAGCAACGGGTTCTCTTTAACAGCGGGCAAGTCCGCGAGCGTGAAACGGATGCGAAGCAATAAAGGCGTGATTGCCACGAGCGGAATACTACGCAGAGCCAGCGCAATCGGCATCAGCGCGCGTTCGAGCGATTTGACGTACAAGAATAGCGTCGCGATCAAAATCGCCAAGCCGTTGCCTAGCACAAAACCCAGCAACGCGGCGAACAAGGATGCCTGGGTGTGTTCAGCGAAAAAGAGCATGCCGCCGCGTCCGTTGTTCGGCGTGATAAAGAACGCTCGCGCAATCGAGGACGGGCGCGGCATCATGGTTGGCGAGAAAAAACGCAGACGGGGATTCCAACCGGTCGTATCACGGATCGCGCTGTTGATGGCGGAAACATTATCGGGATTGGAAAGAATCAACTCCCAAAACAGTAAACCGAGCGTAATCGCCGCCGCTGTCACCGCCCAATCGCGCCAACGCCCCGGCTCAACCGGCTTGGCTTGCTTGTGTGAATTCATCGCGCTCATTTTCCCACCTCAATCTTCGGTCCGTTTTTCTGCCAGGGCACGATGAGTATTTCGCCGACCACCGCTAAAATGTACGCCAGAATCGAGAGCGCCGTCGCTACCATCATGGATGCCCACAATTCCGGTCCCTGCATATTGAACATCGCATTGACGATGAACGCGCCCAGCCCCACGTTCGCCCACAGCCATTCGCCGATGATCGCGCCGAGCACGGCGGCGGATGATGTGATCTTGAACGACGTAAATAAGAAGGGCAGAGCATACGGCAGTCGCACTTTCCAAAAGACTTGTTTCTCGTTGGCGTTGAGCGTTTGCATCAATTCGAGCGCCTGCGGTTCAACCGAGGTTAAACCTTGCACCATGTTGACCAGCGTCGGGAAAAAACATGTCAGCGCGGCGAGCACGACTTTGGACATGATGCCGGTTCCCAGCCAGCTTACCAAGAATGGCATCAGCGCAATCAAGGGTAAACTGCGAAGAATGACGGCAATGGGATAGACGGTCCGCGCGACCGTGCGCGAATAGACAAAGCCAATCGCGATGAGAACTGCCGCTAGCGTGCCAAACACAAAACCGAGTAACGCCTCTAAAGCGGTTTGCAACACATTGTCCCACAAGATGGGCGCAATCTTCCAAATCGTCACGGCGATCAACGTGGGCTTGGGCAGTGCGCTCGACATGCCCTCTGGAATTCCAAATTGCCACAGCGCGAGCACGGCGAGAATGAGAAGCGCGCTCGTCCCATATGCTTGCGCCGCATCCGTCAGCCCGTTCGATGTTTTTTTACGCTTGGCTTGCTCCACTCTCTCCATACCGTTCCTTTCCCTCACTGCGTTCACGCAATTTCATGGTTGCCCAGTCGCGCAAGCCCGCACGATCCATCTTCCCTGAGCCAATGTACCGCCATTCGTTTGCCCTAACGAAAATGATGTGACGCGGAATTTTGAAACTCGCCAAGTGCTCGGCACATTCTGCTTTGATCGCTTTAGGATCGAGCCTTACCGTCTGTGCCGGCTCGACGAGCGCGGTGACCGCTTCGCCCCAGGCGGCATCGGGAACACCCACGATGCAAACCACGTGAATGCCGGGAATATGTTGCTTGAGCCACAGTTCCAGTTCCAGCGCGGAAACATTCTCGCCACCGGTTTTGATCATTTCTTTGTAACGTCCCAGGAGATGCAAACAGCCGTCCGCGTCCACGAAACCCTGATCGCCGGTGTGGCAATAGCCGGCATCATCTATCGTTGCGGCAGTCGCTTGCGGATCGCCATAGTATCCCTGAAAACAATTCCAACCGCGAAAGATAACCTCCCCGGTTTGTCCATTGGGTAATGCCTGATTTGTTGCGGGATCAACGGTCCGCACGGTCACACCCGGGAGCGGCAAGCCCACGCTGTTGCGCCAGTCCGCGCGATCCTTTTCTGCCGGGCGCGACATCGTGACCAGTCCGGCGCTTTCGGTGAGACCGTACATCCGCGTGATGATTGACGCACGAGTTTCTTGGGCAACCCGATCCCACAATTCGGGACTGACGCCGTGTTGGATGCGAAGCGAGGAAAGATCAGCGTGCGTGTCGCGCGCAAGATCAAGCACGCGTTGCACTGTGACCGGCATTGCCGCCCACGCCGTGATGCGATGCCGCGTGATCACGTCTAGAATTTCCTCGGGCTTGAATTGATCTACGAGATAGAGCGCACTGCCAACATACTGATTGAGGACAAGCCCTTGCGCATAACCAGCGACATGAAAGAACGGCAAGAGATTGATGTAACGGTCGCTTGGTTGCAAATCGAGAAAACGGCTCAAATAGTGCGCGTGCCCAATGACGTTGCGGTGCGTCAACTGAGCGGCTTTGGGTCGGCAGGTACTGCCGGACGTGAACAGGATCAACGCCGTGTCGCACGGTTTGACGAACGCCGCTTGCCGCTCAAGCCAGGCGTGATCAAGCTTCTGAGGCGATGCGATCAACTGGCGCAAATCGAGATCGAACCTAGGTTGATGCGCGACAGTGTAACCGATCACGAGACGCAGATTGGGCAACACGGCGCTGACCACCCTGCCGGCACACGCATCCTTCAATGCCGGGCACGCCTCAACGGCACGAGCGAGAATGTCCTGATTGCCGTCGCGGTCCATCAACGCCAGGACGGTCGCGCGAACCTGAGTCAACGCAGAACGCAATTCTTCGGCTTGCCAGCGCGTGTTCAAAGGCACGAGCGTCGCGCCCAACAAGGCGACGGCATAGTGCAGAATAATCCATGGACGGCGCGTACCAAAGAGCGTCGCCACGCGATCTTGGGGGCCGATACCTAGGTTATGCAACTCCCAAGCCAGCGCGTGAACATCCGCGAGAATCTCTCGGAACGTGTACGACCCGCGCGGCGTCACTAGCGCCACTTGGTCAGGTGTTCTTTGCGCCGCGCGTGCCAAGAGACGATACAATGTCAGGTCTTGCCAGGTTTCCGCCGCCTCCATTTTTAATCGCCAAACTTTTGATCGCGTTTGCGGATGCGATCCGCCGCTGGCAAAGACTGTTCCGCATTCCAACGCTCGAGCACCGCTGGGCGCAGAGCCGAGAGCGCCCAGGTTTCAAACGCCGCGTCAAGGTGAGCCGGTTGTCCCTGGATGTCGAGTACGGCATTGCACACCTTTTTGGCAAGCCGCAAGGCGAACGGGTCTTGAAGCGCGATGCGTTGCGCCAAGCGTTGCGTGTGCGCTTCCAATTCAGCACGCGGCACGACCTCGTTGACCAAGCCCAGCCGTAGTGCCGTCGGCGCATCCAGATAATCGCCGGTAAAGAGCGCCTGCTTGGCTTGCGGCACGCCGATCACCCAGGGCAAAGCCAAGTACTGTTCACTGCTCGCGCCCCAGCGCACCGAACGTGTAGCAAAGCGCGCGTCGTCCGCGCAGATGATAAAATCGCACGCCAGCGCCAGCATCAGCCCGCCCATGATGCAATGCCCTTGCACCTGCGCGATCATTGGCTTGGGCAGATCGCGCCATGCCTTGGTATAGTCCAGGTATAACCGGCGGCAAATCGAATAGCGCTCTTCCCAGGTTGGCGCATTCACGTGCTCCGCACCCGCGTTTTCGTTCGCGGCGCCCAGGTCGTGCCCGCTCGAAAAATCTGCGCCCGCGCCGGCGAGAATGATCACGCGCACCGTCGCATCGTCGGCGGCAGAGCGGAATGCCGCGTTCAATTCTTCTAGCAGGGTGTGATTCTGCGCATTACGCACGTGAGGGCGATTCATCGTCACCGTCAACACGGCGTCCGTTTGCGACACGAGCAATGTCGCGTAACTGTTCATGCGTGCTCTTTCTCAAGGCAATCAAGCGATCCGGCAAATAGCCGGCGCGCGGAGGCGCCGGCTATTTGCGCAGTTGGCTTATTGCCCGACGGTTGACTTGCCTTGCTTGTACACTTCTTCCAAGATCGCAGTTGTCACGAAGGTGTTGACATCCAACGGCTTGTCGAGTTCTTTTTGCTCGACGAGCATTTGCATCGTGTCGCTCCAGTTCTTTTGCTCGAGCCAAAAGAGACCTTTCGATTTGGTCAGATCGGAAATCAAATAATCGGCTTGGGCTTTGGCTTCATCCAGTTGTTGGTTGTACTGGAGATTGAGTTGTTTGCCGAACGTATCCACGACGTACTTGGTCATTTCGTCAAAGTGGCTGTTGGCGTACACCCAACCCTTGATCGTCGCGCGGGTAAAGCGGACCAAGACATCTTTGTTTTCTTTGAGGTAATCCTGGTGGCAGGTGAGAAAACCGCCGTACATCGTATAGCCCCACTGTGACGCATCGAGCACACCCACCTCGTACCCTTGCGCGCGCAGAATACCGGGCTGATTCGTTGCGAAACACCAGTACCCGTCAATCGTCCCGTCAATCAACGGCGCCGGATCGAAACTGACTGGAACGATTTGCATGTCCTTGTCCATGTTCAAACCGGCTTTTTGACAAATGACGCGCCACGCCAGCATTGCGCCCGGTTGCAAGCCAATGCGCTTGCCCTTGGCTTTTTGCGGAGAGTCAATGACCGTGCCCGGGCGTCCATCTTTGTGCTTGGCAATGTACATCAACCCGGCGGGCGAACGCTGAAAGAGCGTGGCGAACGTGACGAGCTTGCCGCCTTGCGCATTCGACTTGATGAGGTCAATCGCCGCAAGTTGAACGCCGATGTCTTTTTGGCGCGCATCCACCAATTGCCCGGCGACGACACCGGGACCACCGCCTGCCAAGTCCACCGTCAACTTTTCATCTTTATAGTACCCTTTGATGTCGGCGGCATAAAAACCCACGAACTCGACGTTTTTGATCCAGCTCAATTGGACCGATACATTGGCGGGCGCGGACGCAGGAGCCGCGCAACCAGTCAACAGACTGCCGCCGGTCATACCCAGCAAACTGACTCCGGCAACGGTACCCATGGCTTTTAGAAATTCGCGCCGACTTAATTCATTCGGATCATGCTTTGCCGGGCTGATTCTAGTTCTTGAAGACATTTTGAACCCCTCTCTTTGCAGACGCTGAGTCGTTGCAAAATCCTTTGTTTGAATAAAATTCTACGTCTCGTTCATCTCGAAGCGTGCCTGGAATTTGTGGCATCACCTCCTTGACCAACCGCCTGCCTGAGAAAACCTGGGAATGTTTCGTTCACCGAAAGAGTAGAATTGCTCACGGTTTCAGCAAAGCTGTCCCACAACGGCAATGGTCCCATTTATCTTGACTCAACAACACCGCACGCGCCAAGCGTAAAACTCGGTCGCGCACGAGATTTTGCATTTCACGCATCTGCTCCATGTCCAAGTGATCCCCTTGGATGCCTGCGCCCCAGTTGACGACGAGTGCCAGCGATGCATAGCACAGCCCGGCTTCGCGCGCGAGCGGCGCTTCGGGCACGCCGGTCATGCCAACCACATCGCCGCCCATGTGTCCGATCCAACGGATTTCCGCCGCTGTTTCCAAGCGCGGACCTTCGGCGCAAACGTAGACGCCCTCCGGCTTCGGGTCAAGTTCGTACGCCGGCGCGCCCGCTTGCAGACGCGCGCGCAGTACCGGACAGTACGGATTCGTGACATCGGCATGCGCGACTTGGTCGTCCTCGCCATCGAAAAAGGTAGAAGGTCTGCCGTGCGTCAGATCAATAAACTGGGATAGATTGACCACCGTGCCGGGCGGCACGTTTTTGTTTGTCGAACCAACTGTCGCGATGCCGATGATCTTGTCCACACCCAGGTCGGCAAGCGCCCGGATGTTGGCGCGATAATTGATGCGATGCGGCGGTAGGGTGTGATTCGCTCCGTGACGTGGGAGAAAGATCAAGCCATCGTTGGCATCTTCTCCGATGTAGATTGTGGTTGAACCGTACGCCGTCGCCATCGTGCGCGGCGTAAAATTGCCCGTCAGGTTCTTGAACCCTGTCCCGCCGATGATCGCTTTGAATTTATTCATGCGCGTCTCCTGCATAACTTTCCATGACGTGTTCGACCTGCTCGCGGAATTTTCTGCCGGTCGTTACGAGGTCAGCACCGTGCCGATACAAATCGCCACCGATCAACAGAATGACTTGGTGTCCATAAATTTCGATCATCTCTCGCGCACGCGCCAAACGCATGCCCCCAGCGGGCGTTGGAAAGATCGGCTTGATCGTTCCCATTGGCGCGGCGGTGCCGTCGGCAATCCCAAGACATTCGTCGCGGCTGAACGAAAAGCGTCCGCCAAAATTTGGAAAGATGCTGGCGTCTGCCCCGGCGAGTCGTGCGAGTTGACCAAAGAGTGTGTAATGGGAAACGCCGCCGTGCGGGTTAGTCACGAAACTGCCTTGAAACGCCGGGTGACTCATAATCGGCAAAGCGATCCGGTCGTCGTCCGCCAAACGCCGCATCGTATCCAACCCTGTCAAGCCCGGCGCGATGAGCAAACCACCCGCGCCATGCTCTTTGGCAAACAAGGCGCGCCCTAGAATTTCGTCAGCGGGGCCGGTGATGTTTGGCATGTAGATGCACTGCTCGCCGGTTTCGTGATTCGCTCGCGCGACGGCTTGCGCGCAACTTGCGACGCGTTCGCGAAACGGCGCAAAATGTTGATCGGCTAAACCGTGATCATCCTTGATAATGTCAATGCCACCCAACGCAAAGTGAAAAGCCAACTGACCCAGTTGGTCAGCCGCCAGTCCCATCGGCTTGAGCGGCGTGCAGAGTAAGGGACGTCGCGCAATTCCCAAGCGCGCGCGCAATCCGGCGCGTCCGAAACGCGGGCCTTGGAACGTGCACAACCAGGAATCAGGCAACACTAGACGCTCAATGCGAATGCCTGGTTTGATGCTCACATTGCCAAAGAGGACATTAAGGAGTTGCGGCAGATCGCGCCCGACAGTTTCAACCGCAAAGCTGATCGTGCTCTGAAAATAACCGGGGGCAAGCGGCTCAAAAGTTTCGACGCGCCCGACGACGTGATCGCGCACCAAGCCATTTGGAACCAGGTCGTCGGGCAGTTCGACGGTTTGTTCCAGACAAATATCTGTCGCCCGCGCGTACGCGGTTGCTTCGTCGCCCGTCAAACGATAGAGCACATGGAAGCGTTCGCCCGACACTGTTTTGGTGGATACCATCACAGTCCTTCTGCTTTTGCCTGACTGTGAACTGATTCGAGTCGAATGTCTGCCAGGTCTTGGCGCGTAATGTTCAGTGACGTGCCTACAAGTTTTTCGATTTGCCGTACGAGCGCGAGTGCATCCAAGCCGTACTTTTCCATCAGGTAGGGTTTGCTCGCACCATGCAAAAATGTGTCAGGGATGCCGAGGCGAATCAGCGGCTTGCCGATGCCGGCTTCTGCCATCATCTCGGCGAGACATGTGCCCAGCCCGCCGATGATCGTGTGATTTTCCATCGCGATCACGCCGAGGTGCGCTTGCTTGAGTGCGGCAAGCACGGCGGGGTCGGCAAACGGTTTAAGCGTTGAAACGTGCAAATGCTGAATTGAAATGCCGCGCAAGGCGAGCGCCTGGGTTGCGCGCATGGCTTCTTCGGTACACAACCCGGAGGAGAAGAGGGTGAGGTCGGTGCCGGTACTCAGCACGCGCGCTTGACCCAGGCAGAACGGCTCAGGTTTCGGAAACAGGCGCGGAACTTCGCCGCGCAACATCCGCACATATACCGGTCCTTGGATCGGATGAATGGCATCCAGGACCGTTTCCATTTCAGTTGCGTCGCCTACTTCCGCAATGGTTAAATTCGGCAGAGCGCGCAAAACAGCAATGTCTTCAATCGCTTGATGTGTTGCGCCGCCCGGGGTTGTAACGCCCGGCAGAAATCCGAATAGGCGCACCGGCAAATTGGGATAAGCAATCGAGTCGGCAAATTGATCATAGGCGCGCCGATAAATAAACACGGCGAACGTATGCACGAATGGCAGAAACCCTTCGCGCGCCAATCCGCCGGCAAAGCTCAACATGTTTTGTTCTGCCATGCCCATCGAAAAAAAACGGTCGGGGTAGGTGTCACGGAAAAGATCAATCTCAACCGAGCTGGTCAGATCGGCGGAAAGGACGACCACGTTGGGTTTGTCCTTTGCCCATTCGACCAAGTTACGCGCATGTACACGCGACAAGATTTCCATAAGCCCTTTCCTATTGTCAAGCGTGCGTCGCTTGCTCTTGCATTTTTTGTAACCACGCGACGTACTGCATACGCTCTTCTTCGTTCTTGAACCGTACATAGTGCAAGCCCGGCCGCCGCTCGTCGAGCAAACCAATGCCACGACAAGGATCGGTGTACGCCAGAACGATTAGGGGACGGTTATCGGGAGACAATTCTGCCGGTGTATTTAGCGCATCTATGTCGTGTCCGTCTACTTGGACAGCGCGTATCCCAAATGCAGCCAAGCGATCTTGCAACGGCTCGATCCGCATCACGTCTTCCATCTTGCCGTCGCATTGTTGCCCGTTCACATCCACATAAACAATCATGTTGCCCAGTTTGTAAAACGCCATTGCCTGGATTGCTTCCCAGGTTTGCCCGGATTGAAATTCGCCGTCCGACAAGAATACCCACACGCGCCCGGTCTCGTGGCGCAACTTGCGTGCTAATGCAACGCCCGCGGCTTGGCTGATTGTTTGTCCCAATGAGCCGCACGTCACTTCGATGCCGGGCGAATGTTCCGCGCCGATCATTTCCACGCTACTGCCATCCTGGTTGAACATTGCCAATCCTTCCGGCGCCATGCGCCCCACTTCGACGAGTGTGGCATAGAGCGCAAGTGCGTAATGCGCTGGCGAAAGGAAAAAGCGATCGCGGTTTGGAGCCGGCGCGCCGTTGTAATTCGCGCCGGTAAAATAGGCGGGGTTAGATTTAGCGGGGACACCGGGAAATGGGCGCGGAATCATCGGCGCGGTGCTGGGGCCCAAGTTCATCGCTTTGGTGTAAAGTACCGCCAGCGTTTCGGCGGATGAGCACGCCTGACTCAAATAGCCGCCGCGACTGTTGATCGTATGCTCGAGCACGCGCAGACGAATTCCCAAAGCAACTCGGCGTGCACGTACTTGCCAACTCATCTGGATTTCTTCACCCATCGGAGCACTCCCTACCGAGGTTCGGTTTGCCATTACAATTTTCGTCTGGGCGCGAGGAATTTTTCTTTTGTGCCGACGCGCTCCAGCCAGTTGACGAACTTGGCGTGAAGCGCAGTTGCCGCGTCGGGATACTCGGCGAACACATTTTGTTTATGCCCGGGATCTTCGAGGGTGCGATACAACTCGATGGGCGCACCTTGCACCGCGTAGAGCAAGTCCCAGGTTCCATCGGTAACTGTGCTGGGAGAAATTTCCAGCGTTTCGCGTCCTTGGTCATCTACTGTTTTGGAGACGTTGCCCACTTCTTCAAAAGGCGCACTGGTCACGGCAAGATCGTGCCCTGAACTAGTTTGTCCCTGGATGAGCGGCAACAACGAATGCGCCTGAACGGTTTGGGGAATTTCGGCGCCGGCGAGAGCAAGAATCGTTGGCATCAAATCGGGGAGACTGGCCAAGCCGCGAATCCGTTTGGGTGCGGTCTGCGGGATATATGCGAACAGCGGTACGCGCGTGACTTCGTTGTGCAGAGGCGACCGATAGGTAAAACCTTGTCCCAATGTCATGCCGCGCGCAAATCCTTCTTCCAGCGGAAGATTTCCCGGCCAGCGAAAACGCCGCTTGCCGAATTGATTGTGTTCGCCAAAATAAAACCCGTGATCCGACGTAAAAAAGATTGCCGTGTTCGAGAGGAGATTCAAAGTTGTGAGCCGTTCGAGGAGTACGCCAAACCAACGATCCACCATCGAAATCTCACCACAATAACACGCGTGCGCGATTTCCAAATCTTTTTCCGTAAAACCGTCTTCGCGCCAATCCCAATAATTGGGCGCAATGTTCTCACCGGTATAATCGGCATAGTACGGTCGGATGTAATACTCCGGCGGATCCCAAGGTTCGTGTGGATCCCAGGTGTCAATGTAGAGGAAAAATCTTTCGCGATGATGCCGCTCGAGCCAATCAGCGGCACCGCGAAGTGTCATTGGTGCGAAATAGTCTTGCTCCGATCTTCGGCGCATTACTACATCGTCGTGTTCCGGTCCCGAACGTTGGCCGCGAATCCATGCAAAATCCTGAAAGCCGCGATCATAGCCATAACCGTTTCGAAGCAGGAAAGGCGTATCTGCAATTCCAAACGTCAAATATCCGGCGTTATTCAATTGTTGAGCGAGCGTGATCTCGGTTTGCGGAAGAGGTGCCCAGTCGAGGTACGTAAATGTATAGCGCCCCGTCATAATGTCGGCGCGTGCGGGGACCGTTGGAAAAGAAGCGGCAAAGCAATCGTCGAAAATCAGGGACTGGTTAGCCAAGTCGGTCAAGTGGGGAGCCCTTACCGACAGATTGCCATAGACCGGCAAGTGGTCTCGTCGAAATGTATCGGCAACCAAGAGGATGATATTCATCGCGCCACCTTCTAATTTGCTGTAGGGATTTGCTATTGACAACCACATCCTGTGGCTTGGCTCAGGATATGCCCCTATATTCTAAATAATTTTTCCGAGAGTTCCGGCTCTATACTTCTCCAAATCGGAGAAATGAGATAGGCAGGATTATTTTGGAGAGCGCGCACAATTGTTCAATCATGAACTATAGTGCATTGTACTAGAAAAAAACCTACCCGTCAAGAGGGTACCCTGAAGTGTCACGACTTTTCAAAAGTCAGACAATCGTCGAAGGACAAGCCGTTGGGCTTCGTGTGGATGAGCATCGAAGTAACGCCGCGCTTCGGCAAGATTCGTCCGCCCAAGTCGCAACACCAATCCGACAATGAGATTGTTGAGCACGGCCATCGCGCGTGGGGCGTGACCTTCGATTTTTCGATGCGCCTAACGACGCGCCGCACTGCCATCGCTCGTGGGGCGTGACCTTGTTTCAAATGACACCAATCTTCGCGCAACGTTTCATCGCGTCGATAGTGCAACCCATTCTCAATCCCTCAATGAAAGTGTTTTGAAAATCAGGTTTGGGTATGTCATTCGTTCTCTTGGCAAGCGGTGGATTGGTTTCATGCCGATGAACATCTATCCAAAGCGGCGAAGCTCCTCTGAGGCGAGGGGGAGGCTCAAACGCTACGGTGGGTGAAGGGCATGGAAAAGGTGCTGTATCAAGGGAATGCCTGGGATGTGGCCGAAATGTTGAAAGGCATCGGAAAAGATCATCCGAACGGAGCGGAGACGTTGCAGACCGAAGCCGGTTATTTCGAAGGCAACAAACGGCGAAGGCAATACTTGGAGTTGCGCGAGAATGGGTTTCCGATTGGCAGCGGCATGGTTGAGAGTGCCTGCAAGCAATTTCGCGCTCGGTTTACAGGGGCTGGGATGCGATGGAGTCGCCCTGGTGCCGAACGCTTGATTCCCACGCGCGCCGCGGTCATGAGCCATCGTTTCGATGAGGTCTGGGGCAATGCGTACAACTCACCCCGAAGGTGAACTTCACCCGCAAGCAAGGTATTTTTGATGATTTAAGGGCAGTGTGATATACTTGAAAGCAAGTACGTCTTTCTTTGTCCCGCGGGTGCGGATACGCTACGCGTTTTTAGATTAGCACGATTGACTGCTCTGGTGCCAATGCGGTTGCCGAACGGTTCGTGTATTGATTTGCCCGCTCTGGCAACAAGCCAGGGTGGGCGTTTGTTTTTTCTCGGCATCCAATTTTCAAGAGGCATACTTTGAACCAACTGGATCGATTCAAACAGAATGTTGTCGTACGCGGTTCGCTGCTTTCGGAACCAGTGCAAATCATTGTGGCTATTCCGATGGGCGACTCGCTCAAGCTCATCGGCAAGGGCTTGCGGACAAGCCAGGTTCACGAACTCGTACTCTCGCCCGAGCAAATCGTATTGCTTGAGATTACGCCAGAGACGGAACCCTTTGATGGCGATGCGAGCAATTTTCGCTTGGGTGTCGAAGCAATGCGGCTCGCGCTGGCGTACGAATACGATCCGTATTTCACCCTCTCAATTGCACGGGTTGATCCATTGCCTCACCAACTCGAAGCCGTTTACGATTATTTCCTCAAATCGCCGCGCATTCGATTCTTGCTTGCCGATGACCCTGGTGCGGGCAAGACGATTATGGCGGGCTTGCTCATCAAAGAGTTGAAAGTGCGCGGTCTCATCAAACGTACACTGATCGTCACGCCTGCCAACTTGTCCTTCCAGTGGCAACGTGAAATGAAAGACAAATTCCGCGAGAATTTCGAGATTGTGCGCGGCGATGTACTGCGCGCGAATTATGGATCCAATCCTTGGCAAGAAAAGAACCAGGTTATCACGTCGGTGTCCTGGGTGTCGGTGATTGAAGATGCCAAGCAGAGTTTGTTGCGCAGTCGTTGGGATTTGATCATCGTTGACGAAGCGCACAAGATGAGCGCGTACAATTCGGAACGCAAGACCCTGGCTTATCAGCTGGGTGAATCGCTCTCCGAGATGACCGATCACTTTTTGTTGATGACGGCAACGCCGCACAAAGGCGACCCCAAAAACTTTACCCTGTTTCTGCAATTGCTCGACCGCGATGTGTACGGCGATGTGAAGAGTCTGGAAGAGGCGATGAAGCGCAACAGCGCCCCGTTTTATCTGCGGCGCGTGAAAGAGGCATTGGTCACCTTCCCCGACCCCGATACTGGGAAAGCCAAAGCAATTTTCACGCAACGCAATGTGCAAACCAGCGAATTCCAAATCACGGATGATGAGTGGGATTTCTATGATGCGCTAACCCGCTTTGTCGAGAATCAGTCGATCAAAGCGGCGGCGGATGATTCCGCGCGTGGGCGCGCTCTCGGTTTCACGATGGCGATGCTACAGCGTCGGTTTGCGTCGTCGCTGTGCGCGGTGCGGCGGAGTTTGGAGCGAATGCGCGACAAGCGCCAAAAGATTCTGGACGATCCTGTGGGTTATCGCCAGGAACAAATCGCCAAACGTGTGCCTGATGATTTCGATGAATTGGAAGAAGAAGAACAGCAATCGATTATCGACGAATTAGAAAGCGTCGTCATTTCAGTAGATCCATCGACACTGCGCGATGAAATCATCGAGTTCAATCGCTTGATCGCGTTGGCGCAAACACTTGAAGCGCGCGAGATTGAATCCAAGTTGGTTAAGCTGAAAGAGTTGCTTACCCATCAAGGCGTGTTTGCCGATCCCAAGATGAAAGTGCTTATCTTTACTGAGCACAAGGATACGCTCGATTATCTCGTTGGCAAATTGCGCGATTGGCATCTGACCGTCACCCAGATTCACGGGGGAATGAAGATCGGCGACCGTGATACGCCTGGGTCGCGCATTTACGCGGAACGCGAATTCCGCGAAGAGTGCCAAGTGCTGGTGGCGACCGAGGCGGCGGGTGAAGGCATCAATCTGCAATTCTGCTGGTTTATGATCAACTATGATATTCCCTGGAATCCCGTGCGGCTTGAACAACGGATGGGGCGCATTCATCGCTATGGTCAGGAAAAAGATTGTCTCATTTTTAATTTCGTAACGACGAACACGCGCGAAGGTCGCGTCTTTCAAAAATTATTTGATCGCCTGCGCGAAATCGAGCGCGACCTGGACCCGCAAAAGACGGGCAAGGTATTTAACGTCCTGGGCGATGTGTTTCCTGCAAATCAGATCGAGCGAATGTTGCGCGAGATGTACGCGCACAATTTGAGCGAGGAGCATATCAAGGAACGCATCGTCGAAGAAGTAGACACGGATCGGTTCCGCCGCATCACCTCATCGACCTTGGAAGGACTGGCGAAGCGTGAGTTGAACTTGAGCGCGATTGTCGGCAAGTCGGCGGAGGCGAAGGAACGCCGACTTGTGCCCGAAGTGATCGAAGATTTTTTTGCGAATGCCGCGCCGCTGGCGGGCTTGAGTCCAAAGGAAACGCGACCTGGCTCGCACGTGTACCGCGTGGGCAAAGTGCCGCGCAATTTATGGCACATTGGCGAACGCGTGGAACCGCGCTTTGGTAAGCTGGGACGCGAGTACAAGCAAATCGTTTTCGACAAGCAACGGCTCAATACGGACCAAACGTTGGAATGGGTGACGCCTGGGCATCCGTTGTTTGAGGTGGTGCGTGAAGATGTGTGGGAGCGGGTGCAGAATGATTTGCAGCACGGCGCGGTGTTCTTTGATATTCATCGTAATGAATCGGCGCGGCTCGATGTGTTTTCGGCGGCGATTCGCGATGGACGCGGCAATATTTTACACAAGCGATTGTTTGTCGTCGAAACGGCGATGAGTGGCGCGATGACCGTGCGCCAACCGACGCTCTTTCTCGATCTGGCAATTGCGCCAACGGGAACGAGTGTGCCGAATGGGGATGCGTTGCCAAAACGCGACCAAGTTGAGCGGACGTTGGTCGAGCAATCGTTACAATCTTTTCTGGCAGAGATTCGCGCGCAACGGGATAAAGAAACATCGACCATCGCCGAGCATATGGAAATCAGTTTGAACGAATTGATTCATCGGCAGAATTTGCGGCAAGCGGAATTATTGAGTTCGCAAGCGATGGGCGACCCCAGTCCCGTCCTCGCGGCGAATATTGCGATGGTCGAATCACGTATCGATGAATTGAACGAACGCTTGGAGCGACGGCGCGCGGAATTGGCGCAAGAGCGTCAGTGTGTCGTGAGCGATATTCGACATTACGGCAGTGCCTGGGTCTTGCCCCATCCTGATCGCACGAAACCGAACATCGCGCCGATGGTGCGGGACGATGAGATCGAGCGGATTGCGGTGGATGCCGTGATTGCGTTTGAAGAGGCGCGCGGTTGGAAGGTGGAGAGTGTTGAAAAAGAGAATCGCGGATTCGATTTGATTTCGCGCAAGCCGCATCCTGAAGACCCAGCGACGGCGATTGCGGTGCGGTTCATCGAAGTGAAAGGGCGCGCGGGTGTGGGCGAGGTGGCGTTGAGCGCGAATGAATACAAGACTGCCGAGCGACTAAAGAATGATTACTGGCTTTACGCCGTGTTCAATTGTGCGACGACACCCGAAGTGCGCGTGATTCAAGACCCGGTGCGATTGGGTTGGGAACCGCTCGTCAAGGTCGAGCATTATTTTATATCTGCAAATAAGATCCTGGGAGAATGAATTTATGGATAAGAATTGGACGCAAGTACTAGACAAGTTCTTGGAGCGATTGCCTGGCTCCGTTTTGACCGCTCTCTTGGGAATTTTCATCACTCTACTTGGAGCGACGGGCGGTGGTATTTTGGGAATTCCACCTAATTCGATCCAACCTTCTTGGCAAATACTTTATGGCATTGCAGGAGGGGGGCTTTTTTTGATTGGTTTGTGGCGGTTGCTAAAAGAGTATGGTCTAGTTCTACCGAGTGTACCCACTGCCTTGGCAAAACCCGCTTCGCTTCCAAAAGCGACAATTTCGATTTCTGCACCGGCAAAAGGTAAGATTCCGCCACTTGTAAAGCCGCGTGATGCATTGGGCAAGAAATCTGAAACAGAAAAGATTACTTTTGAAGGGACTGTGTTACCAGAATCAACAAGGGATGTTTGGCTGGTTCGGCAAAAGACGCTCTGTTCATCATCCAAAGGATTGCAACATGTCAATGAATGCTATGCCTATCCAGTTGAAACAAAAAGTGGCAAATGGAATTTTGTGGTTCCATTCCACCTAAGTCAAGACGATATTACTAATGAATATACTGTTTGGATTATTGTGCCCAATCGCGAAACATTATGGCTATTCCAGGATCATTGGACTAATCGTCAGGCTTTTGATCGGGTTGAGGAATCGACAAAAAATAAAAAGTATAGCATCAGTCGTCCCTGGATTCCACTGCCCTCTAGTTTTTCGCTCAGTGGCACAGTGGGAATAAAAAGTGAACCTCGCCAAGTAATCATCAAAAGAAGTTGAACTGAATGACCTATCCACATCGCCTTATCGAAGTTGACCTACCCATCAAGCGCATTAGCGCGCACGCGCGGCGCGAGAAAAGCATTCGGCACGGACACATTAGCACGCTCCACATTTGGTGGGCGCGGCGTCCGCTGGCGGCGTGTCGCGCGGTGTTGTGCGCCGCGCTCTGGCTCGACCCTGCCGACGAAAATTGCCCGCAAGCGTTTCGTGATGCGGCGGCGTTGCTCATCACGAATTTTGCGCGGCAAGCGGCGACGAGCGAGCGATTGTCGTCGGCGTGTTCGGCGGAATCGCTGGGACGCTGGCTGGCGTTGGCGAAACCCGAAGCGCGCATCGATCCGACGAATGCGGCGCATTGGAATGTTCTGCGGTACGCGCTCCTCGATTTCATCGCCGATTTTGCGAACTGGGACAATTCGACGGTGGCGGAATATTTGGAGATGGCGAGGTTGTTGACGCAGGTTGCGCACGCGGCGCTCGCTGGTTTCAAGTTTCAAGTTTCAGGTTTCAAGTTGGACGCGCCCGATGGCTTGCAATCTGCAATCATAAATCTGAAATCTGCAATTGCCGATTCTCCTCGTCCTCTCGTGGTGGACCCGTTTGCCGGCGGGGGCGCGATTCCGCTCGAAGCGTTGCGCGTGGGCGCGGATGCGTTCGCCAGCGATTTGAATCCTGTCGCGGTTCTGCTCAACAAGGTCGTGTTGGAATACATTCCGAAATATGGTCAGCAACTTGCCGATGAGGTTCGCAAGTGGGGTCAGTGGATTAAGGAGCAAGCGGAAAAGGAATTGGCAGAGTACTATCCGAAAGATGCAGATGGCGCGACGCCGATTGCGTACCTGTGGGCGCGGACGATTACGTGCGAGGGTCCTGGGTGTGGCGCAGAGGTTCCGTTGATGCGCGGCTTGTGGCTGGCGAAAAAAGGGGACAGGTCTGTTGCGTTGCAGTTGGTGGTGAAGCGAGGGGCGAGAGGCGAGGGGCGCGTTGATTTTGAAATTATCGAACGGCGAAATGGAGACTGGGTCAAACAATCCAATCCAAAACCCCACGGGGGCGCTTCGCAGTCGAAAATCAAAAATCCAAAATTTGATGGAACTGTGAAGCGGGGTTCGGCGACGTGTCCTGTGTGCGGATACACGACGCCTGTGACATCCGTGCGCAAGCAGTTGAAGGCGCGCAAGGGTGGCGCGGCGGATGCGCGTTTGTTTGCAGTGGTGACGACGAAGCCAAACGAGCAAGGGCGTTTTTACCGATTGCCGACCGAGTGCGATTTGGATGCGGCGCGCAAGGCGGCGAAGGAATTGGAGAAACGCAAGCGAGAAAGCAGTAAGCAGAAGGCAGTAGGCAGTAGCGCGTTGTCGCTTGTGCCAGATGAACCACTGCCACCGCAAGGCACACTGGGTTTTCGCGTTCAACTTTACGGAATGGAACAGTGGGGCGATTTGTTCACGGCGCGTCAAGCATTGGCATTGACGACGTTGGCGCGATTGGTGCGCGATGCTGGCGACAAGTTGGCGAAAGAACACGATGCTGGGTTTGCGTCGGCGGTGCAAACTTGTTTGGCGATGGTTGCCGATAAATTCGCACAGTATAATTCATCGCTTTGTAGATGGAAAGCAACAGGAGAAAATGTCGTTGATACATTTGGGCGGCAAGCATTACCAATTGTATGGGACTTGGCGGAGGCAAATCCACTAGCAGGGGCAAGTGGTGATTTTGGAGCATTACTTGGATGGCATACCGAAGGACTCGAATTTTCAGTGAAAGCAGTCGGGCAAGGTAACGGAAATGTGGAATGTACATCAGCAACCAAGCATCCTTTACCTGACGATGCGGCTCATTGTTTCTTTAGTGACCCACCTTACTATGATGCAGTTCCTTATGCCGACTTGTCGGATTTCTTCTATGTTTGGTTGAAACGCACATTGCCAACATCTACCATCGCGTCGTTTGCTGATGCACTCACACCCAAAGCAGACGAGTGTATCGTTGATGAAGTGAAAGGCAAAGACCGCAACTATTTCGAGAAAACGATGGCGCAAGCAATGGCAGAAGGTCGCCGCGTTCTTGCATCGGATGGAATTGGTGTTGTCGTTTTCGCACACAAATCTACAAGTGGCTGGGAAGCGCAACTGCAAGCAATGGTCGATGCTGGGTGGACAATGACTGGCTCGTGGCCCATCGATACAGAAATGGGCAGTCGTTTGCGCGCAATGGATTCTGCCGCGCTCGCATCATCCGTCCACCTCGTCTGTCGTCCACGCGCAGATGCAGAAGCCAACCCAATCGCCACACGCAATTCGCCCCTCGCCAACATTGGCGACTGGCGCGATGTGCTCGCAGAACTGCCGCAACGCATTCACACCTGGATGCCTCGGCTCGCGCAAGAAGGCGTCGTCGGCGCAGATGCCATCTTTGCGTGCCTCGGTCCCGCGCTCGAAATTTTCTCGCGGTACGCGCGCGTGGAAAAAGCCAGCGGCGAGCAAGTGACGCTCAAGGAATATCTCGAATACGTTTGGGCGGCAGTCGCCAAAGAAGCGCTCAATATGATTTTCACGGGCGCGGATGCAACGGGGTTTGAAGAAGACGCACGATTGACGGCGATGTGGTTGTGGACATTAACCACGAATTCAGAAGTCGGAAGCCAGAATTCAGAAGGCGACGAAGAAGCGGACGACGATGAAGAAGGCAAATCGAGCGGTGGCTCATCGGCATACGTTTTGGAATTCGACGCGGCGAGGAAAATCGCGCAAGGGCTGGGGGCGCATTTGGAACGAATGACGAACCTGGTCGAGGTCAAGGGCGACAAGGCACGCTTGCTACCCGTGTCGGAACGCGCGCGATTCTTGTTCGGCAAGGATGAAGGCAAAGCGCCGATGACCGCATCCGCGAAACGCAAACAAGCGCAACAACTCGATATGTTCAAGTCGGTCGAAGAGGTCATCGAAGAGGCGCAAGACTGGGGCGAGAAGAACGCGCCGCCACCTGGCGCGACCGTGCTCGACCGCGTGCATCAAGCGATGATTCTGTTCGCGGCGGGACGCAGTGACGCGCTCAAACGCTTTCTCGTGGACGCTTCGCGCGGCGCGGGCAATGACCAACGCTTTTGGCGACTCGCGCAAGCATTCTCGGCGTTGTATCCCGCATCGAGCGATGAGAAACGCTGGGTGGATGGCGTGCTGGCGCGGAAAAAGGGATTGGGGTTTTAGGGGGACAGAAGGCAGTAGGCAGAAGTCAGAAGTCAGAATGCAGTAGGCGGAAGGCAGATTGGTAAACCGATTATATGGAATTGTTGGCAAACTCCGTCGGGCGATCAATCGCCCGCCTAACGCAGGTGAAAACCCGATAGAATCGGGTTTGGGCTAATCGGTTTCCAACCGTCTTTCGTCTTCGCTCAGGATGATAATTTTCACCTGATTAGACGCCGATGTAATCGTTCAGCATTCGCTCGCGCCCGAATTAAATTCGGGCGCTAAAACAGGTGAAAATCGGTTAAAACCGATTCGTGCTAACTCGATTCATCGAGTTTTCACCTGGATTAGACGCCGATTTCAATCGGCGGCGACAATTGCAAATTTCTACCCTAGAGATTGGAGATTTCTAGTAAAGAAACCGACCGTTTCTAGTAAAGAAAAATATTTTTCTTTACTAGAGATTGAGCAACTCTAGTAAAGAAACAAGAATTTCTACCCGTGAAATGGCAAAACCGATGAACCTTTCATCAACCCCGCGCTGGCAATCCCAATTTGGGCAAATCATTCGACAACCTGGGAATGCGAACGCGCTCAAAGAGGCGGCGATTCAAAAACGATTAGGCGATTGGACGAAAGCATTGACCGCCACCGTCATCGCCACTTGCGATGCGATGGACTGGCACGCATCCGCCAAAGGACATCCGCTCGATAGTTTGCCCGTCTCCCGCGAAGAATATCTCGCGCTCGACGTGATTGCATTCGAGCGTGGCGACAAGCAATGGCGATTGCCGATTGCCGTGATGGAATTGGAGAATAGCCAGAAAGACGATTTGATGGCATACGCGCTGTGGAAAATGCTGTGCGTGCGCGTCGATTTGCGCGTGCTATTTTGCTACCGCGAAAATCCGAATCAAGCATCATCGCTCGTCGCGTGGTTATGCCATCAAGTGATTCGACCGCTCACTATCGAACAACGAATGCAACCTGGGGAAACGATTGTTGTCGTAGGCAGTCGTGGTGAATCGGAAACCTTTCCCGATGGCTTTTTCAAATGGTGGAAGCTAGAACAAAACACGGGCACGTTTAGATTGATGTGATTTCCCTCACCCTAACCCTCTCCCTACAAGGGCGATGGGATTAGCTTCCTCTCCTTTGTAGGGAGAGGATTGAGGTGAGGGTCAAGAATTTTTAGGAGCAAACATTATGACCCTGAAACCCTGGCGGCAAGTTATCAATCCACGCGAAGATTTGTGTTCGGGCAAGCCGCTCGACGCGTCCGAATTCGCCGTGCACCTCGACCACGTGCGCGACCATCGCGCGCCGCTCGATTACCAAGACCCCAAACGATTCTTTGCGCGCACCTTTCTCACCACCAGTCTCACCGACTTGGCGACCCAGGTTGTGCGCCGCTTGTCGGGCGAAACGACCGAAACGTCCGCCGTGTTCAATATGGCGACGCAGTTTGGCGGCGGCAAGACCCACGCGCTCACCTTGCTCTATCACCTCGCGCAAATGGGAAACGATGCGACACGCTTGCCAGGCGTCCAACGGATTCTCGATAAAGCAGAGATTGCATCCGTCCCGCAAGCGGCAACGGCGGTTTTTGTTGGCACCGATTTCGATTCGGTCGCTGGGCGCGGCGGTGAAGATGGCACACCATTACGACACACTCCCTGGGGCGAAATCGCGTTTCAATTGGGCGGCGTCGAATCGTTCAATGCGGTGGCGGAACACGAAAAACAATTGATTGCGCCAGCAGGCGATGTCATTCGCAAAATGTTTCCCAAAGACAAACCGTGCCTCATCTTGATGGACGAGTTGATGAACTATGCCAGCCGCAATCGCAAGAGCGGCCTGGGCGCGCAACTGTATCATTTCATCCAGAACCTTTCCGAAACGGCGCGCGGCGAAAAGAATGTCGTCGTGGCAATTTCCATTCCCTCGTCGATGGATTTGGAAATGACGCCCGAAGACCACACCGATTACGAACGTTTGAAAAAAATGCTCGACCGTGTGGGCAAAGCGATTATGATTTCTGCCGAGTCCGAAACATCGGAAATCATTCGCCGTCGCTTGTTTGAATGGGACCCGCAACAACTCACTGCCGATGGGCGCGTGATGCTCAGCCGCGATGCTCTGGCGACGTGCAGTGAATATGCGGAGTGGATGCAGGCGCATCGTCAGCAAATCCCCAATTGGTTCCCCGTCGATAACGCGCAAAAAGAATTTGAGGCGACCTATCCATTTCACCCTGTCGCGCTCTCGGTGTTTGCACGCAAGTGGGCGGCGTTGCCCCGCTTTCAACGCACACGTGGCATCTTGAGATTGTTGGCATTGTGGGTCTCCAAGACCTATCAAGAGGGCTATAAGTATTTGCACCGCGATGCGTTGATTGGACTGGGGACTGCGCCGCTCGACGATCCCACTTTTCGCGCCGCGATGTTCGAGCAACTAGGACAGGACAAGCTCGAAGTTGCCATCACCACCGACATTTGTGGCAAGGGTGATTCGTTTGCGACCCGCTTGGATGAAGAAGCCGTCGAAGCGATCAAGAAAGCGCGCTTGCATCGCAAGATTGCGACGACGATCTTTTTTGAATCGAATGGTGGAATGGCAAAAGGCGAAGCAACGGTTCCCGAAATTCGATTGGCGGTGGCTGAACCTAACTTGGACGTCGGCAATGTCGAAACCGTTCTTGAAACGCTTGGCACATCGTGTTATTTCCTGACGATTGAGCGCAACAAGTATCGGTTTGGTTTGTCGCCCAATCTCAACAAACTGATTGCGGATCGGCGAGCCAGTATCGTCGCCGAAAAAATCGAAGAAACGATTCGAGCCGAAGTCCAGAAAACATTTACGGCTGGAACTGGCATTGAGCGAGTTTATTTCCCGTTGAAGACGAGCGACATTTCTAATCGCCCAGTGCTGACGCTCGTTGTCCTTGCGCCTGACCGCTCAATGCAAGAAACCTCGGCCCTGGAGTGGGTCAATACTGCGACAAAAGAATGTGGCACATCGGCGCGCACGTTCAAGAGTGCGTTGGTCTGGGCAATCGCCGATTCCGAGATGCCTTTGCGCGAAGCGGCGCGGAGTTTGCTTGCTTGGCAAGCGATTGACGATGAGCAAGATAGCTTGCGTTTGGATGATGTCCAGGTCAAACAGCTTGCCGAGAATTTAGGCAAAGCCAAACGCGATCTCAAGGAAAATGTTTGGTACACTTATCGGCATCTGGCATTACTTGGCAAGGATAATGCTATTCGTATCGTTGACTTGGGGCAGATCAATTCTAGTATGGCAAACAACATCACCACGCTTATTCTTCAGCGCCTGCGACAAGATGGCGAAGTTGAAGAAAGCCCCAGTCCGAATTTCCTTGCGCGAAATTGGACAGGCGCATCTACCGAATGGAGTACGAAAGCGGTGCGAGATGTATTCTTTGCCTCGCCCCAATTTCCGCGTCTGACGAATGGCGATAACATTCGAGAAACCATTGCGCGCGGCGTGACCAATGGCATCTTTGCCTACGTCGGCAAATCATCGAGCGGCGATTATGTGCCGTTTGTGTTTGAGAAATCGATTGGCGCTAGCGAAATCGAGATTTCGGATGAAATGTTTATCATCACGCGCGAAACTGCGGAGAATTATCGGAAAGCCAAATCTGCCCCAGTTCAAGTAATGACGACTGTGCCATCTGCTGATACTCCAACAAATCAGCCATTAGTTCCGACACCCTCATCGGATACTTCAAAAGAAGGTGGCGCAGATTACAAAGCAGAGACTGCAACAGCCAAACTGCCGCAAACTGCTACCCAGCTAATGTTCTGGGCAGGTGAAGTCCCGCCGCAAAAGTGGATGAACTTTTATACCAAGGTGCTCTCAAAATTTGCCAACAGCAAAGGATTGAAAATCTCGATCAACTTTCAAGTGGCATCAAATGATGGCGTATCCAAGCAAAAGCTCGAAGAGACCAAGAATGCTTTGCGTGAGTTGGGCTTGAGTGATGATGTGAAAGCGGAATAATGTAAAGGCATACTGCGATATTGCTTCGCTCAACGACAAGGTGATTGCGCTTGCAGAAGCGAAAGCGAAAAAATTGGAGAAGAGATAGAATACACAAATGACAACAACTGAATGGACAATTGAAAATATTCCGAATCAGAATGATCGATGCATCATCATCACTGGCGCAAACAGCGGCATTGGTTATGAAGCGGCGCTGGCGTTAGCTGGGAAAGGGGCAAACGTAATTCTGGCGGTGCGCGATGCCCAGAAAGGCGAGCAAGCGTGTGCTCAAATTCATCGGGTGTATCCGCAAGCGCACATCGAGGTAATGCCCTTGGATTTGGCTGACCTTGCCAGCGTGCACCACTTTGCCGAAACATTTTCACGACAGCACAAGACGTTAGCGCTGCTCGTCAACAATGCAGGCGTGATGGGCATTCCTTATCGCAAGACAGCGGATGGGTTTGAAATGCAATTGGGCACGAATCACTTGGGACATTTTGTCTTAACGGGTTTGCTCTTGCCGATTCTTGCCGCAACACCGCAAGCTCGCATTGTGACGGTCAGCAGTATGATGCACCGCTTTGGCAAAATCAATTTCGATAATTTGAACGGCGAAAAGAAATATGCAACGTGGGCGGCATACAGCCAAAGCAAGTTGGCAAACTTGTTCTTTGCCTATGAACTCAACCGACGTTTGGCGAAAGCTGGGATCGACGCGATCAGTGTTGGATGTCACCCCGGTTATGCGGCAACGAACTTGCAATTTGGCGCGTCGCGGATGAATCGTTCGCGGGCGCAGGAAATTCTCAATCGATTGCAAAACACCTTCTTCGCGCAAAGCGCGGCGATGGGGGCGTTGCCGATTTTGTTTGCGGCGACAGCCCCTGGCTTGCAGGGCGGAGAATATGTTGGTCCGATGGGCTGGGGTAAAATGCGGGGGTATCCTGGGATTGGAGAATCCAATGCGTTGTCACACGATACCCGGATTGCACAGAAACTATGGGTTGTGTCCGAAGAACTCACGGGCATACAATATGCGCTGTCAGAATCCAGTGTTGATTGAGCGAAGAATAGCATCTACAAAAACAGGCAGAGGCGATGGCTTGGGTCACAAGTCCTCGCCTCTGTTGGTTGAATCCGTCGTCAAGCTATCGCACTTGGCCCGAATTGGGATCAAGTCTAAGAGAGTGTTTTTATAAATCCGGCCAAAGACTTGTTGGACGCGGACGAATGCGGAAAACACGGATAAAAACCGAATTCTAAAAATAATTTACTCCGTTCTTGTCCGTTCTCGTCCGCGCCCGATCAAATCCCTGCGGTGGCAACTTGTCCGAGCAAGAGACTGAATTTCAAAACATTTTCTAAGAAAGGGAGTGGTGTTCAACCACTCCCTTTTTGATTCGATTTACATTCGCATTGCCATCGGCAACATAAACAGATAGAGATTCACAACGCCGAGCAACGCGATCAAAATGGCAAAGGGCGTTAGTGTGACCCAACGCTTGCC
>CAIKBD010000482.1 GCA_903825565.1 uncultured Anaerolineales bacterium | reverse complement strand
CGTAAAGCCATCCGCCGCGAGCCGTTGCGCGATGCCGCGCCCAATGCCTTTCGAACTTCCCGTGACGATTGCCACGCGTTCCTGCGTCATACCCATCTCCTCGTTTCAATAGCTGGCGTCGGCGGCGAGGCGCTCTTGCCGCCACACGCGCTTGTCCGCCGTGACCGGCGTCGCGCGCGGATTCAAAAATTCGTCGAAGAATGCCAGCGTGCGCGCCATAAACAATTGCCAACCCCAGCCGGCAAACACATGCCCTTCGCCCGGATACGTGTACAGCATCGCCGTTTTGCCTTGCGCGCTCAAGGCGTGCGCCAAACTGGTAGACCATTCCAGCGGCACAATGTCGTCCGCTTCGCCGTGATGAATGATCAAGGGCGTGTTGACATAGCCCAGGTATTTGGTTGGCGACGATTTCACAAAAATTTCATGGTACGGCGACACCGCTTCGAGCGGCGCGGCAAGCGCCGGCACATTTACCAAAAAGTCCGGATCGGCTTCCGCCAATCGTTGGTACAGTTTTTGCTCGGCGCTCAGACCGCTGGGCAACGCGGCGGTGCGACAACCGCGCAACCAACAATAATGCGCCTCGTCGTCACCGGTGAGCGCGCCGTACAACGCGGCGACTTTGATCGTATCGGTCAGCGCGAGCGCGCGCAATGTAACCTGCCCGCCCATGCTGTGCCCCCAAATGCCGATGCGATTCGGATCGGCGTCCGGGATCGAAGCAATTTGCGCGATCAAGTTCACCACGTCCACCGCATACCCAATGTAAAACGGATTCGCCGCGCACTGCGAGCCGGCGTAACAGCGGTAATCCGGCGCCAGCGTGAGATACCCGTGCCGCGCAAATGCGTCTGCCGCACGGCTCGTGCCATCGCCGGTTTTATACTCCGCCGGTTTGAAATAGCCGTGATCCAACACAACGACCGGAAAGGGTCCCGCGCCGCGCGGAATGTTCATCGTGCCGGTAATTCTCAAACCGTCCGACGAATATTCGATCAGCGCTTGGCGGTACGCGTCGCCGGTCAAAACGATCTTGGTGATCCTGACGCCCGCGCCGCCGTAGGGTCGCACACGCAACGATTCAATCGCCAACGCGTTTGGCTCCAGCGCGAGATTGTAGCGAATCGGCGTCGCGGTTGGCGGCACGCGTACCGCCGGCGTTCCCGTCGGCGGCGGTAGCGTGATCGTCGGCGTCGCCGAGATGCCGCGTGTTGCGGTCAGCGCCAGCGTTGGCGTGAGCGTACCGGTCGCCGTCACTTGGCGCGGCGCAAGCGTCGCCGTCCGCGTCCCCGTTGCGCTCGGCGTGGGTGTGCCCGCGGGCGCGGCAACCGCCAACTCGCGCCAACCGGTGAGGGCGATCAAAAAAAACAGCGCGGCGATAACGAAATTTCTCACGCCGCAATTATAACGAAAAAGAAAGCGATTGCAAGGGTAGGTGCGCCGGGACGTGCATCACAGCGCGTCCATCGCGCGCGCGAGGCGATGCAAGCCCACGCCGATTGCCGCGAGCATAAACGCGAGCGACAGGGCAACGGCGAGGTCGAGCACGCGCACATCGAACCAGAGGTAGACGAACAGCGCGGGGTACACGACGAGGTACGATTTGATCGCGAACGGCAACGGCACGCCGTAGCGATTGCACAGATACAACGTCAGGTTGAAGCCCGGATACGTCACGCCATACACGCCGGCAAGAAACGGGTGCAGCGCGCCGTGCCATGCCAAGCCGGCGATCACGATCACCTCGCGCGCGTGATCACAGTACTGATCGAACAGCGCGCCGAACTTCGTCGCGCGCTGTGTCGCGCGCGCCAACGCGCCATCCACGCCGTCGAGCGCGAGCGCGCCGACAAACGCGCCGAACGCAAGGCGCGGGTACGCCGGCATCAACGCGATCACGATCCCGGCGAGCGGCACTTGGGCAAACGAAACGGCATTCGGCGCGACGTGGAGCGCGATCAGCGCGCGCACGCCGGGCGCAAAAACCGCGCGCAAGAGTTTGCGCGCGGGCGCGAGAAATTTTCGTTCTGCCGTCGAATACGAATCCGCCATGCTCAAAATGTCACGCGCGCAAAATCCTTGCCAATGATGACGCGCCCCTGGAACGTTTTTTGCGCCGCCGCGCGCATCGCGTCCACATCCAAGTGCGGCGGCAAATGCACCAGCACCAACTTTTTCGCGCGCGCGCGCGTCGCCTGCCGTCCGGCATCCACCGCGCTGGTGTGTCCCGTTCGCGTTTTGGAAATTTCGGACGCCTCGTGCAACAGCACGTCCACATCGCGCGCCAGATCAACCACCGCCGGGCACACTTCGGTGTCGCTCGAATACGCGATCACTTTGCCGGACGCGTTCGACGCGATCCGCACGCCAAGCGTCGGCAGGAGATGTTTCGTCGGCGCGGTGGTGATCGAAAATTCCGCCGTGCGAATTGTCGCGCCGTGAACCCGATTTGAAATCGTGTGGAATTGCAGCGGAAAGGGGCGCACCGCCAGCCAGCGCTGCCACTCGAACGCCGCCATAATTTTGCGAACGGCGCGCAATGTTTCCGGCAAGCCGTACAGGTGCAGGGGTTGGGCGCGCCCGACGATCCACAGATCGAGCAACAAGACTGACAAGCCGTAAATGTGATCGGGGTGATGATGCGTGAGAATAATGTGCTGGAGCATTTCGAGCGGCACACCGGCTCGTTCGAGACGTTGCACAGGTCCGCCCGCGCAATCCACGAGGATCGCT
>CAIKBD010000481.1 GCA_903825565.1 uncultured Anaerolineales bacterium | reverse complement strand
TCTGCGCGGCATACGCGTTGACGCGCAACGTCTCGCCGCCGGCGAGATAACTCGCAATCGCCGCGTCGTACTGCGCGGTCAGCGCAAACCCCTTGACCGCGAGGCGCGTGCGCGTCGCGTCGCTGATTTTGCCGGTGCGCAGTTCCGCGAGAATCGCCGGATAATCGGCGGGATCGCACGCGAGCGTGACGCGCGCATGATTCTTCGCCGCCGCACGAATGAGCGTGACGCCGCCAATGTCAATGTTCTCGATGGCATCTGCGAGCGTGACGTTCGGCTGGGCGATGGTTTGCTCGAACGGGTACAGATTGACGGCGACGAGGTCAATGTAATCCCAACCCAGGTTTTTCAATTGGGCGAGATCGTCCTCCGTGGCGCGGGCGAGCAAGCCGCCGTGAATCGCCGGGTGCAACGTCTTGACGCGGCCCGCGAGAATTTCCGGCGAGCCGGTGTACGCGGCGACTTCAGTCACGGCGATCTGCTGATCGCGCAGCGTTTTTGCCGTACCGCCGGACGCAATTAAATTCCAACCCAGGTCGCGCAGTCCGCGCGCCAATTCGACGAGACCGGTTTTGTCGTGAACGGATAAAATCGCTTGAGGCATTGGGAATCTCCGAGTTAGGATTGAGTGGGTGGATGCGAACGCCCCGCTGGGAAAAAAGGCGGGGCGTTGGGTTTACGGTTGCGCGGCGGCGCGAATCATCTCGCGGCACCATGCCACCACGGCTGGGTCGAGTGGTGGATCCGGATTGGCGGTGTAATCAATTCGCAGATCGTAACGCGCGGCGGTGTACACGCGCGCGAACAATTCGCCCAAGTGGAGGATTGGTTCCGGCTCGCCTTTTTGGAGGGGGATGGGAATGTCTGGGATCGTTTCGGTGACGTTGAACGGGAACAGTTGTCCCTGGGGGCGTGCCCAGCCGCGACTGACGAGAATGCGATAGTGACTGGGCGGCGTGTGACTCATCGGCATCGGCTCGCCCGCGCGCAACAAATCAATTTCGACCAAGCCAGTGCGCGTGGTGATCACCTCTTGGCGTTTGTCTTCGTACTCGTTGCGCCCTTTGCCGGCAAGTTTGTTGCTGGGGGATAGGATTTCGATTGCGGTGATGACGCGATGCGTTGCCGCATCACGAATTTCCAAATAACCTTGCTCGATGCGATCCCACGCTGGCAAAGTGATAGTGATGGATCGTTCGAGTAGCGCGACGGGCGCATTTTCGGTGGGCGGCATTGGCTTGCCGATAATCGCCACATCCGGGCGACCGATAAATCCATACGGCTCGATGGTGGCGATGTATGTACGTTGTTCAGCGGCTATATAATAGCGAGGAGCAACTTCCGGCGCAAGTGCCTTGACGATTTCGCCAATCAAAAGGGTATGCACACCTTGCCAGAGACTGCCTTTTTCCAAATACGGATCCATTCCGGGAAACGGGGATTTCATTTCACACCTCCATTCAGTTGCGCGCGCATTATAGCAGAACCGAGTCACGGCGACAATAGCGCGCGTGCGGCTTGCGGCAGGCGCGGCAACAAATCGCCGGCGATGACGCCTGCTGTGCCGATTTCGCGCGCGGCGATTGCGCCGGCGAGTCCGTGCAGGTACGCGCCGGCAACTGCCGCGTCGAACGGCGCGAGGTGTTGCGCGAGCAGCGCCACAATTGCGCCGGCAAGCACATCGCCGGTGCCCGCCGTGGCGAGCGCGGGCGTGGCGAACGGCAACAGTGTCGTGCGTCCATCCGGCGCGGCGACGATGGTGAACGCGCCTTTGAGCACGACGACTTGTTGCCACTGTGCCGCAAATTTTTTCGCGACGGCGACGCGGTCCGCTTGCACTTGCGCGCGCGTCAAACCGGTGAGCGTCGCCATTTCGCCGGGATGCGGCGTGAGGATGGCGGTGTTCGGCGCAAGACGCGTCCACCATTCGCCGGCTTGCGCGAGCGCAAAGAGAGCATCGGCATCAATCACCAGATTTCTGATTTCTGATTTCTGATTTCTGATTTGATGTAAGAGGGCGTGGACGAAAGCAACCGTTTGCGGATTGCGTCCGAAACCACAGCCGATCAAGAGCGCATCGTAATCCGCCAAGTGGTTGCTCAAGACCAAAGCCGCGTCGGGAGTCAGCGCGCCGGCATCGTCCGGCAAAACGACGAACGTAGTTTCGCGCAATGCGCCGGCAATCAGCGGATAGATCGTGCGCGCGAGTGCGAGCGTGACCAGTCCTGCACCGGCACGCGTCGCCGCATTTCCGGCGAGGAACGCCGCGCCGACGTAATTCGCCGAGCCGACGCACAGCAGCGCTTTGCCGAATGTGCCCTTGTGCGCGTCGCGCAGCCGCGCCGGAAGCAGTGCCGCGATTTCGCGCGCGGTTGCGACATCGAGTAAACCTGGGTCTGCCCATTCGGATGGAATGCCAATGTCTGCGACAACGAGTTCGCCGACGGTGTTTGCGCCGGGAAAAGCGAGGTGCCCGATTTTCGGAAAGGCGAACGTGACGGTGAGATCAGCGGCGAGCGTCGCGGGATCGAGCGCGCCGGTGTCGGGATCGAGTCCGCTCGGCAAATCCACCGCGACGATTTTAGGGCGTGGCGGCGGCGGGGTGAGTGGGAGCAAAGGGATGAGATCGGTTGCGCGGTCGGTTAGGCGTGCGCGGAGCGCGGCGAGCAAATCTTTCAGTATGCCTTCGATGGGGCGCGCGACGCCGGTGCCGAGCAACGCGTCCACGATCACGTTTGCTTCGGCGGCCAAATTTTTCAGCGCGGCGAAACCTGGGTCGTCTTCGGCGCGGGTGATTGGAATGTGCCGTTCGACGCACCGGCGATAATTTTCGTCGTCGGCGCGCGGCACGCGTTTCCACCAGTACAACGCCACGCGCGCGCCGGCGTCGCGCAAGTAGCGCGCGCAGACCAAGCCGTCGCCGCCGTTGTTGCCGGGCCCAACCAGGACGAGGACGTTATACTCGCGCGCGTCCCCGCGTGCGCGGATCGCATCGGCGACGGCTTTGCCGGCGCGCTCCATCATTTGCGCGTACGCATTGCCGCTGGCATCGGCGCGTTGCTCCAGCGTGCGCATGTGATCGGCGGTGACGAGTTTCATTTTCCAACCACCTTTACGTTTTGCGTTTTAATTTTTATTCTTGCCCACGCCGCGCGCACACGATTGACTTGTTCGACCGGCGCGTCGAGTTCGCCGTAATGCGCGGCAACATACGCCTCGGTGATCGCGCGCAGATCGTCCGTGTCGGTTTGCCATTGCGTTTGCAAGCGCGGCAAAAACTCGTACGGCGTTTCGGCGGGGCGGCGCGGCAAGCCGGCGCGCGCCGCACGCGCGACGAGCGCGGCGTAGATGCGGCGAATATTTTCGGCGGCGAGGCGTTGTGCGAGCGAGCGCGATTTTTTCTTGTGGGATGTGGCGCGGCGCGTGTGACCGTCAGTTTCGTCCATCCCGATGGCTTCGCGCGCGTATTCCTCGGTTTCGATCTGTTTCATCCGCCGATTGAGTGCGCGCGCGAGCAAGTAGCCGACGAGCAACAGCGCCGCCGCAACAAGCAGCGTCTTGCCGAAATTGACGAATAGACCCAGGTTGGCGTCGGCTTGCGCCTTGTCCAACTGGTCTTGCCATTCAGGCGGCATTTGTTGGGGAAAAATCTGGGTCAAGCGCGCGATGCTTTCAAACAGCGGGCGCAGGAGATCCACGAGCCACCCGGCGAAAAATCCGCCGACGAATGCCAGCGCGAGCAAGATCGCGGCGAGCACCCACCACACCGGCAAGAGCGGCAGGAACAGCCATTTCACCGTTTCGGGATTGAGAAATTGCAAGGCGACCAGACCCAGGATTAGGACGATGGCGATGCTCCCGGCGATGGTCGCGCCCCAGCGCGGGCTGTACCGGATTGCGCCGCCCATTTCTTCGATGCGTGCTAACGCGATGGCGCACAACGAAATGAAAAAATAGAAAAAGATGATCGGCGACGGATCGAAAACGGAATCGGGCGCAAAAGGTTTGGTCAAGCCGGCAAACAAGAGTGCAAGCAAAAACGCAACCACGCCGAGCCGAAACTGATAGCCGACGAACCATAGTGTGAGCGGGCGTTGCGCGAAACCCAGTCCACGCAAGAACACGTACACCGCGCCCGCGCTGATGATTTGTTCCGCACCGCGATTGTTCGTCCAGGTTAAGAGCGCAGACACATAGTGCGCGAGCCAACCCAGATCGGACACGGCGCGCGCCGAATACAGTTCGGCAAAAACGACGAGCAGGACGGTGGCGAGCGCGATGCCGAACGCGACGAACTGTAATGCGAGCCAGCGCATTTTCGTTTGCGGCAACACGCGCCCGACGATCAGGGCGAGCCAGTACGCGGCGAACAGCGGCAGCGGCGACAGCGTGACGCGACTGCCGGCAACTCCCAGGAGGATCGTCAGAATCGTATGCGTCCAGCACGTTTCCATCGCGGCGAGCAACACGAGGCGAAATTCCCGGCGCATGTCGAGTTTCCGTTTCCAGGTTTCCAGTTTCATAATCGTAGTGTGGTTGTGCGTCAAACGTAAAACGTAAAGCGGAAAGCGTGAAACGTAAAACGTGAAGCGGAAATCGTGAAACGTAAAGCGGAAATCGGAATTACTGTTTACGTTTTACTGTTTACGTTTTACGTTCTATCGTTCGCACGACGATCCCTTCCAATTCGCTTTCGTCGCAAGCGCGCGCTGCGTCGAGCGAGACGAGCGCCAGGCGGCGCCCGGCACGGCGCAAGCGTAACATCTCCGCAAGAATTTCGTCGGTGACGACGCCGGTGATCATGACGAGCGTCGCGCCCCAGGCGAGGTTCGCGCTTTCGTGGCGCAACAACGTTTCCATCGGTGTGGCGACGAACGAGGTGATCGCGGCAAGCGCCTCCAGAATGTGGCGCAGGTGATTCGGATCGCGGCTGGGCAAAATTTTCAGGCGTTGATCCGATTCGGGATACGTGCCGTTGGCGATCAAGCCGACGGCGTATTTGTGTTCCGCGCCAAAATGCGCGAGCGAGGCGGCGAAACTGATCACGCGTTCGAGCAGTTCCGGGTCGGTGCCTTGCCACGCGTGCGCGAATGTGGCGACGTTGAGAAACAAGACCCACTGGTACGCAATCGTCGGCTCGTACACCTTGACTTGGAGCGCGCCGCGCCGCGCGGTGGCGCGCCAGTGAATGTGTTTGGGCGCGTCGCTCGGTTGGTAGTCGCGGACGCCGCGCGGGCGTGTTGTGTCGTCGAACAGTGGCACGCGCGCTTTCGCATCGCCGAGCGGATCCTTGGGCGGCAAGCCCCAGTCCGCCATTGGCGCGACGCGCGGATATACGATCAGGCGATCCGCGTGTGGACTCTCGCGGGTTTGTTCGAACAAGCCGAACAGATCGCCGGATTTGAGCCGCGCCGGTCCCAGCGCGTAAAAGCCGCGCTGGGCGCACCGGATCGCGTATTGCCAACGCGCGCGCTCGAATGCGCCGAGCGCGGCGCGTTGCGTAAGAAAACCGGTGAGCGGAATGTGCGAGGGTTCGAGCGTTTTGTTGATCGGCAACGCGGTCGGGAAGCGGTCGTCTACCTTGATCCAGACGAGCGGCAAAAGTTTGCGATTGTTGACACGCACACTCAGGTCAACCGTCTCGCCGACGAAAACGCGATGCTCGCTCAACACGCGTTCGTACGTGACGCGCCACAACGCGACGCGATTCCACGCCCACGCGATCGGAATGATCGTGAGCAGGAGCGTCGCGGTGACGATCAGTGGATTCGATTGCAATGCCACGCCGAGCGCGAGCATCAGAATTGCAATGTGCAACCAGGATTCGTTAAACATTGGGGATCAAATGTGCCAAAATGCCAAAATGCCAAAATGCCAAATTTGCCAAATCAGCCAAATAGATTTCGGCGCGTTTGGCGCGTTTGGCATGTTTGGCTCACTGCTCGACCGGCACCGGCACGGACTCGATCACTTGGCGCAGAATTTCTTTCACGTCGCGTCCGCGCAGACG